>JBFFSH010000010.1:0-48967 GCA_041572575.1 Thermodesulfobacteriota bacterium
ACGTAAATCGGGGTGTAGCTCAGTTTGGTAGAGCGTTGCGTTCGGGACGCTTTCAGATCAGTAAAACTTACAAATTCATACAACACCTAACTACTTCTAAACATTATAATTTTACAGAATTAGTGATGTTATACCAAACTCTACAAAATGCTCCAAACTAGCACTATATGGACACCTATTTGGACACCTAGTTCAAAATTTACTTAGCAAATATGTCCCCATATTTATCTTGTAAAATTATCCGCAATGTATTAATTTGTGTGTGTATGTTGAGTATGGTTTTTATTCTATATCTACAATACTTTCATTAATCCATAATTTCATCTTGTTAGTTTCTGTTCATACCAGAATGCAAGGAAAGCAGAGGACATGGGATTCGAAGCCCCAATTCCGCAAGGATGCGGGTTTTCGTGCGCTACTGAATTAATTTGGGCTAAATTTATATAGATTTTTTAAGCTGAGAAATGCCCATATTTTCAGGCATTTTGGCAACTATATAATTAAATACTATGAGCGTTATTAAGTGTAATTATAAGTTATAAAGTGTAGTCAACCCTAGCCAATTCCGTAGCCAAGAATCTCTTTCGATTAGTACTCATAATAAGTTTCTAAAAAGGGTATAATTTATAATATGATTATCAAAATATTAATTATATTCATAGCCATTTCAACAAATTGTTTTGCCGAAAATGCTACTTCTTTAAACACGGTAAAAAGGGTTGATCTAAAAAAGTACAAAGGAACTTGGTACGAAATTGCTAAAATCCCAAATCGCTTTCAGAAAAAATGTGTTTCCGATACTACTGCAACATATGAATTGTATGATGATAGCAGAATTAATGTAGTTAATAAATGCTTTGATAAAAATGGTAAGCTTTTAGTAGCAAAAGGTATTGCCAAAATAGTAGATACGAATTCAAACTCAAAACTCAAAGTAAGTTTTTTTAGTATATTCGGTTGGTACTTATTCTGGGGGGATTATTGGATAATAGAACTTGGCGATGATTACGATTATTCAATCATAGGCCATCCAGACAGAAAATATGGGTGGATATTAAGCCGCACACCAAAACTACTAAAAAAAAAGGAAGAGATTTTGTCAATATTGGAGGATAATGGTTACAATCCAGACGAATTTGAATTTACAAAACAAGATACGAAATATTAATTTTCCTTCAGAAAATATAAAAACTATGTCTCCGATTCTTTTCTCACAATACTTATATTATAATCATGTCAAACTTTTGCATTATCTAAATCAACCTAACTTAAATATTTTCTAAATAATGTAGACAAAATTTGCCTATGTTTAGGATATAGTAAAATTTTGACTAGCTTAATTTTAAAATCTTTAATATCGCTAATTTGAGTGAATAATAATTCTAAATATATGACTCTAGATAATTTTAATGTTACAACTAAAAACTGGTTCGAAAAAAATTTTAAAAGTCCGACTGAAGCTCAACGGCTTTCATGGCCATCAATTCAAAAAGGCAAACACACACTTATTTCGGCACCTACGGGTAGTGGAAAGACTTTGGCAGCTTTTTATATTTCAATAGATAAATTAATAAAACAGAGCATAAACGATCAGCTTTCTCAAGAAACACAAATTCTATATGTTTCCCCTTTAAAAGCCCTGAGCAATGACATACATAAAAATTTACAAATACCACTAGAAGGTATAAAAAAGGAGATGTTGCTCTTAGGATTAAGCGAACCAGATATCAAAATTTCGGTTCGTACGGGAGACACGACACAGAATGAAAGGAGGCAAATGATTGCTAGTCCTCCTCATATTTTAGTTACAACACCAGAATCTTTATACTTGCTTCTCACAAGTGTGAAAGGCAGGGAAATGCTCTCAAAGGTTAATACTCTAATTATTGATGAGATACATGCACTTCTTGGCAGTAAGCGTGGTTCTCATTTATCACTCTCAATAGAAAGACTTGAATCATTAGTTCATTACCCTATTCAAAGGATTGGCCTTTCTGCAACTCAAAAGCCTATAGAAAGGATTGCGAAATATCTGGTCGGGAACTCTAATATAATTAAAAACAAACCCCAATGTAGTTTGATTGAAGTAAAACATAAGCGTAAATTTGACCTAACAGTAGAAGTTCCTAATTCACCACTAACTGCTGTTATGAGCAATAAAGTCTGGAGTGAGATCTACGATAAGATTGTTAAATTAATCAATAACCATAATACAACATTGATATTTGTGAATACTAGGCGATTAGCTGAAAGACTTGCTCTAGCACTCAGTGAAAAAATGGAAAAAGAGGAAGTTACATCTCATCATGGCAGTATGAGCAAAGAACATCGACTAAAAGCTGAACAAAATCTTAAATCCGGAAAATTAAAAGTGCTAATAGCTACAGCATCCATGGAGCTCGGAATCGATATAGGTTCGGTCGATTTAGTAGTTCAAATATCATCCCCAAAAAGCATTTCAAATTTCTTACAGAGAGTTGGAAGAAGTCGTCACTATGTTGGAGGTATTCCTAATGGAGTCATTTTCCCACTTTCAAGAGATGATCTTGTCGAATGCATAGCACTTATAAGAAGTGTGCAACAGGGAGAATTAGATGAGATTAAAATGCCTGAGAAGCCGCTTGACATATTAGCGCAGCAAATTATCGCAGAGCTATCATCAAAAGAATGGAATATCGATAAGTTGTACATGCTTATTAAAAATTCTTACTCATATAGAAATTTATGTGTACAGGAATATCAAGATATCATAGAAATGCTTTCAAAAGGCTATACACCTCGACGAGGTAGAAAAACTGCACATATTCACTATGATGCAATAAATTCGAGGATCAAAGCAAGAAAAGGTGCAAGATTAATTGCAATTACGAATGGCGGTGCTATACCCGATATGTTTGATTATGAGGTAGTCATGCACCCCGAAGGAACAATAATTGGAAGTGTAAATGAGGATTTTGCCTTAGAATCAACACCAGGTGATATATTTACTCTTGGAACACACTCTTGGCAGCTTCTCCGTGTTGAAGGCTTGAAAATCCTAGTAAAAGATGCTACTGGAATACCACCTACAGTGCCGTTCTGGTTTGGTGAAGGTGCAGGACGGACTATAGAACTTAGCGAATCTATTTCAAAGCTAAAGAATCAGATTTCTAAACTTCTAGATGAAGACCCATTGCAAACAGATTCGGAAAATATGTTCAGTAAGATAAAAGTCAATAAAGCTGTGCGCTGGCTACAGGAAGAAATCGGCATCGATAACTCTGCAGCAGAACAAGCGATAATATATTTATATAATGGAATGAAAGGGTTAGGAGATATTCCATCATTAGATACTATAATAATCGAGAGATTTTTTGATGATGCTGGTGATATGCATGTTGTAATACATTCTCAATTTGGAAGCAGAGTAAATAAAGCATGGGGCTTGTCCTTAAGGAAGAAATTTTGTCGAAAATTCAATTTCGAACTTCAAGCTGCAGCAAACGATGACAGTATAATACTGTCATTAAGCTCATCACACAGCTTTCCGCTTGAAGAAGTATTTAATTATCTAAATAAGAAAACTATTAGAGATACTTTGATTCAGGCAATGTTAGATGCACCAATGTTTGATGTGCGCTGGCGATGGAATGCGACTATCGCTTTAGCAATACAAAGAAACAGAGCGGGCAAACGCGTAGCTCCGCAACTGCAAAGAATGCAATCGGAAGATCTTATAGCACAAGTATTTCCAGATCAAATAGCTTGCTTTGAAAATATCGACGGTCAAAGAGAAATACCCGATCACCCACTGGTAGCACAGACTATAAATGACTGTTTAACTGAAGCAATGGACATTGATATGCTAGAAAACATATTGCTGAATATTGAGAAGAATAATATTGATCTTATATCAAGGGATCTTCGTGAACCATCACCGTTTGCACAAGAGATCATAAATGCTAGACCATATGCATTTTTAGACGATACTGAGTTTTTTGAGAGGCGTGTGAATGCGGTTAGAACTAGAAGTTGGTTAGATCCTTCTGAAGCAACCGAGTTGAGTAATCTTGATCCAGAATCTATTAAGCATGTCAAAAATGAGGCATGGCCACAAGCAAAATCAGCTGATGAGCTTCATTATGCTTTGAGCATATATGGATACATAACTTCTACTGAAATAATAAATAATGAATGGGGACATATTCTAGAATTACTCAGATTTGATTCAAGAGCATTTTGTATTATTACAACAAATTGTAAAAAAGTAGATAATGATGATAAGAGAATTTGGATTGCAACTGAACGTTTTGCTCAATTCAGAACAATTTTCCCACATATAGAAAATACTTTTGAATATAATATTCCAGATTTCATATCAAATCAGAATTGGAGTTTTGAGGAAGCTTTAAAGGAGATTATAAGAGGTAGACTTGAAGCGTTGGGTCCAGTCTGCATAAACAGATTTATTGAAGAAACTGGTATTACGGAAAATAATATTAAAAGTGCCTTGGCTGCTCTTGAAAGTGAAGGCTTTGTTTTTAGAGGACACTTTACCAATAAGAAAGGTAATGAAGAGTGGTGCGAGAGGAGACTCTTACAAAGAATACATAGATATTCAATAGATTCTTTAAGAGAAAGTATTAAACCAGTAAGTGTTCAAGATTTCATGCGTTTTCTTTTCTTTCATCATGGAGTAACTGAAAACAATGAAATGCAAACAGGACTATCATCTCTTGAAAAAACATTAAGACAACTAGAAGGTTATGTATCTGCTGCAGTAAGTTGGGAAAGAGATATTATAACCACACGAATAAAAGATTATGATCCAGAATGGCTAGATATACTTTGTACAAGTGGAAAATTTACTTGGGGCCGGTTAGAACCACCCAAAACAAAAGGAAAAGGATCCCCTAGCCCTGTAAAGAGAACTCCCATATCATTTATGAGAAGAGAAAATCTAGAATTATGGAATTTGCTTTCTTCCGTAAATATTTCCAATTTTGATTATACAAGCTCTACAAAGTTAATAATGGAATATTTGGATAATAATGGTGCTAGCTTCTTTAATGAAATAATTAAAAACACCTCTTTACTTAAAAGCCAAGTCCAACAAGGTTTAGCAGAGCTTGTAGCCTACGGTGCTGTTAGTTGTGACAATTATTCCGGCCTGAGAGCATTACTCACACCTGGATATAACAGTAATAGAAGTAATTCCAGAAGAAGGAAAAAATCCCCTGTTTATGGAATAGAAAATGCTGGACGTTGGACTTTAATGCACAAAAATAATACCAATACTGAAATTGAATATGATTATAAAGATTTAGAAAAACTAGCATTAATATTTATTGATCGTTGGGGTGTTGTTTTCAGGACAATATTGGAAAATGAATCATTTGCTCCACCATGGAGAATTTTGGTAAGAGTGCTCAGGAGATTAGAGCTTAAAGGTGTTTTAAGAGCTGGACGTTTTATTTCAAATGTCAGTGGAGAGCAGTTTGCTTATCCAGAGACTGTAGTAAATCTACGCGAAATCAAGAACAAAATAATGACAGGGCAATTAGTTTCTATCTCAGCTGCAGATCCATTAAACCTAATCGGCTCAATTTTGCCTGGAGATAAAGTGCCTAATCTCATTAAAAATCGCATATTATATAGGGACGGGATTCCAATTGCAGTTTTAGAAGGTATTGAAACAAAATTTTTAAAAGAATTTTCTGAAAATCAGAAATGGGAGCTTAAAAATGCTCTGATACGAAGAGCATTCCCACCTAAGCTAAAGGCTTATTTGGGAAGAAATTACAAATAATATTTAGAGTTATATTACTAATATCATCAGAAATATCGCATAAGTGTTTAAAGTTAATTAATTAGTTTGTATATCTACTTATTTATAAAACAACTTCTTCAATAAATGATTCAGCTTTTTTTATCATATTTCGTTTTTTATCTTGCTCTATATTCTGAAGCAATCTTACCATTAATGACATCCTTTTATTTTGTGAAAATAAGTTCTTATTTTTATCAATAAATCTCCAGTATAATCCATCCCATATTTCACACCATTCACCTCTTTTGAAATCGCTCATTCTGAGTATATAAGATGAACCCGATATATATGGTTTTGTCGCGAATTTTCCTCCATCTGCAAACTGGCCCATTCCATACACATTGGGAACCATTACCCAATCATATGAATCTACAAACATCTCCATAAACCATCTATAAACCTCAACAGGATTTATTTCAGATAAAAGCATGATATTACTCAAAACCATTAACCTTTCTATATGATGGCAGTATCCATATTTTATGACTTTATCAATCACATAATCTAATGGACCAACTCCAGTGCCACCTTTATACCATTTACTGTTTAGTTTGTTTTTGTGATTAAAATAATTCCCACTAAAATCTTCAGTGTTATAAACACCATTAATGAATTCTCTCCAGCCAATTATCTGTCTTATAAAACCTTCAATACTTTGAATTGGCACTTTATTAGAACTACAATAATCTAAGGCGGATGTAATAACTTCAGTGGGAAGCAACAAACCTATGTTTAAAAGAGGAGCTAATAATGAGTGATAAATAAAATTATCTTCTTTGGATATAGCATCTTCATAAGGTCCAAACTCTATAAGCCTATACTCCAAGAAATCATTCAACCAGATTAAAGACTGTTTTCTTGTAGTTGGTAAAATAAAATTCTCTGTACTACCAGGATTATTGGGGAAAAATCTATTTATTAAATCTGATACCTCTAATACATGTTTCTTTTTATTTAATTTAGGTATTTGGGGAATTTTAATATTTCTAGGAAGTTTTTTTCTGTTATCACTATCGAAGTTCCATTTTCCACCTTTTGGTCTTTTAGTTTCATCAACTAATATGTTAAGTCTTTTTCGCTGCCATATATAAAAGTCATTCATGAGAAGTCTTTTATAAGAACTCCTGTATTCATAAAATTCTTCCTTACTAGTAAGAAACATGGGAGGGGGCTTTATGGTTAATTCTAATTGTTTCGCTCTACATATTTTCTCAATATTTTTTATAAAGTAACGACTTTGATTGTCATAAATTACTACTTTTTTTATTTCATATGTATTTAAAGTATTTAATATTTTTTGTTGGTAACTACTATTTTTAGTATCACAATTTAACTCGAAATATTCGACGCTATATTTTTTTTGAAGTTCGTCCCTGTACGATCTCATAGCAGCAAGGATTAATATCAATTTATGTTTATGATAATTGTATTTTGTGCAAAGCCCATAATCCTCAGCTAAGAAGAATAAATCCTTATCACACGGCACAAGATCCTCATGGTGATGGAATAAGCAATTCCCAGGTAATACAATTAATCTATCTTTATTCATTTTAGAATTTAGTTAAAAATAATGCGTAATCATGACTATAAAACATTATAGGCTAACCTTTTCGTTTATGGAGACAATTTTAGTGCTTACAAACGTGATATCTACTATTTTTATGCTCGGTGTCATATGGGTAGTACAAGTGGTTCATTATCCATTATTTACTTATGTATCAAGGAATAATTTCTACGAATTTCATAATTTACACTCTAAGAATATAAGCTTTATAGTAATATTTCCAATGTTAGTCGAACTTATCTCTTCTGGCTTATTAATAAAATTTCACCCAGATTCAATTCCTACAAATTACTTTATAGTTAGCTTTGTATTAGTACTATTGATATGGATATCAACTTTTTTGTTGCAGGTGAAATATCATGGGAGTTTATCTAATGGATTTGATTATACTCAATTTAAGAAATTGGTTGATACTAATTGGATTCGTACTATTTGTTGGACAGTAAGAAGCGTTATTGTTATTTATATTTTAACTTTATTAGTTAATTCGAACATCAATTGAAGTAATTCAAACCATTACATGAATATATTAAAACAGTACCAGGATCAAAATAGTAAATCATTAGATGAAATGTTTAATGATACGACGTTATTGCTTGTTTTTTTAAGACATAATGGATGTATTTTTTGCAGAAAGACACTACAAGATCTGTCTAAAATACATGACGAATTAACAGTGAAGCAAGTAGAGTTAGTTCTAGTGCATATGACAACTGATGATTCTGCTAGGAAACTGTTCAGAAAATATGGCTTGGAAAATGTATCTCGAATCTCTGATCCTCAAAAGAATCTATATAATCACTTTGAACTTAAGAAAGGAAGTTTGGGACAGTTATTCGGACCTAAAGTATGGCTAAGAGGCGTAAGTTCCTTATTTGAAGGACATTTTATAGGCAAGTTGGAAGGAGATGGTTTTCAGATGCCAGGTGTTTTTTTAATAAAAGATAGAGAAATCGTGAAGAGTTTTGTATACAAGACTGCTGCGGATAAGCCAAATTACCTTGAATTAGCTAAATGTGAACTCTAATTTCTAGCTGAAACCAAATCGAAAAAGAATACTAGGAGTAATTGATCGTTAAAAAACAATGGCGAAGGCCCGATAGCTACTAATAAGCAAAATATATAGCGGAAGTTGTGATCATTTTTATATCTAAAGAACTTTTTGTCTGTAATAACACCCAAGGATTGCAATAAAAAATATAGTGTCATAGTTCCAAATATATTAATCTTAGTGATGATGAAAAGTGGTATATTAATAATTATCTCATGCCATATACCTGAAATGAGAAATGGAAAAACAATATTTAAATATTTTGTTTTTCTTATACTCTTTGGTGTTATCTCAAATAGCCAGTCCCTTACCCATATATTCCAACCATTGCTCCAGAACTGTGTAATATTTTTCACAAGAAAAGGTTTATTGTGGATTGGAGGCACACTTCGATTAAGTAGAAGAAAAATTATCTCAATAAAATTACCAATCATCTCTGTTATAAGATAAAAAGGTATTATAGATATCAGCACAATTAAGTAGTGATAATCATATAAATTGCTCGTAAGGATTTTATAAAACACTAAAACTAAAGTAAACAAAGTGAGCAAATACATAAATTTTTTCAAATTTCCTAATCTATTAGGACCATTTACCGTTTTAATTTTGCTCCAAGTTTTAGTTGAATAGAAGGGAGAAAGAAATAAGAATCTATATATATTTCTTGTAGAGTATGTTGTTGAATATAACAAGCAAGTTTTAATCAGTACACCACAAACAAAATATATGATTAAAAAGTATGCAACAAATTTGAAACTATTCATATTTAATATTTTCTACTTAATGCAAATATAGCCCAAACTTATCTAAAATAAATAATATATATAATATTTTAATGCTTACCGATTGTTATTATTAATGTAGTCGTTACTGATGTGATGGCCTCAAATGGTGTTATTCATGTAATTGATACAGTAGTTATTCCAAAATAGAATGTTAAAGGCCGGTCCAGTACCGGCCTTTATAAACAAATATGTTTGAATGGGATTATCACCATAAGCATTTACTATTATAGACATCCCAGCTTTAAGTAATTTTTCAGATTCCGAATATAAGGTCTATCTACAGATAGCAGTCCTATAAGATACATCTAATTTGCAACAAGTGGATAATTTGATTCACACCTAATTAATTGGAAATAAATAGCTTTTCTCCTGGGAACTAAGAACCTCTGCATGTCTTAAATATCTTATTATCTGCTCTGGTGTGTAACGCTTCCTAGGCATTTCCGTTGCCTCCTATACATAGGGTTTATTACCTAAAATTCTAACTTGTAATCTGGTACTATTATAGGGGGGAAGGTCAACAAGAAGGTATAGATTTAAAAGAGCCAAAGTTAAACTCAAGAAAATCAAATGTCTAAAAATGATAAAAGCATTTTTGATTTAGGAGTTAAGCCCGAAGACATGAAATATTTCAATTTACATGAGTCAACAACAGCAATCGAATACTTAAATTTGTTTAGAGATCGAGCGAAAAAAATAGCCCATAATTATTTTTTATTAAAAGATATACAAGGCAAAAAGGTTAAAATTGCTGATTTAATAGATAATAAAAATACTATAAGCAATTTATTTTTAATATTTAAAGTATTTAACCACTATACAAGATTAAGGTTTAGCATAATAAAGGGGAAAAATTAATATGGCAGTATATAAAAAGAAAAATCGTTGGTATATAGATTATTATTTGCCTAATGGTGATAGGAAAAGGGAAGTTGTAACTATTGAAGGCGTAGACTCTGCACAGATTAATAGACAGGATGCAATCAAGGCATTGTCCATTAGAAAGGCTGAAATGGCACAAGGGAAGTTTGATATCACTCAAACTAAAAAACCTGTTTCTATTAAACAGTTGTGTGATGAATACTTTCACCAACATTCTAAAGAAAACAAAAGGTCATGGAAAAGAGACAGAACAACAATCAAACATTTTCTTGAATACTTCGGTGATAAAAATATAGGGCAGTTAAACTCATTTGTAATTACAGGCTGGAGAAATGAGCGCTCTAAGCAGGTTAAGAAAGCTACGGTGAACAGAGAGCTTGATACCATCCGCAACATGTTCAATAAAGCTGTTGAATGGGGTTATATTGATAGAAGCCCATATACGGGTGTTGAGAAATACAAAGTCAATAACACAAACTTAAGGATATTAAGCAAACAGGAATTTGCCCTACTTGTGGATGCCGCCACAAAACAATTTAAACCATTGTTATTATTAGCTGTAAATACAGGTATGAGACCAAATGAGATGCTATCATTAAAGTGGGAAGATGTTAATTTGGATGATGGCTATCTTCTTGTTAGAGATAGTAAAAATTATGAAAGTCGTTATATTCCTATTCATAAAGATTTAGTAAGAGTGTTAAATGAATTAAAAAGTACATGCACAAATGAGTATGTGTTCAATGGTAGAAAATCTTACAGAAAACAATGGGATAAAGCTTTCAAATTATCAGGAATAAAGCCTTGCAGGTTCTATGATCTCAGGCACACTTTCGCAAGTAATTTAGTAATGTCTGGCGTAGATATAGCAACAGTTAAAGAACTCATGGGGCATAAAGATATCAGTATGACAATGAGATATTCACATCCATCACCTGAACATAAAAAACAGGCTATAAATGGCCTAAATTTCACTTCTATGGACACCTATTTGGACACTAATGAGAATATCAGCACTAATAACAGCAAGGGAATTATTGACTTAACCGCCATTAATCATTAAATTAATTGCCATTTTCGGGGTGTAGCTCAGTTTGGTAGAGCGTTGCGTTCGGGACGCAGAGGCCGCTGGTTCGAGCCCAGTCACCTCGAAATATCCTCAGTCACAGATGATTAATATTTTGTTAAGCTACTTGATTTTTATCTAACACTTATCATAATTGCGTTCCATTAATAAAAATTTCACATATCTTTTTGTTCGAATGGGGGTTAGTTAGAGATGGGTCTTCAGAAAAAATATATTAAATCAGGCACAGTATGTAAAGTTACTTTTTCATTGTCAAAAGAGGCTGCAGGAGACGCAAAGTCAGTATATTTGGTAGGTGATTTTAACAATTGGGATACAGATGCAAGCCCAATGAAGGCACTCAAGAGCGGGATACATAAAGTAGCTATAAACCTTGAATCCGGAAATGAGTATAAATTCAAATATGTAATAGACGGCGACAAATGGGAAAACGACTGGGATGCGGACAATTACGTGCCCAACGAATATGGTTCTGAAGACTCTGTAGTTATCGTCTAATTTTCATATTCCGACAGACTTTTAATTTTCCATATATCATCAGCATATTCTCTAATTGTTCTATCGCTGGAAAATTTTCCAGATCGGCTTGTATTGAGTATAGACCTCTTAAGCCACTGTGATTTATTGCCGAAATCAGAATCTATTAGCTTATGTGCTGATATATACGAATCAAAATCAGTCAACAGGAAATACCTGTCTCCATGATGTATTAAAGTATCAAAAAGTGGTTTAAACAGTCTTGGATCACCCGGGCTAAACAGATCAGTAATGAGCGTATTGAGCACTCTTTTTATGTTTGTGTTTTTTTCATAATACTCCCTGGATTTATAGCTCTTCTCTTGTTTGTATTTATTAATCTCCTCAGCTGTTTTACCAAAGATATATATATTATCCTGCCCGACTTCATCTTTGATTTCTATGTTTGCACCGTCAAGGGTGCCGATAATTATTGCCCCGTTTAACGCAAACTTCATATTTCCCGTGCCGGATGCCTCCATGCCTGCTGTGGATATCTGTTCACTTACATCCGCTGCGGGAATGATAAGTTCAGCAAGTGAAACATTATAGTTAGGAATAAAAATCACTTTTAATAAATCCTTTGTCTTCGGGTCGTTGTTTATTGTTTTGGCAACACTGTTTATAAGCTTTACAATAAGCTTAGCTGTATAGTATGATGGCGCGCTTTTACCAGCAAATATAAAAGTGTGCGGATTTTGCGGCTCAAGCCCATCTTCTGTTATGCATAAGTACATATGGATAATATTCAAAACATTTAGAAGCTGCCTTTTGTACTCATGTATCCTCTTGATTTGTGCATCAAATATTGATTCCTTCATAACTACTATGCCTAACTGCCTTTGTATGTGTTCAACAAGCCTGGATTTATTTTTATTTCTGATTTCCAAAACCCGGTTTTGAAATTCCTCATCAGTAGAGTACTGTTCTAGCTCGCTCAGTCTTGATAGATCAGTTATCCACTTGTCACCAATTTTCGATGTTATAAGCTCGGCAAGAAGCGGATTTGAATGAAGAAGCCATCTGCGCTGTGTGATACCGTTTGTCTTATTATTGAATTTTTGAGGCCATAATTGATAAAAATCTGGAACAAGCGTTGTTTTTACAAGCTCGGAATGAATCTGCGAGACACCGTTTACCGAGTGGCTACCTATTATGGAAAGATTGGCCATTCTCACATACTTTGTCTCACTCTCTTCAAATATCGACATTGATCTCAGCTTATCTAAATTACCCTTCCATATATGCTCGACCTTACTAAGGAAATGCTTGTTGATCTTATAGATGATATCCAGATGCCTGGGAAGCATTCTTTCCATAAGATACACGGGCCACCTTTCCAGTGCCTCGGGTAGAAGAGTATGGTTAGTGTAAGATATGGTTTTTGTAGTGATTTCCCATGCTTTATCCCATTCTATGTACTTTTCGTCCAGCAACAGCCTCATGAGTTCTGGAATTGCAAGTGAAGGATGAGTATCATTGATTTGAATAGCAATTATTTCAGGCAGATTCTCATAAGTTTCCCCTCTCTTTTCAAACTTTCTTAAAATATCTTGTATGGAACAAGAAACCAGAAAATACTCCTGAAGAAGTCTTAACTCTTTGCCTTTTTCATTTGAATCCGAGGGATAAAGGATTTTGCTTATGTTTTGGGCATAAATATTCCTCACTGCTGCTGTCTTAAAATCTCCGAAATAGAATTTTTCGAAATCAAGTTTTACAGGAGACTGGGCTTTAAAAAGCCTCAGGCTGTTAACTGTTTTCCCTCCATAACCCACTATAGGCAGGTCTGAGGGGATACCATTTATGTATATATAATTCTTCCATACTCCCCTGTTGCATCCGTCCTGATCCTTGGTTTTTTCGAGATGCCCAAATACAGGAACCTTTATAGTTTCCGCCAATTTGTCAATCAAGATGGGAGATTTATCCCTGCACCAATCATCCGGCATTTCAACCTGATAGCCGTCCTTTACGATCTGTTTGAGTGAACCAAACTCATAGTTAATACCGTAACCAAATCCGGGCATGTTCATCGATGCCAGAGAATCCAAGAAACATGCAGCCAGCCTTCCCAGCCCCCCGGTGCCAAGTGCCGGCTCGTTGTCCTGTTCCAATATTTCATCAAGACTGTAACCAAGCCATGAGACTAAACTTTCGCATACATCATCAAGGTTTAAGTTTGAAATATTGTTTTTGAGCAAGCTTCCGATCATATACTCTATTGAGATATAATAGAGGCGTTTTACTTTGTTATCCTTATAACGCTGCAGAGTATTTAAATAGTTGTCTATTATTAGTTCTTTTAGTGTGAGTGTTAAGGCATGACAGATGTCTTCTTTGTTAATATCTTTTATGTCTTTTCCACGTGAGATCTTTAAATATTTCATAAAGCTGCAACGAAATTCATCGTAATCAGTATTGTTCAAATGCATCTCCTTTTCTCAACCTAGCTATGTTGATTATATGAAACAGATAATTTTAATGTTATTAAAGAATTTGATTGATATTAAATATCATTAATATAAATTTCAAATCTTAATTAATTGTATTTATATAAAATATTTATATAAATTTAATTAAGTAGTATTACAAATACATATGACAACCTATGAAATGATTCATGGCGTAAGCCTGTTTTCCGATTTTGATATAGACTTATTTAAGTCCGGCCATCACTTTAAGCTTTATGAAAAACTTGGCTCACACCCCATGGAAGTTCAGAGCACTCAAGGTGTGTATTTCTCAGTTTGGGCTCCCAATGCAAAAAAAGTATCAGTTATAGGAGATTTCAACTGGTGGAATTCTGAAAGTCATCCACTTGCCAACAGATGGGATGGTTCGGGTATATGGGAGGGTTTTATAACAGGAATTGAAAAAGGATGCTTATATAAATATAAAGTTGTATCAAATTACTATAATTACTCTGCAGAAAAAAGCGATCCATTCGCTTTATTATCCGAGACTCCCCCTAAAACCGCATCTGTAGTATGGGATTTGGACTACAAATGGAAAGAAAAAAAATGGGAAAAATCCAGGCATGATAGAAATAGTTTAAACAGCCCTATTAGTATTTATGAAATGCATATAGGGTCATGGAAAAAAGTAACAGAACACGGAGATAGGTCACTTGGTTACAGAGAACTGTCAGAACAGATATGCGAATATGTAAAAAAACTAGGATTTACGCATGTTGAATTTATGCCAGTTATGGAACACCCGTTTTACGGCTCATGGGGATATCAGACCACCGGCTACTTTTCGGCTACTAGCAGATACGGAGTCCCTCAGGATTTAATGTTTTTAATAGACTCTCTTCATGATGAAGGTATTAGTGTAATATTAGACTGGGTACCATCTCATTTTCCTACTGATGAGCATGGTTTGGGTTTTTTCGACGGTACACACCTATATGAACATTCGGATCCAATGAAGGGGTTTCATCCTGACTGGAAAAGCTACATATTTAACTATGATAGAAACGAGGTGAGGTCATTTCTTATAAGTAGCGCACATTTCTGGTTTGATAGATATCATATAGACGGTCTGCGTGTTGATGGAGTGGCATCGATGCTTTATTTAGATTACAGTAGGGAACAAGGAAAGTGGATCGCCAACGAGTACGGAGGAAGGGAAAACCTGGGTGCGATAAGCCTGCTTAAAGAACTGAATGAATCGATTTACAATGATTTTCCTCATGCGCAGGTCTATGCAGAGGAATCCACCGCATGGCCAGGCGTTTCGAGACCCACATATTCCGGAGGACTTGGATTTGGTTTTAAATGGAACATGGGATGGATGCATGATACACTTAAATACTTTGAAAAAGATCCGATTTACAGAAAATACCATCAGAATGATATCACATTCAGTATATTATACGCCTTTACAGAGAACTTTGTTCTGCCCCTTTCTCATGATGAGGTTGTTCACGGCAAAGGATCATTGCTGAGTAAAATGCCGGGAGACGACTGGCAGAAATTTGCTAACTTAAGAGCACTCTATGCTTATATGTGGGCCCATCCCGGCAAAAAACTTCTATTTATGGGAGGGGAATTCGGGCAGTGGGAGGAGTGGAACCACAACACAAGCCTCGACTGGCATCTCATGGAATTTGAGCCTCACAATGGAATAACTAATTTAATAAGCGACCTAAACAGATTCTATAAAAACGAATCTGCGCTGTATGAGTACGATCTTTCACACGAAGGTTTTGAGTGGGTAGACAACTCTGATCATAACAGTAGCGTTTTGTGTTTTTTAAGAAGAAATTCTAAAAATAAAATAATACTTGTAGTATGTAATTTTACTCCCACTCCAAGACATCAGTACAGAATAGGCGTACCGTATGCAGGGGACTGGAAAGAATCACTCAATACTGATTCCACAATTTATGGAGGAAGCGGAATTGGAAATGCAGGATTGGCAGTTGCAACTGAAATGCCCTGGCATTTCAGGCCATATTCTATATGTATCACCTTACCCCCTCTTAGCGTTCTATACCTTTTGCATGATGATTAGCAATGCCCAGAATAATTGATAATAACGGAAAAAACATAGAAATATGGCCAGGCAAGCCATACCCGCTCGGAGCCATATGGGATGGGTCGGGAGTGAACTTTGCGCTTTTCTCAGAAAATGCGGATAAAGTGGAGCTTTGTCTTTTTGATAACTCAGAAACAGAAACGGCAAGAATTCCCATAATAGAGCACACCGATCAGGTATGGCATATATACCTTCCTCAGGCAAGGCCGGCACAATTGTATGGATACAGGGTTTATGGCCCATATGATACCGAAAACGGTCTGAGGTTTAACCCATCCAAGCTGCTTTTAGATCCGTATGCAAAGTCTATTTCAGGTACCATCAACTGGGACGACAGCCTGTTCGGATATAAGATTAATGGCACAGAAAATGACTGTGTTGTTGATAATACGGATAGTGCTAAATTTATTCCCAAATGCAGTGTTATAGATACGTCTTTTACATGGGGCAACGACTCTAGTCCTCAAATCCCATGGCATAAAACCATAATCTATGAAATCCATGTAAAAGGTTTAACTGCCGAGCACCCTGATGTTCCGGAACAGCTTCGAGGTACATATTCAGCACTTACTTATGAACCTCTAATAGAATATTTTCATTCTCTGGGCATTACTGCACTCGAGCTTATGCCAATTCATCACTTTGTTTCCGACAGACATCTGGTAAAAGCAGGACTTTCAAATTACTGGGGATATAACACAATTGGATATTTTTCTCCCGACCCGCGTTATTGCACCCGGGGTATATTCCGAAGCCAGGTAGAAGAATTTAAAACAATGGTAAAGACTCTGCACCGCGAAGGTATAGAAATAATTCTGGATGTTGTATATAACCATACCGGAGAAGGAAGCCACCTTGGGCCTACACTGTGCTTCAGAGGCATAGATAATAAATGTTATTACAGACTTAACCCCGATGACCCGAGATATTATCTGGACTATACGGGATGCGGAAACACACTCAATACAAATCACCCCCGGGTACTGCAGCTTATAATGGATAGCCTCAGATACTGGGTTTTGGAGATGCATGTAGATGGTTTTCGGTTTGATCTGGCAGCAACACTTTCAAGAGGAAAGAACGGGCGTGACAGACTAGCATCATTTTTTGACATAATTCATCAAGACCCTGTTCTGTCTCAGGTTAAATTAATTGCCGAACCATGGGACCTCGGACACGACGGTTATCAGATAGGAAACTTTCCTGTACTGTGGGCAGAATGGAACGGAAAGTACAGGGACACAGTGAGAAAATATTGGAAAGGAACGGATAACACGATATCTGATCTTGCATACAGGCTTACGGGGTCAAGCGATTTATATGAGCAGACAGGAAGAAGACCATATGCAAGCATAAACTTTGTAACATGCCATGATGGCTTTACCCTAAACGATTTAGTAAGCTATAATGAAAAACACAATGAGTCCAATTTAGAAGATAACCGTGACGGCACGAACAATAACGACAGCAATAATTACGGAGCGGAGGGCCCGGTAAAAAACGAAGATATTATTGAAACCAGGGAAAGACAGAAGAGAAACTTTCTAGCTACTATTTTCCTCTCACAGGGTGTACCAATGCTTCTTGCGGGAGATGAAATCGGAAGGACCCAGCTTGGCAATAACAATGCCTACTGCCAGGACAATCAAATATCCTGGGTAAACTGGAGCCTGGACAAAAAGAAAAGTGATTTGCTGAATTTCGTAAAATATATGATTGAAATCAGAAAAAGCAACCCCGTGCTTACAAGAAAAAAATTTGTTAGAGGGCAAATAACAAATGGTAGTCACTACAAAGACATAACATGGTACAGAACAGATGGTACGGAGATGACACATGAGGACTGGACAAATCCGATTACAATGTGCATGGGGCTCAAACTCAATGGGGAGGCAATAGAAGAGTATGACGAAAAAGGGAAAATTATAACAGGCAATACGCTGCTAATATTATTAAACTCCTACTGGAGTGATCTTCAGTATGTTCTACCATCCAAAAAATCAAAAGGCGCCTGGGAACTAATTATGGACACCCGCTACCCGGACGGAAAGACTGAACAGAAGCATTTTAAATACGGACAGAAATATGAAATACTGGGCAGATCAGTAAGTTTGTTTAAACTTACAAACAAGTAAGTCAAATCTAAATGAACAATAAAAAATGCGGAATACTCCTCCATATTACATCCCTTCCATCTCAATTTGGAATAGGAGATCTAGGCAAATACGCATATGATTTTGCAGATTTTTTATTAAAAGCAAAGCAAACCTACTGGCAGGTACTGCCTTTAAATCCAACACTTGATATACATGGCAATTCTCCTTACAGCAGTTTTTCCGCATTTGCAGGAAATCCTATTCTTATAAGTCCTGAACTGCTGTATGAAGACGGGTTTGTATCAAGGTCAGATTTGATGCCCAACTATGAACAGAACGCAGAGAAGGTTAAATTTAATCATGTATATGAATACAAAAATCAGATATTAGAAAAAGCGTATTTAAGCTTCAGTTCTCTTTCCAAAAAACCTGAAGAATACAACAAATTCATTTCAGAGAATAAAAGCTGGATTTTGGATTATGTGCTTTTCGTATCAATAAAAGATAATTCCAAGGGAGTAATCTGGAATAAATTCCCCGAGGGGCTTAAATACAGGGACAAACAAGCTCTCGATTCATTAAGTGAAAAACTAAAAGAAAAAATAGAAAAAGAAATTTTCGTGCAGTACGTATTTTTTAAACAGTGGTATAAACTAAAAGACTATTGCAATAAAAACGGCATAAAGATTATAGGTGACCTTCCTATATATCTGAATTATGACAGCTCCGATGTGTGGAGCAATCCTAAAAACTTTAAGCTAAGGAATGATAGAACCCCTGAATTTTTAGCAGGGGTTCCGCCTGATTATTTCAGCAAAACTGGGCAGCTCTGGGGAAATCCTGTATATGAATGGGAATATATAAAAGACTCTGGGTTTAAATATTGGGATGACCGCATATCACATAATTTAAAACTATTTGATATCTTAAGGCTTGATCACTTCAGGGGATTTGTCAATTATTGGGAAGTACCCGCTGGTGAAGAAACCGCGGTTAACGGCAATTGGGTTAATGCTCCGGCAGAGCAGTTTTTCACTCATTTACTAAGGCAGTTTGATAACAAAAGGTTTATTGCAGAAGATTTGGGATTAATCACACAGGACGTTTTGGAGATTAGAGATAAATTTGAATTTCCGGGAATGAAGGTATTGCAATTTGCGTTTGGGGATGACTACCCAAACGGAGCTTTTTTGCTTCACAACCATCCCTACAACTGTGTTGTTTATACAGGAACTCATGACAATAACACGACGCTAGGATGGTGGACTAACGAGTGCACGGATGTTCAAAAGCAAAGAGTCAAGGAATATATGCAAAATAATAAAATTGACACCGATGTGGCTATAAACTGGAAATTTATAAAGCTGGCCTTGAGTTCAAAAGCTCATACCGTAATAATACCTATGCAGGATTATTTATCACTTGGACAGGAAGCACGAATGAATACTCCTTCAGTTTCCAATAACAACTGGGAGTGGAAAATCTCTGATAATTATAATTACACTTGCATAGCTGAAATTATTAGAGAAAATACAGAGTTTTTTGAACGAAGTTAAATATTAGTCGAATTTACGACCTGGGGTGAAATAAATTGCTGAACCTATTATTTGTTGCTGCAGAAATGGACCCGCTTGTTAAAGTAGGCGGCCTTGGTGATGTTATGTGGGGTCTGCCTAAAAAGCTAAAAGACAATGACTGTAAAATTCGTATAGTGCTACCAAATTACAGAACAGTTAAAGAAAATATTGAGAGTATGAATCTTGAATCTGTAGACAAAGAAATGAAATTCAAGATCGATATATCAGGTCTAAAATTCGAATTTAAAATAACTCAGTATAGGCTTAACGATATCAGACTCATTCTGTTGGATAATGAATATTTTTTTGATAGAGAGCATGTATATTGTACTCCTCATGGAGACTATGAAGATAATTACCTAAGATTCGGCGCTTTCTGTTTGGCATCTCTCGAAGCCTCAAGAATTCTTAAGTTCAAGCCCGATATTATTCACTGCCATGACTGGCATACTGCTTTTATCCCAATATTTCTAAAGAACAGCACTAACCTCATAAGACATCATTCATACTTTGAAAATTCTAAGATTGTATTTTCTATTCACAACATTGCATATCAGGGAGTGTACGATATGCATCAATTTAAAATATTTAAGTTTGCGTCATATCTTTATTCACCTTTTGGCATCGAATACTATGGCAAGATTAATATCATGAAAGGAGGAATTATTTATTCAGACCTGGTAACCACTGTAAGCCCTACATACAGCAAGGAAATTAAGACTCCTCTTATCGGAAAGGGACTCGAAGGAGTGATCACCGATATTTCAGAAAGACGTAATAATCTCGTAGGAATCCTAAACGGAATTGACTACGACAAATGGAACCCCGAGACAGATAAAAATTTGTATTATAATTTCAGCTTGGACGATCTCAGCGGTAAGCTCAGAAACAAATTCGACCTTAAAGCGCAGTTCAATCTTAGCACAGGTAATGATAAACCGCTTATTGGTATGGTATGCAGACTTGCAGAACAAAAAGGTGTTGATTTGGTTATAGAATCATTAGAACGAATAATTAAAATGGGTTTCCAGTTAATTATTATAGGCTCCGGAGAACAGCGATATATAGATATGATTGATGAACAGAATAAAATACATGAAGGCAATTTCTCCGGTCTTGTGAAATATAATGACAAAATAGCTAGAAGGATTTACGCAGGTTCAGACATATTTCTTATGCCTTCTAGGTTTGAACCCTGCGGTCTTGGACAGATCATTGCTCTTAGATACGGCACCATACCTGTGGTAAGAAAAACAGGAGGACTTATAGATACAATTATTGACTATCCTTCACATATTAATAACGGATACGGTTTTATATTCGATGAATTCAGCATAGCAGATCTTTTATCCTGTCTTAGAAAAGTTTATAAAGTCTATGGTGATTCTGAACAGTGGCTTACCTTAATAAGACGTGCCATGAAGGTGCGTTTTTCATGGGATGATACAAGCAAGATCTATATTCATGAGTACAAAAAACTCATGGAACTAAAATTTTGAAGCAAGTGAAGTATATACAAAATAATTTAACATATATTAAATAAGAAAATTATTATATGTAATTCTCAGTATATTCGTAAGTAACTGAATTGGCTATTGCAGGAAAACAGGGAAAGATACAGGAAAATACTAAAATAACCTTCAGGACGCGAAGACCGCGGGTTCGAGCTCAGTGTCACACCGAGACTGCATACTATAATTAATATTAAACAGCTTTTGATCCATGAAATTTCTAATTAATTATCCAGCCAAGCCCTTTAACCAAAAACCAATAAAGTAAGCAATCGATGCCGCTACTCCTCCAATTATCAGTGTTTCCAAGCCTGATAAAAACCATTTTTTATCTACTATGTTTGCTTTAATGGAACCCACGAGAAAAAGAGCAATAGAGGTGAAGATTATAGAAGTGATAAATGCAGATTCTTTAAAGAATGGGAAAAAGTAATATAGTATAAACGAGAAAAGCGGTATTATTCCCATGATATTAAAGGCTATAAAAGTCGTAAGCGCTGCTTTGATGGGTGATTTAGTCTCTTCTATAATACCAAACTCATCTGTCATCATCGTGTCAATCCAGATTTTTTTATTACTGGTTATCACATCAACTGTTTTTTGCAAATGATCACCTGAAAACCCTTTTTGTTTATAAATCTCATGTATTTCCTCGCGTTCTTCTTCCGGTTTTTCAATGATTGAGTTTTCTTCAGCTCTTCTGATTTTATTTGCAAATTCTATATGAGATTTGGTTCCAAGATAATTCCCTACAGCCATGGAAAATCCGTCGGCGAATAAATTTGCAAATCCTAAAACAAGCACAATCCCGGGCGATAGAGAAGCACCGGATACCCCTGCTACAACCGCAAAAGTTGTAACAGCGCCATCAATACCTCCGTATACGAAATCGGACACTAAAACACTGTGCATAGTAGATATCTTCTTCATTTTATGAGCCAAAAAATCTAAATTAATGATTAAATATCATTTATTATTATATTAGAATTTAGCGTAATTCCTTTATATTATTACATTATGTTGCTGAATTATCTACTAAGCTTACACTATCCGGACAGCGGCCCAATGAGTTTTATATCTTTTTTGGACTTAATTTCTTTAGTTTGTAAATCAATAAAATCGATTTCTATCGATTTCGTGCCCGTTTCATTTATAACTTCATAAGGAAATTTTAAAAAGAAATGAACCGTAATATCCTTACCCGCAAAAATTTGGATATCCTTATTTTGTGAAATGATTTCTATCTGACCATCATTCCATTTCTCTGATATTTTTAATTGGATTATTGAATCCTCGAATGTCTGATTTTTAAGATGTAGTTTGAAATGATTGATAATTTTTTTATCACTACCTTCCTGCACTACCTGATAAGGTACATCTTTTCCTCTGAGCATGGTAACCAACAAATCCTGTCTTTTGGAAACATTAATTATTAATAGTGAAAAAATTAGAATTAAAAGTACCGAATATAGAGCTATTCTTGGTTTTAATAATTTTGAAGTAAATCCATTTAAGCTGTTTGCCGAAACATATCGTATCAGGCCTTTTGGTTTATCAATATGTTCCATAACTTCATCACATGCATCAATGCATGCCGTGCATCCCACGCATTCCATCTGCAGACCACTCCTAATATCTATCCCCGTAGGACAGACCGATACGCATTTATAGCAGTCAATACAGTCTCCTGCTTTATTAGCTGCATCTACAGTTCCTTTTCTGGGCTCTCCCCTGTTATAATCATATGCAACTGTTACAGAATCATCATCCATAAGGACCGACTGAATCCTTCCATAAGGACACATAATAATGCAGAACTGCTCTCTAAACCATCCGAAATCAAATAAAATTACAGATGAGATAAAAAACATTATTACAAAAATTGTCCAGTTTTCCTGAGGGTTGTGTTGAGTCATCTCAACAAGTCTTTCAGCACCTACAAAATATGCCAGAAAACTGTGTGTGATAATGAGGCTAACCAAAGTAAAGAAAAACCAGGTAATTGAATATTTTAATATCTTTTCTTGATTCCAGGGAGCTTTTGCAAGGTTCATCTGCTTTATATGGCTGCCAATTATCAGGTGCTCTATTCTTCTGAATACCCCATCTACAAAAACTGTCTGAGGACAACCCCACCCACACCAAACCCTCCCGTATACAGCAGTCATAAAGGCAAGGCCAATGGTAAGAATTGCGAGTATATAAAAAATTAAAGGGCCGTCATGAGCCCAGAATGTAAGACCGAAGATCGAAAACCTTCTGTTGGGTATATCAAATAATAGAGCCTGGTATCCATTTACCTTTAACCAGGGTAAAACAAGAAGAATAGTAATCAGTATAACCTGTGTCAGGGTTCTCCATTTTCTAAAAAGTCCTCTAACCTTCTCCGGAAATATATATACCCTTTTGCCTGTCTCATCCAGTGTGGACAGGCGTTGGTCAGGCAACTCTCTTTTATTGAGAACCTTCATTTTATTTGGTTATTTTCTCACCCTGAGGCGGTTTTGCCCCCGGAGGATTAGATCCTCTAATACTATAAATATATACTGATACTTTCTCTAGTAATTTTACATCAATCACACCTTTCCACGGAGGCATACCTTTATCCAGAACACCTTCATTGGCAATTTTAAGTATAGATGTTATTGAGCCGTCACCATGTATCCAGTAATCATCGGTCATATTAGGACCGATCAGTCCCTGGGCCTCCGCTCCATGACAAGCTGCACATTTTATAATATATTCAGCTTTTCCAGCCGATAAAGCTTCTTGGTCATTAACCAGAGCGAGCAGACTATCTTCGGATCTTACCTGCATTGTATCTTCAAACTTAGCCTGGAGGGTTTGTATTGACTCCATATCTTTCATTAAATATTCTTCAGATGTTGGGCCTGAGCCAAATTGATAATAGACCCAGTAAATTACAGCAAATATAACAGTCAGGTAAAAAGTCGTAAGCCACCATCCGGGTAGAGGATTATCAAGCTCACGAATACCGTCATACTCATGACCTTCAATTGGCTTATCTTCATTTTGGTTTTCATTGCTCATGATTTATTTTCCTCCTTTTCTAGAGGTAGTTTTTCAAGTTCCTTATAAATCTCTTCATTAGATTTTCTATACGTGGAAAGTACTATGGCAATAAATGCAGTAAAGAAAATCAAAAGTGCAATTGCCACAAGATATGTATGCTCATAATATGCAAGTGCAATCTGTTTCATTTTATTCTCCTTGTACTATCTTTTCTGTTTTTTTGCCAAGACTCTGCATGTAAGCAATCATTGCAAGTACCTGGGTATCTTTTATCCTTTTAAGCGATGGATCTTGTTCCACAAGACCTTTAAGAATATCGTCTGCCTGCTTCTGTGCATGAATGTCGGCGTTGGCTACAACATCCTGTTCATAAGGAACACCGAGTTTCTTCATTACGCTTAGTTTCTTTCTGCTATTTAGATAGTCGATCTTCTTCACGGCAAGCCATGGGTATGAAGGCATAATAGAATTTGGAGAGATCTCTCTTGGGTTAATAAAATGCCTCAGATGCCATAGGTCGGGATATTTGCCGCCCACCCTAGCTAAATCAGGCCCGGTCCTCTTGGATCCCCACTGAAATGGTCTGTTATACATGGATTCCTCAATAGTAGAATGAGGTCCAAATCTGAGTACATCAAACTGAAGCTTCCTTATCATTTGAGAGTGACACGTATAACACCCTTCGCTTATATAGATGTCTCTGCCCTCAAGCTCAAGAGGCGTAAACGGTTTGGTTGCAACATTTGCGGGTACGTATTTATGTATAGAAAGTGTGGGAATGATTTCTATCACAGACCCCACTATGATGGACACGAATACAAGAACTGTAAAAACAGCTCCAAGCCCTTCGATTTTTCTGTGTCCGGTTCCAAGGTCTGAACTGCTATGACTTGGTGCAGGTGCGGTAAAAGTCTCGGCTTTTGATTCTTTAGGAGCGATTTTTACTGTCATCCATACATTGTAAATAAGCATGATATAGCCAATAAGGAATAACAATCCACCTATGAATCTGACATAATAAAGAGGCACTATTCTCATTACGGTTTCAACAAAATCCGGATATACAAGCTGCCCGGAATCATCAATTGCCTGCCACATCAACCCCTGTGTAATACCACTTGCCCACATAGAAATGTAGTAAAGCAGTATTCCTACAAGGGCAATCCAGAAGTGATTTACCACAAGCTTGTGACTATAGATTTTTGTGTTCCATATTTTTGGTACCAGAAAATAAATTATTCCAAAAGTAAGAAATCCATTCCATCCGAGTGTTCCGCCATGAACGTGCCCTATGATCCAGTCTGTGTAATGTGCAAGAGAATTTACAGACTTTATTGATAGAAGCGGGCCTTCGAAAGTTGACATTCCATAAAAAGTAACTGCCGCTACCAAAAACTTGATTATCGGATCTGTACGAAGCAGGTGCCATGCGCCTCTAAGCGTAAGAAGACCATTTATCATCCCCCCCCAGCTAGGGGCCCAAAGCATTACGCTGAAAACCATACCCAGAGTTTGTGCCCAGTCGGGAAGAGCAGAATTGAGCAGATGATGTGGACCAGCCCAAATGTAAAGAAATACAAGGGCCCAGAAATGAATAATAGACAACTTGTAACTATATACAGGTCTGTTTGATGCCTTCGGAATATAATAATACATCAAACCCAAAAATGGAGTCGTAAGGAAAAAAGCGACTGCGTTGTGCCCATACCACCACTGAACAAGCGCATCCTGAATACCTGCATATACCGGATAACTCTTTAGCATTGTTACTGGTATTTCAATTGAATTAACTATGTGCAAAACGGCTACAGTGATAATAGTTGCTATATAAAACCATATTGCGACATAAAGATGCTGAATTCTTCTTATAGCTATGGTTCCAAAAAAGTTTACTGCAAAAATTACCCATACCACTGCAATTGCAATATCAATCGGCCATTCAAGCTCTGCATATTCTTTTCCGTGTGAGTAACCTAGCGGAAGGGTAATTAGAGCAGATAGAATAATTAACTGCCATCCCCAAAAATGAACATTGGATAAGAAATCTGAGTATAGTCTTGTTTTCAGAAGCCTTTGCAGGGAATGATATATACCCATGAATATGGCATTTCCGCCAAATGCAAATATTGCAGCATTTGTATGAAGCGGTCTTATACGTCCAAAGGTAAGCCATTCAAGGTCGAGGTTGGCTTGCCAGAAAGCCAGCTGCAGTGCTGCAAGCAAGCCAACTATAAATGCTGCCGCTCCCCAGAATATAGTTGCTGTTAAAAACTTCTTAACAATCAGATCATCATACTCAAATGTTTCCAACTGAGATGCAGATGTGGTTTTAGCCTCACTCATTTGTTCTATCCTCCGTCTTTAATTTTCTTTTTTGTTTTTCATTATCCAATATTGCCCTGTGAGAGGGTGTGACAAGGTCATCGTACTGTCCCTTTTTTGTTGACCATATAAAAAACAGTAGAAATGATAATGACAAAAGAAGCGATACTCCCAGAGTAAAGAAAATAATGTTCATTTGGTTTGTAAGCCCCCTGCTTTATTCTTAGACATGCCTATTAAGGAGCTGCCTAGGAGAAGTACAGAGCTAAGTGGCATTAGAACGGCTGCCAAAAGAGGGTTTATATATCCCATTAATGCCAGCATGCCGGCAGATACGTTATATATCACTGAAAGTATAGTATTAGTTTTGATAGTGCTGTTTGTAATATTTGCGTGCTTAATGATTTCCAGTATTGATGAGAGGCTGTTTCTAAGTATATAAATATCTGAGACTTTGAGGCTCTGTTCAGCACTTCCCTGAACAGCAATTCCTATATCGGCATTTAAAAGAGCCCCTGCATCGTTTAGGCCGTCTCCAACAAACATTGAGCCTTTCTTGGTTTTAATAAAATCTATTTTCTGCTCGGGAGTTAGTCCAGAAAGTGAATTGCCGGTGGGAATTGAGAGCATGCTTGATACAAGCTCGACATTACCCTTTCTGTCTCCAGATAGCATATAAATATCATATTTGTCCTTGGAGAGCTGATTTAAGGTGTCAAAAGCGTCATCTTTTATTTCATCTCCCAGATAAATAGTCGATAATTTCTGTCCGTCTTTTATTACCGATACACAATTTGAAACAGCAGATGCAGAATTATAAATCTTTGCACTTTTATCATCTGAATAAATTTCATATGTATGGCCTCCTACCTCTGCCTTAATTCCTCTGGAATGAATGTTTTCTAAATTCATTACCTCAGGAAGATTAAGCCTGTCTAAAGTCAGACTACTAACTATCGCTCTAGCTACGGGATGATGAGACTTACTCTCAATTGCCAGGATTGCCGAAAGATCTTCTGCTGATAAATTCTTTTTATCCCACTGTACTATATTGAATTTACCTTTTGTTAAGGTACCGGTCTTATCAAAAACAACATTTCTAACTGACCTAATCTTCTCAAATATATTTGAATCTTTAATAATGAATCCTTTTTTAACAGCGGACTTAAGGGAGAGTCCAAACGTAAGCGGGAGTATAAAAACAAATGCACATGGACAGGCAATGAGGACAAAAGAGACTATTCTTTTTAACGCTTCATGGGTTCCATATATGTTTGCTATAGAGAAGAACCCGGCAATGGATACAACCGCAACAAAAGACGTAAAGATAGTTGAATATCTGTCACTAAAACCCTCAAAGCTTATTTTTTGTTCATAGTTTTCTTTTACCTTATCAAGAACTTTGCCAAGCCTTGTTTCAATACCGGTGTTAATTACTTTTAGTTCTGCTTGCTCAGAGTCCAGTATTGATCCGGCAAAGACATCTGAATTTTCTAAGACAGTTTTTGGAATTGCCTCTCCCGTTAAAACCGAGAGATCAAATACTGCAATGTGATTTAATAGTATGCCATCCACCGGCACTCTCTGTCCTCTGTCAAGCTTTACTAAATCTCCTGATTTGAGTTCAGAAATAGGATAGAACCCATAAGTGCTTGTATGAGTATCGTATTTAAGAATCTTATTATCCTTTAGAAGTGAGCTAAACAAGTCGGTGTCTGAGATTAGCTTGTTCTGAAAAGACCTAATAAGATATCTGCTTACAAGAAGCAGAAATACAAATATGGTTATTGAGTCATAGTAAACCCCGCCTATACCTTTTATTAAATTATAAGTGCTTAAAATGAATCCAATTAATACAACAAATACTACAGGGAAATCAACTGTAGCTTTAAGGGCTCTTATTGAGGAATAGGCATTTTTATAAAATGGAAAACTACAGTATGTTACAACAGGAATGGATAAAAACAGATTAATGATTTCAAAATTATTTCTAAAAATTCCCTCCGCTCCTGAGTAAATGGCCGCAGAAAGAAGCATGATATTACCTGCACATACCCCAGATATCCCTATGCGGTATAAACTATCCTTGTTTTCTAGTTTCTTTATATTTTTTGCGTCACTACTATCTTTAATTGGATATGCCTTATATCCAAGGTTACTTACAAGTTGAGGGAATTTCGAATAACAATCAGCACTTGAAAATTCCACGTCGGCTATGTTTGTAGACATATTGAGGGTTACGCTTTTAATAAAATCAGATTTAGAAGGGATTTCTTCCAATACTCCCAGACATCCTGAACAGTGAACACCCTCTATATAGAAGCTCATTCTTAGAGGTGAATCTGCTGATGTATATAGATCTTTAAAATTTGAATTGTCCAGATACTTATAATCTTCCAGTTTACTAGTCGTAGTATTGATCATATGTGTAGTTATATTTATTTGTTCTAGAACTCAAGAAACGTCTTTGAGAAGAATAAAAGCAATAAATATGCCAGTATGTCTTGGCTAGATTTCAGTCAAGAGCATGTGGGTTAATTATTTATTGATATACTATTTACCAAATAGTAATCACTAAGCAAGTCTGCTATTTCTTTATAATTACATATTTATTATATTTTGAATTTAACAGTATTTGCAATTTCAACAGTTGTCTGATATTAAGACATCAGACATAAATCCCTCAGGCGAGATCCCTTAATATTTATGAAATACTCAATTTAATTGTTGGCATGGACATTGCACTTAATATATTTATGAGTGAGTGCTCACTTCTTTGCGTGGTCAGACTATATAATGGCAGCAGTCACTTAAAAATATTATGGAGGCAAGATTATGGAAAAATCATTTAGATTTATTTTAGTTGCGTTAATTGCAACATGTTTTTTTGCGGCTTCAGGTGTACGTTCTTTTGCGGAGCAACCCATGGGCGGGGAGTTTGCTCTAACATTTGGCGCTCAAACAGGACCTTTTGAAATGGGTACCGGCTGGCACCTTGCTGGTGAAATTGGCCTTCCGCTTATGATGTTCAGCTCTGGAAAACTAATGGGTCTTGTTAACATAGGCGTTTCTAATGCCGAAGATGATATCTCAGTTGAACCTACCGTAAATGCCCTATCCCCAGGCCTACTTCCCACACAGACCACAATTGACCTCACTACAGCTGTTATAGTTTTGGGCCTGAAGTATAAACATACGGCACATGATATTATTCAGCCGTATGTACTTGCAGGACCTGGTATTGATATATTCTTTAACGATACTGAGCCCGGTGATCTCCCCGGAGGAATCGCACCTCAACCAGAGGAAATAAGACAAAGAGGATTTCCGGGTGGACAGGGTAATGTGGAGCTCGGTCTACATGCAGGAGGTGGTATCGATATTAACATCACAGAAAAAATATTTATCGGTGCCGAAGGCAGGTTTAACTGGGTTGACAGAGATAACGGTTCTTACGGTACTTATGGTGGCAGATTAGGTTTTAGATTCTGATATATCAAATATAAATAACAAAGAAGGGGTGTATTGTATTTAGCAATACACCCTCCCCATTCCAAATTAAGCTTACTATTTGCAAAACCCAATACAAACAATTATTTTATTATCCATGGCAACAGAGAAAATCAGTAGCAAGGATAAAATATTAAAAGCAGCACTTACACTATTTACTAAAAAAGGCATTAAATCTACAACTACAAAAGAGCTTGCTAAAAAAGCAAAGGTTGCCGAAGGCACTATATATATTCATTTTAAAAGCAAAGAAGAGATTGCTCATTATTTATTTAAACATTATATGGGGGTTTTTACGCAACATCTGACTCAATTTTCTGACGGCATAACCGATCCTGGAAATAAAATGAAAGCTCTTATAAATGCATTCTTCGCTTATGCGGAAAAAGAGCCAACAGCAATATATTACATAGTTATCGCGCACTACACAGAGCTCAATGTATTAAAAAAAGAAAAATTTACACTAAGGGATATCTTTGCAGATACAATTGAAAATGGTGTTAAGAAAAAACAGTTTAGTAAGATAGATAAAAATCTTGGAGCAGCTCTTGTAGTCGGCATGATAAACATGGCTGTTCTTTCTTATAATAATGGCTTCATTGATCTGGATTATAACAAAATAGCCTCAGATACAAATAAAGCCGCCCTAAAATTACTGTCCAGATAGATGTTCCGTGTTATATAGATTTATAAATTGTTTAATTATTTGAACTATAATAACTTTATATTTGCTATAGAGTGAGCGCTCACATTATTACAACTTCTACAAGTAATGATGTGTTTGATTGTAAGACACCGGACATTTTGAATGCAATTTATATAAGGATGTTTGTAGATTAGATGGCACATATTTTGTAATATTAATATCTAGATAATTCACTAAGGAGAATGATATGGCAGATAACGGACTTTATTTTTTAGACGCAGTTTACAATTCGACTCGAGACGCATGGGAAATTGGAATTGCCTATATGGTAAATGATGAAGATGTTAGCGGCAGATATAAAAATATAAAGATAACCGTGAACATACCGGGGCTTAGAAAAGACGAGCCTAAAGCAAAACAGCTTGCAGTACAAAAAACAAGGCAGTTTTTAATGGAAGCAGCCCATGCCCCACTGGAAGATGAATAGAATTTGATGAATATAACTTAAGGTTTTAGTGTAAGAACAGGGCAGGGCATATCATTAATTATTTTTTCAGTCACACTTCCCAAAAAGTATTTTTTGAGGCCCTTCCTTTCATGAGTATTCATCACAATAAGGTCTGGTCTTATTTTTTCACAGTGCCGCAAAATACCCATATAAGGGTTTAGAAATTCTGTTACGTGCGTGGAAATTTTTACATTTTTATTTTTATATTTTTTTGTAAGCTTATTTAGTTTGTTGTCAAAATATTTTTTCATATCATCCAGTATAATAATTGGCATTTCATATGAATAAGATATGAACTCCTGCACATACAAAACCGATACTTCAGCGCCAAGCGTTGATGCCAAGAACACGGCATAATCAAGAGCTGACACCAGGTCTTCGGTTAAATTTATTGGTACAACAATTCTTTTAATATTAGATAACCTTTTCTTATAATTCATATTTACCACAAGTACAGGTATATCAGCAGATCTCACTATTTTGTTTGTACTGCTGCCAGAGAACATACCCTCATCCGAAGAAGCACCTTTGTGTCCCAGGACTATTAAGTCAATTTTATTTTTATTAGAATAAGTCAGTACTTCCTCATCGGTCTTTCCACATGCAATGTAATGTTCAAATACTCTATTTTGCTTATTAAACTCTTTTTCGATTTTAACAAAGAATTTGCCATATGTATCTCTTTCGCCTGCTATCATTTCTTCGAAGTTTAATTTCATGTTTAAAATATCAAATATCTTTTTGTTTAAATCTCTAATTACATGAATCCCTATGGTCTTTGAATTAAATTTCTCTGAGATTTTTTTGGAATATTTCAATGCATTAACAGACTGTTTTGATCCGTCGGTTGCCCATAATATCTTTCTTAGTTTATACATGTGTCCCCCGTTTAAACTATATTTACTAATGTGTGTTAATTGTTCTCAATTATAATAATTGCAACATTTGTGCCATTTGAAATCAAAATGTAAAACCGTAAATTTTAACCCGTAAACTTATTTACTAACTGGGCCATTAGCAGAAATAAACACAGCCCAAACCCAAGAACAGGAATAATAATCGGAAGTCTAATATAAGATTGCTCCTCTTCTTTCTTGCGTGCTTTTATGATAAATAGAGATAGATTAATAAGCATAAATACGAGCAATATAATTAAACTCGATGCCTTTGCAAGTGTAACAATCGGGAACCATAATGCAAGAACAAGCACGACTATTCCAACAAAAACAGTGGCGTAATCGGGGGTTTTCGTATGTTTATTTATATGACCAAAAATTTTTAGTGATATTTTTTGCGAAGCCATTCCATAAAGCACTCTTGAACCCATGATTATCTGTATTAAAGCACCATTTACTATAGCCATGATACTAATAACAGTAATAATAGAAACGGGAAAATTGCTGTTTAATTCTATAAGAGTTGTAAAAGGTGAACGAGTATTACTTAAAATATTAATAGGCAGGGAAGTTACCGTAATGAGTGATACAATGATATATAATACCGTAGTAACAACTAAGGCAATTATTATTGCTATAGGCAGGTTTTTTCTTGGATTTTTTACCTCTTCTGCCATATTTACAATATCCTCGAATCCAACATAGGCATAGAATGCTATGAAAGCCCCAACAAAGATGTTGCCCCATGTTTTTATATCAGACGAGGGTATAAAATCGGTAACATTAGTTTTTATAGCACTCAGGTTGTTGCCGCAGAAATAAATGACAAGAACTATTCCTATGATTTCTACAACAGTCATTACAGCCGCAGCTTTCAATGATAGGCTTACTCCCCATATAGAGATTAAGCATAGAACGAATACCAACATACTAATACAAAGCCAGTCCGGCACATTAAATAAAACCTGGAAATAACCCACAAATCCTTTTGCAATAGTTGCTGAAGAAACAATTCCTATTATCACTATTGCCCAGCCTACAACAGAAGACAGCCATTTTGCACGAAATGCTTGCTGTACATATGCTGCTTCTCCGGCACTTCGGGGATACCTGCTGGAAAGCTCTGAATATGAAAAAGCGCTAAAACTCACAATAACTGCAGATATCAGAAATGAAAACGGGGTAAAATTGCCACTTTGTGATGAAATTTCTGCAATTAGCACATAAATGCCTGCCCCCAGGATAGTGCCAATACCATAAAATGTGATTAACCAAAGTGGTATATTCCGGTTTAATTTAATTACACCATTACTATCGTTTTCTTTCATCAGCCGCTATATAAAATAGATTTATGGAGAGAAATATATCTATTAGTTTTTTGGCTCAACGGGTTCTGGCACTTTATTATTGACGGGTCTCAAAGACATTAGATAACTGTATATTGCCCCAAGATCATCATCACTTAGTTTGGATATGTCCCTCCACGGCATTGCAGGAACAAGCTCTCTAGCAAGACTTGTTGTATGTATTCCAAGTCTTATGGTACTTATAAAATTCTGCTTCGACCAGTTTCCTATCCCGGTTTCCTTATGAGGTGTTAAGTTTGCTGCAAATCTTATTCCCCACGGCCCTGCCCAGGCGGTAAGACTTTTAGAATAAATACCTGCCCAAAGTTTATCCCCTATGAGTCCCTCAGGAATATTGGGTAAATTTTCATCACTTTGTGAATGTCCTGAGAGCAACCTGTTCGGGTCGGGTATAAGACCAACCGTTGTTTCAATTTTTGGAGTATGACAGGAAATACAACCATATTCGCTTACAAGATGCTTAGCCTTTTCGATATCACTTGTTGTTTTGTCCACATCTTGAGAAGTTAGCCCGGTTGAACATGAAAGCAATATCGGGATAGATATTATTAAGATGTAAAATATTTTAATCATATATTTACCATTATAATTGTAATGCTATCACAGGGCAAGGAGAATGTTCTACAACCTTTTCTGCAACGCTTCCAAGATATTCACTTCTTATCTTATCTCCACCATAACTCATCATAACTACCAAATCTATATTTTCTTCAACAATGAAATCTTTAATCCCCACCCATGAATTCTGAGCAACTCTCACTCTTGGCTCCACTCCACTCATGTTTTTAGACTTAAGTAAATATTCCGATAATGCAGTATAAGAATTGCCCTTTAGAGTCTCTATTACCTCTGCAGGATAATTATTGTCGCCTTTTTCAACTATATTTAACAGATAAACCTTTGAGTTATATTTCTCGGATATTTCACTGGCATATCTTAAATCCTTCTTTGCTATATTATATATATCAGTTGGTACAAGAACTTTTTTGAAAGTGCTTTTTTTAAAATCTGTATTGTGTACAAAGATACTCACATTACTGTCTCTTAATATTTTTTTTGCAGTACCTCCCAATATAGATTGACCCCCAAACCTGCCTTTTCCCATGACTACCAGGTTATAATTATTCTTCTTTATTTCTTTTAATATCTCTTTATGAGGAACTCCGTAATTAATCTCATAACTAAATTTTATTCCCTGGTTACTGAGTTGTTCTTTTTTCTTCTCCAGCTTTTTTATATTTTTTTTCTTTAAATTATCTTCAACCCAGTGGTCAAACAAGTTCCTTTCCGATACTGAAAACGATTTTGTAAACTCAGTATGTTCCGGAAGTATATTCACAGCTCTTATTTCCGAACCAAATTTCCTGGCAATATTAGCAGAAACCTTTAGTACCTGTTCACTTTCGTGTGTTCCATCATAACCGAGCAATATCTTGCTGAACATATAATCTCCTATAAACTTGGTACTGTTTGATAACTATTTTACATTTATAGAGGGAAGAAATCGATCCCCCCCTCTAAACTGAATCCATGAAAAGCAACTATTTAAGACTAATTTTTACTTCCTTTGGCTTTGAATCATCTGCTTTTGGCATATGAACCTCCAGCAAGCCATTATCAAATTTTGCTTCTACCTTATTTGTTTTTATCTTTGATGGGAGATGAAGCATCCTGGAAAAACTTCCAAAAGATCTTTCGGAATAATAGTAATCATCTTCCTTGACTTCTTCTTCTTTTTTCATTTCCCCTTTTATTGTTATACTGTCTTCAGTAGTAGTAACATGTACATCTTCTTTTTTCATACCTGGCATCTCCGCCTTTACCACTATCTCGTCCTTATTGTCATACATATCAACTACAGGCGAAAACTCTTCTATGGACTTAATTTTTCTCAATGCCGGCATTCTCATCCAGCCCTGCGGAAAATATGGCTCTTCAAAAAACTCATCAAACCATTTTTCCATATTTTTTGGTTTCCATCTTGTTAGTGCCATGATTTGCACCCCCTAAACTTTATTTTCTATAACCATATTAAGTGCAACTTTAATGCCAACATTGTTATTTTAAAATTGCTGATTAACTTAGCAAAAAACGTTATTTAAATAATTAATTTCCTTTTGAAATGTAAGTTGTTTGGAAATAAGACAGTAAATCCCCCAAGTGATTAGAGCAAATATATAAATTCTATTTCAAAACGCTAAAGATTAAACATGGTACATCTTTTGCATTTACTATTATTGATGAAACAGTATCCTAGAACTTATACAACCAGACAAAATGTAAAACTCACTGTCAGACCAAGAACTGAAGATGACTCTGAATATTTAAGTTTATTTTTTTTAGATATACCAAAAGAAGATCTTATTATTTACAGAGAAGATGTTTATAAATCACATTCAATTGAAACTTGGTTTCTTGATGAAAGCTATAAAAAAGATGTGCAGCTCTTAGCATTATCGGATAATGAGATCATTGCAGAAGGTACAATTCATAAAGAAGGAATATACTGGCAAAATGCTGCCGAGATAAAACTCATTGTCAAACCTGACTACAGAAACCAGGGAATAGGTTCGTATATGTTCAATTCACTGCTACATGAATTTTTAGAAAGAAAACTTCAAAAAGTAATAGTAAGATATACCCCGGACAATATGAGTTTTATAAAAATCATTAATCGTTATGGATTCAAACCAGAAACTGTACTCAAATCATACGTAAAGATAGATAAAGACGATAAAGAGCAGGATCTTATAATAGCCTCTTATAATCTAGTAGACTGGATCAGAAAGTTTGAGTTTTACAACCTCATTACTCCAAGACGGTAGTGTCTTATTATAGTTAACCTGCCCGCATAGTTTTTACTATTTTAAACATCCAGAGCAATTCATATGTATCTATTCCCAGGCATTTATAAACTAAAGGTAAAATTGTTTGTATCCTATTTAATTAACAATTGATTTAATCTCATTATAATATCTATTCTATGCTAAAGATTATTTCTACAAGAGCTACCGACAGAGCAGGTAATGGCTAAAAAATCCTCACAAACACATAACATCTCAATATTAAACAATAAATTAAAGCGTGAGATCGAAAAACGCACTCGTGCTGAAAATGCATTAAAGCACACATTGTCTCTGATAAAGAAAAAAACCTCGATTAAAAAAATAATAAATACTGTCTTACAAAGCGTTCACAAATCGGTAGATCCTCAAACAGTTATGAAAAATGCTGTAAGCAGTATGAGCAGGAATATAGAGAACGCAGATAATGTCTCTATATATATGGTTGAAGCAAAAGAGGCAGTATTAAAAGCTAATAGAGGTTATCCGAAGAGTTTTATCAAAAAAGTATCCGTAATTCCGTATCCTAAAGGCTTTACCTGGGAAACTTTAAGAACAGGAAAGCTCATATACTGTGATGATACCGAAAAAGATAAATTTATGGGTCCTGCGGGCATTGAGATCGGAACCAAAAGCTATGCATCCATGCCTATTAAATTAGGCAGAAAAACTATTGGCGTTATAAACATCAATTCACTTAAAAAAGAGGCCTTTGGAAAAGAAGACCTGAATATGCTAAAACTGGTTGCTGAGCAGATACAGACAGCTTTAAACAATGCCAGGCATGCAGAGCAACTGCAAAAAGAAAAAGATACAGCCCAGGGATATCTGGATATATCCGAAGTAATAATACTGGTTTTAAACGATAAAGGAAAAGTTGAGCTTATAAATAAAAAAGGCTGTAAAATCCTCGGATTTAAACATGATGAAATAATAGGCAGGAACTGGTTTGATAATTTCCTGCCCCAATCAATCAAATCAGAAGTTAAAAGCGTTTATAAAAAAGTTTTACAGGGAAAGCTCAAAACAGCAAAATATTATGAAAATATTGTTGTAACAAAGTCTGGCAGGGAAAGAATAATTACATGGCATAACACCAGACTTCTAAAAGATGGAAAAGCTATTGGAACTCTTAGCTCCGGAGTTGATATCACCGATTTAAGATTAGCCGAGCAGCGATTCGAACAGGTGGTAGAATCATCCCCTAATGGATTTGTAATGGTAAATCCTAAAGGCAGGATAGTGCTTGTTAATCGTGAGACTGAAAAGCTCTTTGGTTATCACCGCAGTGAATTAATGGGACAGACAGTAGAAATTTTGATCCCCGGTCAAGTGCGGGCAAGTCACATGGATTATCGTAAAAACTTTTTCTTAAATCCTTCAAACAGGGCTATGGGAGAAGGACGAGACCTTTTTGCCGTTCGTAAAGATGGGACCCGGTTTCCAGTTGAAATTGGTTTAAGTACTCTGCAAACCGAAAGCGGTGTTGCGGTTTTGAGCTCTGTAGTTGATATAACAGAACGAAAAAACGCTGAAAAACTAGTTAAGGATAATGAGCAGAAGTTAAAGGCTATTTTAGACAGTACTACCGATGCAATACTGGTTTATGATAAAAACGGAAGTATAATGATAATTAATAACCAGGCGAAAAAAATGTTTTCTGAAAATGAAAAAATCCTGGAGAACATATCACAAATCATTCCTGCAAGTCATAGATCGATTCATAATTTCCAGCTCTCTGAAGCCGAAAATGGAACCAACCTCTTTGATTATGAGACAGAAAGAGTTCTATCAAATGGGAAAAACATTCATGCAAGTATCGCCCTTTCATATATTCCTGCACAAGGCGGAATGTATGTTGCAAGTATTAGAGACATTAGTGAACGTGTTATAATGAGACATAAAATTATAGACTTTGAAAAAGCACAAATCATTGCAAGCATGGCCGAAGGCATTGCGCACCATATGGGAACACCCCTGGCGTCTATGCTGTTAAGGGTACAAATGTTAAAAGAAGATATAGAACAATTTGACAACAATGATTACTTTTCTCAAAAGCTGGAATCTATAGAAAAACAGATCCATTACGGTCAAAAGGTTATGCAAAGACTCCTTAGATTTGCAAGCAAACCAACAAGTGAGAGGGTCCCTTCTAACATTAAGAATATAGCTAGTGATGCTGTAGAAATATTAAAGCCCCTGCTGAACAAAAAAAGAATTAAATTAGTTATAGATATCAATAAGGATTACATGATACTTGCTGATGGTAATATGATTCAGCTAGTATTTTCTGACCTTATCATCAATTCGATCCATGCTATTGAGAATGAAGGCACTATTAAAGTGACTGCATCTAATGATGAATCAAACGATAATTTGACTATTAAAATTTCAGATACCGGAAGTGGAATTCCTGAAGAGGTCATACCCTATGTGTTTGAGCCATTTTTTACTACCAAAACCACTGAGCAGGGGACGGGTCTTGGTCTTGCAGTAGCTAAGAGAATAGTACATGAACACGATGGAGAAATTATGATTGAAAGCAAAAAAAATATAGGCACGGATATTATTATCAATCTGGCGCTTTATAAAGGAGATACTAAATCTTGAGCACTTTTAAAGTACTTATAGTTGATGATGACCAGGAATATGTAAACACATTAAAGGAGCTTCTCGAAAGAAACCATATTACAGTTATTGCCGCTTATTCTGGAGAAGAAGCTTTAGAGATGTTTACAAACAATCCCGATATAAGGCTTGCCCTCGTTGACCTTATTATGCCTATGATGGACGGTATTACTCTTATGGAAAAACTAAAAGAAAAAAATAGTGAACTGAATATTATTATGATCACGGGTCAGGGCACCGTAACAAATGCTGTAGAAGCTCTAAAAAAAGGCGCTAATGACTTTATTACAAAACCTTTCGATAAAGACATACTTTTAAGCAAGCTTGAGATATACAGAAAATCATATGAGCTGGAAAACAAGGTTGAAAGTCTGTCTAGTATAATATCCACCAAATATGGTTTTGACAAAATAGTTAGCAGCTCCAAATCAATGAAAACTGTGTTTGAAAAAGCAGCAGCAGCAGCAAGAACCGATGCTACGGTTTTTTTAGTCGGTGAAACCGGTACAGGAAAAGAACTTCTTGCTAAATCTATCCACATAAAGAGCGACAGAAGCCGGTATCCGTTTATCCCCATAAATTGTGGCGCGATCCCAAAAGAGCTTTTGGAATCAGAACTCTTTGGACATAAAAAGGGTTCTTTTACAGGCGCAGATAAAGATAATCAGGGTCTTTTTCTTGCAGCGCAGCGGGGCACCATTCTTTTGGATGAAATCGGTGAAATGTCAAAGGACCTACAGGTAAGACTACTGAGAGTATTACAAGAGCAAAAAATAAGGCCTATAGGCGGATCAAACGAAATTCCAATCGACACCAGAGTTATTGCGGCAAGCAATCACAGTATAGAAGATCTGAAAAATAAAGAATTGAGGGAAGACCTGTTCTTCAGACTTGCCGTGATTGTTATAGAGATACCACCACTTAGAGATAGAAAAGAAGACATACCTATTCTTATAAATCACTTTATTAATATATTCAACTCTAAATATGATAAGAACATTAGCGGAGTAAATGAAGATGTCTTGTCCATACTGTATAATTATGACTTCCCGGGAAACATAAGGGAACTTGAAAATCTTTTTCAGGGTATAGTAGTGCTAGCACCGGAGGACAAGAAGTTTATCAATGAAAAAGACCTGAAAGCCAGTCTGGTTTGGCATGATACCAAAACATCTACTAAGTCTGTTTTATCACTTGAAAAAGTAGAAAGATTTGCGATTGAAAACGCTATAAGACAGGCTAAAGGCAACAAATCAAAAGCAGCAGAACTTCTAGGTGTCTCAAGGGATACACTGTATAGAAAACTCAAGCAGTATAACCTCGAAGAATAGTATTTTATTCTAAATATATTAAATACCCCTACATTTCACTCTATGATAAAGCTGTAAGCATTTCTTACACCTTACAACTAGTTTACCAAAAACCGCCCAAATAACGCAATTAAGTATGGTATGGAGATTGCACATATTACTAAAAACACGGGCGGTGATACAATGATAAAAAAAATAGTTTTTCCAACAGACTTTTCAGAATACTCATCAAAAGCCAGAGACTATGTAGCAGAACTCGCAGGTACTCTGGGCTCCAGAGTTTATATAATTCATGCAATCGAGCCAATTCAGTATGAAGAAGATGATGAAGAGATTAAACAGTTCTACAGAAACATTGAATTAGAAATTAACAATAAGATTGAAAAGGAAAAGGACTACTTCTTACAAAAAAACATAGATGTTTACACAGATACGGTAATCGGTTCTGCATGGAAAGTAATCAACACATATGCAAAGGAAAAAGAAATTGACCTTATCGTCATGGGATCGCACGGTTTTAAAACTGAAAAAGATGAAGTTGTAATAGGTACTACGAGCCACAAAGTGGTTCTCACTTCACCATGCCCTGTATTGATAGTAAGAAATTAATCCAAGGTAAAATTTATGAATAGACTCTTCATAGACGACATGCCCGACAGTTTTTATAAGGACAAAAAGGTTCTGGTAAGGGTAGATTACAATGTTCCTGCAATAAGAGGGCAAATTAAAGAAGATTACAGGATCAGACAGACAATTCCTACCATAGAATACTTATCTGAACGGGGAGCAAAAACAATATTGATCTCTCACCTGGGAAGACCAGGGGGCACCCCGGATAAAAAGCTGTCTCTAAAACCTATAGCCGAAAGACTTGTTGAAATTTTAAAAGTAAGAAATGTAAAATTTGTTGATCAATGCATTGGTAATCATGTCAATTATCTTGCAGATCATTTACATAAGGGTGAGGTATTGCTTCTTGAAAACCTAAGGTTTCTTAATGATGAAGAAGATAATGATCCCGAGTTTTGCAGACTGTTTTCGGATATAGCAGATATATATGTTAATGATGCCTTTAGCACTTCACATAGAACCCACGCATCTACTTACGGAATTCCCATGCTTTTCGAACACAAACTGGGAGGCTTTGTACTCAAAAACGAACTATATAATTTAGATAAAATTAAAGAAAACCCAAAAAGACCGTTTCTTGCAATTGTGGGAGGATCTAAAGGAAAAGAAAAGATAGGTGCAATAAGCAGTCTAGTAAAATATGCAGACACTATTCTAATAGGTGGATGTGTAGCTAATACTTTTTTGGCAGCAAGAGGAATATCAGTTGGCGACTCAAATATTGCAAATAAATCTATAGAACAGGCCAAAACTATACTGAGGGACTATGCAGATAAAATTATCCTGCCCGATGATTTCCTGGTCGAAGATTGTGACCGTAGGGAAATTTTGAAAAATGTTCATTATGAAATACCTCTTGGACAAAAAGTTGTTGATATTGGAAGAGATACTACATACTATTATTCACATCAAATATTAAATAACAATGGAACAATATTCTGGAGTGGCCCGATGGGACAGTTTGAAGTTGATGAATACGCGCATGGCACAAACGAAATTGCAAAGTCTGTGTCCTATGCGCATTGGAGAGGAGCATACACTGTTGTTGGCGGTGGGGATACAATTGCAGCGATCCGAAAAGCCGATGTGCTGCTAAATGAAATTGACTTTGTATCTACCGGTGGAAGTGCCACTTTAAAATATTTAGCAGGGATAAACCTTCCTGGAATATCGGTTTTATCAGAGCAATTAAGCGATAAGAATAATGTAATAAAATTAAATTATGGAGGTGATACCTTATGCTTGTAAAAGAATGTATGACAAAAGATCCTATTACTATATCAACCGATGAAGATGTTCAGTATGCGTTTTATATATTAAAGAAACATGACATTAAACAACTACCAGTCACAAACAACGGATATATATTAGGGATTGTGACTGAAAGAGATCTGAGAATGTTAATTGAAAAAGAGTACGGTATAAAAATAGAATCTGCTATGAGTACTAATCTGCAAACAATAAGTGAAGACGATAGGATTGAGAAAGCTGCTCAAATCATACATTACAAAAAGTATAATGCTCTTCCAGTTGTGGACAATACGGATAAACTTGTAGGAATTATAACCGTAACAGACATTATTGAAGGACTTTTAACAATTATAAATGATCAAAAGAATCAATAATACTAAACTTTGTCAGTATATATAAATTTGTATATTGGGGAACATAACGATAACCATGTTTTATTTGAAGGGATTTAACTACATAATCACGATAATCCTTTATGTGCTTATAGCAAACTTTGCGCTGTCTCAATATGAAGAAGACCCACAAGAATTAAACGAAGAACAAATCATTGAAAACATATCACCTGAGCAAGCATACAAAATGATTGAGGCTAATACAGGTAACAACAATTTTATTATTCTTGATCTAAGAACACCCCAAGAGCATAGAGAAGAACATATTGAAAAATCTAAAAACATTAACTTCCTTTCAGAAAATTTTAGAAAAGAATTAAACAATCTGGATAAAGAAAATACCTATATCATCCATTGCCGATCCGGTAGTAGAGCAGCAAAAACTCTTCCAATTATGAAAGAGTCTGGTTTTAAAAAAGTATATAATTTTCAAGGAATAATTCAGTGGAAAGAAGCCGGACTTGAAACAGTGAAGACCAAATAAAATCGGGATAAATATATGCTTAAATTACTGAGATATTCATTATTAGCATTTATTCTACTTACTATTCCAGAGGCTTTAGCACAGGATGATTTACAAACCAAAGCCCAGGCCCTGTTTAAGGCAATACCTGATAGCCCGCCTCAATTTGAAAACAACCCGGCAACGGCTGATAAAATCAAGCTTGGCAAAATGCTGTATTTTGAACCTCGCTTGTCTGCCTCTCATTTAATAAGCTGCAATACTTGTCATAACTTAGGCACAGGTGGTGTTGACCTGCAGGAAACCTCAGTAGGTCATGGCTGGCAGAAAGGTCCTAGAAACGCGCCTACAGTTCTAAATGCCGTTTTCAATATAGCACAGTTTTGGGACGGAAGGGCAAAGGATCTCGCCGATCAGGCTAAGGGACCTGTTCAGGCAACAGTAGAGATGAATAATAATCCTCAACGAGTAGTTGCAACGCTAAAGAGTATGCCTGAATATCGCAATTTATTTGCTCTGGCTTTTCCAAAACAAAAAGAACACACTAGCTTTGAAAATGTTGTAAAGGCTATAGAGGTATTTGAGGCAACACTTCTAACACCTGATTCGAGGTTTGATGAATTTCTTAAAGGAAACGCTAAAGCTCTAAGCAGCCAGGAAAAGGAAGGATTAAGGCTCTTCATGGATAAGGGATGTGCAAGTTGTCACAATGGAATAAACCTTGGCGGAAATAGCTACTTTCCTTTTGGTGTAGTACAAAATCCCGGAGCTGAAATACTTCCCCCTGGAGATAAGGGCCGGTTTAAGGTAACAAAGACCGCAAGTGATGAATATGTGTTTAAGGTCCCGACCCTGCGTAATATTCAGCTAACACCTCCATACTTTCATTCCGGCAAAGTATGGAGCCTGAAAGAAGCTGTATCCATCATGGGCTCATCTCAATTAGGAATAAAACTTGATGACAACCAAATCGGTAAAATTACCATTTTCCTAAACTCCCTAAATGGCAAACAGGTTAAGACGGAATATCCAATACTACCTGCCAATACTGAGGATACACCAAAACCTATATTAAAAACTATAAATGGGAGCAATCAAGGTCATTAGTAATATCTTTTATACTATTTAAACGCTAGCTGAAAATAATCAGTAGAACAACTACAGTTGCCATTATTAACATGATTCATATGCCCGGATTGGCTTTATTTCCTTGAGATGTCTTACCGGATGCCAGAATAGATTGCTCATAATGTTGTATTATCCTTGCAATATGTTTACTAACACGCCTTAACCATCTAATAGCCTCAAGGTTTTCTGTGCCTGTCGCAACATCATACTGTCCCGATGCCACTTTATCCATAACGCTCTGTCTGAAGGGTTTTACCAGCTTGTGTATTTTCGACGAAGTATCTTTAGCCTGCCAAACGGCATGTGTCCAATGATGATTTTTAATATCTCCTAAAATTTTATCAATACTGATTTTAAGCAAATCGGCCTGCACTGAAAGATCGGCACTCTCTCTAGCAGTTATTGCCCTATCCTCCTGCTCTTCGCATCTCTCAAGGAGCCGCTGCAAATGATCCAGGGCATGAATCATGTTTACCAGCCTTTCCCAGTTTACCCCCATCCCGGATTCAACATTAATTTTGTCTATATAAGACTGTGTATCGTTAATTGCCGATTGTAGTTCATCAATGTCTATTCTTTTTTCTTTGCCCTTACCGCCTAGAATTGCGCTAATATGTGAGAGTAAACCCAGGGTTTCACTTTTTATCGTAGTTTGAACTGCATTAAGTGCTAAATTTGGATCCTCAAGCAAAGTAAAATCAAGTTTTTGAGTATATGTTGAAATTTTACCAGGAATCAATTTTTCCATAAAACCGGCAAAATGCCCTGTAAACGGGATTATCAGAAACACGCCCAATGTATTAAAAAATGTATGAAACGCTACGAGCGCAATTTCTGCATTATTTATAAGCTGCCCGGGGGCAAGGTATTCCCATATTGAAGTGTATGGAGTAATTAAGAACAAAGCCATTGTAGCTGTTAGGAAGTTGTAAATCACATGGGAAAATCCTGTTCTTTTTGCACCAACAGAACCTCCGATGGTAGCCATTGCTGCCGTAATCGTTGTTCCTATATCCATTCCTATTACTAAAGCAGCGGCTTGGTTAAAGTTTATCAGGTCAGTAAAGAGTGCAGTCAGAGCCGCAACGACTCCAGCACTTGATGACTGGGTAATCGCCGAAAATAAAAGCCCAATACCAAGAAGTAATATTCTGCTTAAAAAAGTGTCTGCGGGAAGGTTTTGAAATGAAATAAAACCGTGCAGTTCTATCATTGACTGCTGCATAGCCGTAATTCCAACAAATATCAGTCCAAAACCGGCAATCGAATACCCAATTGCACTAAGACGTCCCTTGGTAAAAAGTCTCAGCACTGCACCTATAAATACCAGCGGTAAAAATATATTTACCAGACTTAGTTTAAATCCAAGGATTGCAATCAGCCAGCCCTTAAAAGTGGTCCCGATATTAGCGCCAAAAATAATCCCGAGCGCCTGGGGAAATGTTAATATCTCTGCCCCCACAAAACCCACTGCTGCCACAGTAGTTGCGCTTGATGATTGCAGAACCGCTGTACTTGCGGCACCTGTAAGAGCACCCGTTGCCGGACTGCTTGTAAAACGCATAAGTACTGACCGCATTGCGCTTCCTGCAAGCGTTCGAAGTCCGTCGGTAAGCACAATCATCCCTAGCAAAAAAAGACCAATGCCTCCGGCAGTCTGAATTATTATTTGAATATTGCTCATTAGCCCTGCCAGTTATTAAATTAATATATAAATGGCAATCTTGATTATAGTTGTTGATATTTAGCTTATACTGAGAGGAAATATCATATAAATTTCACACATTATAACTAGCATTTTCTGCTTCACCGGTCATAGGAACGAACCTCACCAGGGTTATTCTTTTTTTTGTCAGTCCACTTTTTTCCTTGATAATTAATTTTAATTCCTGATATTCCTCTTCTAACGGAATTACCATTCGCCCCCCAATTTTTAACTGATCCACGAGGGGTTTTGGCAATACTTTAGGACAAGCAGTTACTATTATTGCATCAAAAGGAGATTTTTCTTTCCACCCCTGATAGCCATCTCCAATTTTAAAATTTATATTCTCATAGCCAAGATTATCCAGGGTCTCCTTTGCTCTAAGACCCAGGCTCTCAATAATTTCAATAGTATATACCCTGCAGCCCAGATCAGAGAGAATGGCCGTTTGATAACCGCACCCTGTACCTATCTCAAGAACTTTATCTCCTTTTTGTAAATCTAATAAATCAGTCATTAAGGCAACTATATATGGTTGGGATATAGTTTGATCTTCTCCTATTGGCAAGGGGCCATCAGAATAGGAATACAGTGAGTATTCTTTGGGAATAAACAGGTGGCGCGGGACTCTTAAAAATGTTGTTAATAACTTTTTGCTTTTTATGCCGCGGGCCTTAATTTGCTCGTTAACCATATTCGTACGCGCATTCGTGTAGTTGTAATCTGCATTAGTTTCCATTGTAATACCCTCATACTATTGCCCTGATCTCATAAACCAGATTGCTGCAAATATTATTAAAGCGACTACTATGATATAAACAAACCCTCCGCCTATTGCTTCCATATTACCTTCCCATAAAAATTATGTATTTAACCGACTTTTTTCTTTTGATTAATTCCCCCGTACTGAATTATATAATTATTTCAGTTTTTTTCCGAAAATTTCAATATCTTTGGTTTTACCAGTCTCTCAAAGTCTTTATAAGAAAGCCTTATTAACTCGGAATGAGTACCGGCGTTAAAGAATATCTCTTCATCTTCGGCAAGACTCCGGGCTACATAAACATCCATGCCGTAGAGGTTTCCAAACGGCGGCATGGCACCGACCTCACAATCGGCAAACATATCTTTAAACTCCTGCTCATCCGCAAGACTTATTCTAATTGCTCCCGATGCTTCCTCAAGAAGTTTAAAATCTACATGGTAAGAAGCAGGAAGCACCGCCATAGCCATCTTACCATCAAGTTTAATCATAACAGTTTTTGCAAGCTCTTTTCCAGAAACATGCGCATTCTCCGCTATCTGCTGAGCAGTAAATGCGGGAGAGTGCTTTATGGTAATATATTTTATATTATTCTCATCTAAATAGTTTTTAAGTTTTTGTACAGGCATTGTTTACCCCCTTATTTAAATTACTCAAAACTAGATTGTTGTTGTTTAGTTCCTACTACTAGTAATTCAATTAAGGTGCCAAAATAATATTCAATAGTTAAAGGTAATTAGATTTATATATATTTGGTATGGTGTCTAATAATCTTACAGCTTACATCACAAGATATTTAAAGTGGTTAATTAATAGAATTTGATATAATTTAATAATTGAGGAAATTTGATAAATACTGCGATAATAAATTAAGATGTCAGTGTCTATGTCGGTAAGTCAATTGGCTATTTCATACAAACAGACTAAACAAAAAATGCAGGAAAGGAATTTTTTGCACAAATACTGAATTTATTGAATGTTTTGCAATGTCGGAAAATCCAGGAACATCCCGTTTTAGCCTTTAGGACGCAATGGCCTCTGGTCAGAGCTCGGTCACATTTATGGATAATTTTAAAACCAATCTATTTATTAATCTTAAAACCCAAACCTATAAAAAACATAGTATCAAAATCTTCTTTTTCTAATCTATCTCCGTTTCTATCTTCAAGCTCTATTTCACCCAAAAACCCAAACCCTGAGTATAGCTCTAGTCTTATATGTTTACTTACTTCATAACCAATGCTTGCCCATACGGGAAGGATTTTTACATCTCCGATTCCATCTTGAGCTATACTTTCATCATCCAACCTAAAACGATTAAATTCATAGCCTGCGCTTATAGCAGTATCAATTTTATCGGTTATTTCATAGTAAATTTGAACCCTTGGGCCAAGCTCACTTTTAACCCCTGTAAGTAGAGTAGATACCCTTATTTTTTCACTGACCACCCAGTTCATAATTAGGCCCGGATAAGCTATGACATGATCCTCCAGTCTGCTGCTTAGATAAACTCCTGTACCTATGAAGAAATTTCTGCTTGGCGAATAAGTAAAACCGGCAAGACCTCCGTAGGTCAGAGAATCGCTAAAATCAGCTCCCTGCTCACCGGAATATCTGATAAACGGTCCTGCGGATAATGACCACTCCGGGTTTATGCTGTATTTAAGTCTGAATCCAAGACCGGCTTTGTTTATTCCCTCCCATGGGTTCGGCTCTGCAAACCCACTGTTTGCAGAAAAATCAAAATCTGTAAAGCTGTAGCTTGTGTTTATGTCCAATCCAACCCTATCATTAATATGCCTAGAACCATTTACACTAATTGAATATCTGTTAATGCTAATCTCTCCACCATTATCAATATCTGTATCAATCCCATGATCATAATTAGTAGTTATACCTACGTTAAGTTCACTTTGCTTATGAACCTGAGAAAAAGAATCAGGTATATAAATAAAACAAATGGTTATTAATATATATAAATATTTATTCAAAATGCTCCCCTTGTAAATTAATTATTAAATTAGATTTACGAATTATATAAAGCTTACCCCAGGGGAATTTTATTTAGGAAAATATTTGTAAAAAAGGGAATAAATTAAATAAATAGAGTTGAGGCAACTGTTATTTACAGTTGCCTCAAAATATTATA
>JBFFSH010000011.1:0-48379 GCA_041572575.1 Thermodesulfobacteriota bacterium
AAATAATAATGAACTAAATTTATTTACAGATGAATTCAGATCGCCAATATTTGGAGACGATCTGGCAATGGCAATTTTGGAGTTAGCTGATACTGAATATAGAGGACTTATTAATATAGCAGGACCAAAGGCGATCAACCGTTATGATTTGGGATGCAGGATAGCCAAATATTTTGGCCTGAAGACTGATTTACTACGACCTGTTGAAGCTAAAGAGTTAAATTTGAACAGGCCGCTTAATTGTACTCTTGAAAGTTCTAAAGCAACAAATATTTTAAGCACTCTTATTAAACCCATCAGTAAAACATTTACTTAACATTTATTGGCTCAATACACTCAGACCCTTCATTCTCTGCTCTGTTTACATAGTTTGATATCTCGTAAACCTCCATTTGTTCGGATGGATAAGTTCTTAACAGAGGTATAACCTCGGCAGGGTCTTGAATGTTCGAATCGAGCCATTTTTGTTCATCCTCTTTGTTTAGTATGACGGGCATACGGTCAGAGATTGGATTTATAAGATCATTTGAAGTTGTAGTAACTAAAGTAAATGTGGTTAGGTTTCCGCCATCTCTTCCCCAAATATCCCATAGACCGGCAATTCCAAAAATGTCTTCATTCTTATGCCTAATAAAATATCCAACCTTAGTTGTTCTATCTATTCTTTTGCAAACATAGTATCCGCTGCAGGGAACGATACATCTTTTATTTCTGAGTGAATTCTTGAAATTCTTGTCTTGGTTGATTGTCTCTAGCTTTGCATTGATTAATTGAAAACCAATTAGTGGATCGTTAGACCAGCCAGGAACTAATCCCCATCTCATAATGATACATTCCGTTTCATTATTGTTTGTTATAATGGGAATGTTTTGACCGGGGTTTACATTGTATCTCGGCTCATGTCTAATAGATCCGGTTCTTAAGCCAAACGTTTGTTCAATTAATTTCGTATTGTGATACAAAGCTATTTTCTGAGGCATAATTTTATTTAAGAAATTTTAATTCCTTTCTAAAAAAGTATTTGACTTCTGCCGTGCCTGAGCATGCTCTATCATATGCATTACAAGGTCTGCGAAGGTTTTTAAGAGAAGAAATAAAACCAGAGCAATAACAGACCCTTTTGCAAATAATCCTCCGAAGATGATTGCTATATGCATAGGAACAATTCGCAGGTATGGAAAAATCATCACAGTGCCGATGTTTGGAACTCTTTTCATATCCCTTTCACGGTTATGTATGTAGGAATATAGGTGGTTTGATAGAAATACTGATATACATACTAAAATATATATTAGTGAATCTTTGTTTAAATGATCAACAGAATCAAATATAAAAATTAAATAAACAAGGTGAAAAATTCCATAATGCATAGCGAAAAAATTAGCGGCAGTTTTTTGTGTCTTTTTGGTGGGTTTGGTTGGTTTGTTGTTTAACTGGAAACCGGTTGTAGAGAACTTTTTTAGGTCTAAGATTCTTTTGCGATTAAAAAATCCAATTATTACACTCTGCCCCCAATAAATCCACATAAGCTCTGAAAGGTTCCATTTTTCATATACTGCAATAAAGATCGTTATCAGATTTGAAATTAAAAGAAATACAGCAGAGCTATCTATATGAAAGTGTTTGCGGAGTTCTTCTATTAAATTGTCTTGCAATATCTTGCTAGAATTCATTATTTAATATTATTGATACATCCAGTTTAAATTCAAATAATAGAATCAAAATTCTAATACAAATATATTTATATGGTATTATTTTTTGAATCTTTGACAGGAGGTGTGGGGGATGATGAAGAAACTAATATTTTCAGTATTTTTAATATTAATATTTATTGGGTGCGATGAGGAACAGGTGGATGGCAACAGACCTCCTATGATAAACAGAATAGATATATCACATAGTCTGGAATCCGGCATAAACAGGTATGTAGTTAATACTGATGCCACTGACCCAGATAACGACAACATAACTTATTCTTTTGATACGAGCAGTAATATCACTATTCTTGCTTCAACTTCAACTGCACTTATCAATATTCCACAATCTACAGGAACACCCCCAGATATTATTATCAAAGTAATTGCAGAAGATGACAAGGGTGGTATAGCGACTAGGGAATTCAACTTGCGTACCGGAAATAAGGCACCCGTAATTCTTTTTTATGAAGCAGATAAATATAAACTATCAAAGGGTGAAAATACTAAGCTTCATGCTCTTGTAGGCGATGATGATGGAAGTGGAGATACTTATAGTACTACTTTTCGCATATCGTCCGCTATAACTTCTGGTATTTTAAATGTCACCACAAATAACCAGTCTTTGCCACGGGCTTCATATACCGGAAGTCAATCCAATTCTGAAAATGCTACTATTGAACTCGAGGCAATTGATACTGATAACAATCTAAAGGCAAGCAGCTTCCTTACACTTGAAGTAGGAACAGGCCTAGTACATGTAGATTCTTGGGATACTTCACCCATACAGCCTTATGGGCTGGATTTTAGCAGTAACGGCCACCTTTTTATTACAAGTATTGGTTCAACTGTAATGGAATTGGATACAAACGGCAATAAGGTAAATGGTAATGGCTGGAATGTAACAGATCCATCTTCAACACATTTGCGTGCATTGACTGTTGATAAAAGAACGCAAAATGAAGTTCTATTTCTTGGCTCTGATAGAGGTACACATGAGTTTATAATCAAATATAGCAAAACCGGATCGGCACAGACCGATAATAAGACTACGTTTCCCGGAATACCACATTATTTTTATATTAGACCTAACGGCACAATTCTTATTTCCAATAATAAACCCAGCAGCTACGGAATTAACATCTTAAACACTAATGGCACTATACAAAGCTGGACATCTGCCGGACAACTTTCTCAGCCAAGGCAAATTTCTCTAGACCCAAATACTAATAATGTCTATGTAGCCGATAGGGGAAATGGCAGAGTAAGAGTGTTTGATTCCAGTGGAAGTTTTATAAGAAATATTACTGGAAATAGCGGGCAGTTTAGCAATCCGCATGGAGTGCTTGCAGACAGGGTTCATAATTCAGTTTTTGTAGCTGATACGGAAAATGACAGGATTCAGGAATTTGCATTTGATGGAACGTTCAAGGCCGAATTTAGATCAAATGATGTAAATAAACCCAGATATATTATACGCGGGCCTGATAACAGAATTTATGTAGCTAGCTATATAGATAAAGAGATTCATGTATTTGAGCATAGATAGATAATATAAATATGAAAACAGGTTTTTTACAATTTGCTCCAAAGCTGAATGATTCTGGTTTTAATATCCAAAAAATAGAGAGTTTCGCAGAGCAGTTTAAAGATGCGGATTTATTGGTTTTGCCTGAGCTTTGCAATTCCGGTTATAATTTCAAATCAAAGAAGCAGGCATTTGATACTTCAGAAGAGATAGAAAACAGTGAATTTATAAACTTTCTGGAATCAATATGCATAGAAAACTCTTTGTTCATCGTATCAGGTTTTAATGAAAGAGATGGTGGAGATTTATATAACTCATCCGTTCTTATAGGGCCCGATGGATTTATCGGAAATTACAGAAAGCTCCATCTCTTTATGAATGAAAAGAAGTATTTTAAACTAGGAAATGCGGGGCTTCCGGTTTTTGATATTGGAATATGCAAAGTTGGCATGCTCGTGTGTTTTGACTGGATGTTTTCCGAAGCCTGGAGAATATTGATGCTCAAAGGTGCTGATATAATCTGCCATCCATCCAATCTGGTTTTGCCCGGTCTATGTCAGAAAGCTATACCTATTCATTCTCTTATAAACAGGTTTTACATAGTAACTGCTAACAGGATAGGCACAGAGGATGATCTTACATTTACAGGTCTATCAACAATCTCTGATCCAAAAGGTGATGTTCTTTATCAGGCTTCTCAGGATAAAGAAGAACTAAAGATCGTAGACATTGATATTTCACTTGCAAGGGATAAGAAGATTACATCTATGAATGATATTATTGAAGATAGAAGAGTCGAAGAATATTCTGAATTATTAAAATGAAAGAATGTCTCTAAGGTAAAAACCTTGCTTTTTCTTCCTCTGTAGGAATACGGCAGGTTTCTCTTTTTCCAAATATCTTGTACCTGTTCACTGCAACCAGTCTGTATATATAGTTTCTAAAACCTCTTGGTAAAAAGCTGAACATACTTAAGATGCACCAGATACCACCAAGACGCTTAAGTATTTTTAAAGTGGCGTCGGATTGTTCGTAGATGCTGTCTTCATCCACATATACAATTGACCATTCTCCTGCTTCTTCTGGAATCTCAGTAATATATTTTTTTGCTGTCTCTCCCTGAAGCGGGCTGAATTGGAATATACCTTTATTGTCTGCTTTAAAAATTATGTCCACAAAGCTGTTGCAAAGCCCGCATACTCCGTCAAAAAATATTATCGGATGTTCTGGCTTTGTATGTCCGTCTGCTGAGTACTCTTTTTGCATCAAATTAAATATTAACCGTTATATTTAAAAACCAAACATTATTATTTTCAACCAATTACACTATACTTATTAAATAATCATTTATTGTGAATTGTTAAGATGATAAAAAATATAATACTGCTATTAGTAATACTTAGTATTCCCACTTCGTCTTATGGGATGGAATATAAGCCTGTAGATGGCACAGACATTATTGGCACAAAGGCCCCTGAGTTTGAGGGGCTTAAATGGCTTAATACTGAGCCATTAACAATAGATCAGTTAAAGGGCAAAGTTGTCTTGATACGCTTCTGGCTTGTAGGTTGTCCATACTGCACAAACTCTGCGCCCGAACTTGTGGAGTTACAGAACAAATATTCTGAAAAAGGTTTAGTTATTATTGGAGTTCATCATCCGAAATCGGAGGAAACCAAGAACAACGATCATGTAAAGAAACAAGCTGAGGTTTTTGGGTTCAAATTTCCCATTGCCCAGGATCTGGAGTGGGAAACAATAAACTCTTACTGGCTTGGTAAAAAGAAACGTTCATTCACCTCTTCAAGTATCCTCATAGATAAAAAAGGAATTATCAGGTTTGTCCACGACGGAGGACAGTTTTTTAAGAGCGATTATGACCTTGAGGCAAACGCTGCATTTGAAGCGATGGAAGAGAATATTCTTAAACTTCTAGCTCAATAGCTATTATTATACAATTTATTGCTCAAGCATACCCATACCAGTGCCTGTAGTTCCGCCAAAACGAAAACCCTCTTCTGCATTTGTTGCAAGATCAACTGAAGTAAAGTTTATCTCAACAGGGCCGCCGGCATTTTCGAACTGTCCTGTGCCTCCTGAGAATACTCCGCTCTGATTTGTTTCTGATTCTGTTGTCTCGGGGTCGAAACAGCTTGTACCAGTCTGCCATGTGCCGAATAGCAGCTCGCCGGTTTCTGCAAATCGCTTGATAAAGTTTCCACGGACTAGAGAAAATTCTAATTGTCCTTGTGGACATGCACCTGTTGTGTCTACTATCATGAACTCGTTTACGCTTTCAATTGTGATTGGTCCGAATGTGCTGTCTCCGGAAAGACTTGCAATGCTTGCAGGGGAGCCATCTTCATTTGTGTCTGTATTCATTGGACCACTCCGGAATGATCCTGAAAAACTCTCAGTAAAATTTTCTTCTGCATTGCTGTCATTATCACAGCTTACAGCTGACATTAAAACAAACAGAAACAATGGTAATGAAAAAACTATATACTTTTTACACATTTTGCCTCCATTATAGAATGAAAATTTATTCAATTAAATATCATATTTTATATTCGATTGCTATATAAAATCAACTCTCGAGAATATTATAAAAATATAGACTTGGCTAGTCTATCAAGTAAGGGGAGTACGGAGTCTTCATTACCAGGTGGCACACCTAATATTACTCTTTCCACTTCTAAATCTTTTGCCTTTGAAATCATCTCATCTTTTACAAGGGGTGCTGGTATTATGCAAGACACACTTATTTCAGATGGGTCACGCCCGGAAGCATGAGCCTTATATTTAAGCTCTGTGATCTTAGTATCCAGATCTAGTGAAGGCAATAGAATCGGAAGCCAGCCGTCACAATACTCAACAATTCGTTCAAAGGTCCTTGGGCCATCTCCTCCAAGAAGTATGGGAGGATGTGGTTTTTGAGTTGGTTTGGGATAACTCCAGATCTTGTCAAAGTTAACAAACTCTCCGTGAAATTCCGGTTCATTCTCAGTCCAAATCTCTTTCATGGCAAGGATTCTCTCCCGCATTATCTTCCATCTCTTTTTATATTCCGTTCCATGGTTTGCCATTTCTTCAGCATTCCAGCCTCCGCCGATGCCGAATAAAAATCGTCCATTTGAAAGCATGTCCAGAGTTGCTACTTCTTTTGCGGTAATAATAGGGTCGCGCTCTATTATGAGGCATATGCCAGTTGCGATCTTTAGTTTAGTAGTAGCGGTTGCTGCGGCGGTAAGCGCTACAAACAGGTCATGTGTGTGCCAGTACTGTTCAGGCAGGTCTCCGCCTCCGGGTGCCTCACTTTCCCTGCTTGCAGGAATGTGTGTATGCTCAGGAAACCAGAGAGAATCAAATCCCCTGTCCTCCACCTCTTTTGCCATTTTTGCAGGATGGATCGCAAAGTCTGTTGCAAACATCATTATTCCATAGTTCATAATATATTTCCTCTTTATTAAGATTGTATATAAATACATCCTAAATAGTACTGATTATAATATCATGCGATTTTTCATCAGGATAGAATAAAGTTATGTTTAAAATAAATGATTGGTTATAATAATCCGCTATAATTATGAAAATAAAATAAGTTTTGGAGGTCGTGTTTTGAATAAATTAATTAATAAATTGGTGTTGGTAGCAATACTTATTACTTTATATTTAATAGGTATAAGCACAACATATGCACACGAAGATGCAAAAGATCACAAGGATTCTGCAAATAAAGAATCTACGACTAAGGATATGATGGGTATGGATGAGGAAACAATGAAAAAGTGGATGGAATACGCCACGCCAAACGAAAATCATAAAGTGTTAGACGGTTTGGTTGGCAAGTGGGACTACAAACTTAAATGGTGGCAGGCTCCGGGCGCAAAGCCAGAGAAGTCCACTGGAAGAAGCAAAATCAAATGGACTATGGATGGCAGGTTTTTAAGGCATAAAGCTAAGGGCACCTCTATGGGACAGCCTTTTAGAGGTATGGGTATTGTAGGATTTAACAATGAGACTAAAAAATATGAGTCTGTATGGATTGACAATATGGGCACGGGTATGGCTAGAGGAACCGGCACTTATGATGCTAAAACAAAAAAATTGACTGAAGAAGGCACATTCAGCTGTCCTGGTGAGGGTAATAAGAAGTTTCGCAGTGTGATGACTATCACAGGACCTGACACCTTCACATATGAGTGGTATATGCCGGGACCTGATAAAAAAGAGTACCGCGCAATGGTGATTGATTACACAAGGAAGAAAGAAGAAAAGAAATAACTTGTTAAATAAATAAAAAATAAGGAGGCGGCATTAATTGCCGCCTCATTTTTAGTACATTAATCCCTCCAAATCTTTTTCCACCATTTTTCGTCATTAACATCTACGACCATTTCATCCAGCTTCATTTTTTTCCTGATGTCGTTTATGTCCCAGCCTGTAAGGCTTGCAAGAATTTTGGCTTCCTGTTCTTGTCTGGTTTTTACCCTTTTATGATATTCTATAGTTGCATCACATGTATTATCTCCTTTCCATGGTTGTCTTAAAACATAACGCCCCTGAAAGTTTGTCCTGTCTCCTGTTTCCTGAAAGATCAAATCCTCCGGGAAATGCTCTGCATCGTAACGAACATGCAGGCGGGTGATAAATACATTTCTTGCAAGACCGGATTTCCTGGATATCGAATCACCTTGGTTAAGCCAGAACACGCCCAGACTCTGTAATTCCTCTGGTGAAAGCGGGTCGGCTGCGCACGGGTCGCACCAGTTCATGTCCCAGGCGTATTCTAAAAACACGGTTTTCATCTTTTCTTTTTTCACCTGTTCATCAAACATAGCCAGATAAAAATCTTTAAATTCGTCTTTTACATATACAGGAATATCCATACCTGTTGGCAGCTTCACGGTTCTATAATTTGTAGTCTCAACCCTGCCTTTTCTATTAAGTACATAAACAAAAAGCTCCTGCGGACCATCGGCATTTACGGTTCCAAGCCTTATGGGCAGCATAAATTTGGGTGATTCAAATGCCACCTGTATAGGTCTTAAATTAGTAAAGCCAAGCTTTGACTGTTCTTTTAAATTAACTTTAGCAACAAAGAATCTCATCTCCTGTTTTATGTAGCTTCCCAGAATCTCTGATGCACCTTGTGGAATTTTATATCCGTTTTGCTTTAGCCATTTTTCCAGGCCAGAACCCTCTTTTGCAGACAGGATTAAAATATCATATTCTCCTACCGTATACTTGGCTTCTACAGCAACACCCAGCCCTTCAGTTCCAAAAGAAGAGTTATCAGCTGATTTTAAAGAAAATCTGCCAACCGCAGACTCTGCTGAAGGGTAAACATTACACGGGTCTCTATCGAAATATTCGACCAGTCTTGGAGAAGAATAGGCATCGAGATGATCTATGATTTTCTGATCACCAATATTTATCTGTTCCCTTTCTATAAAAGTGGGTACGGGAACAACAATTGCAAACTCTTTCGGGTCGCCCTTAAAATCATTTGCCATAGTAATGACGGTTTTGTCACCGTCTCTTACCAGCACAACCTGCGAAGCCTTGTTGTACATCTTGGTGTCTGCCTTTGCCACATAAAATCCGCAAAAGCTGTAAGCGTTATGTGATACTGTGAATACCCCTAATAAAAGGAGCAGAGATGTTACTAAAAAATTCATGATAATGCCTCCTTTGGTTTTAAAATCTGTATTTTTTGTACAGGTTTCCATTCATACTTTTTGCCTTTTATAAACATATCGATTATTGGAACTGTTAATGACGAGCTAGCAAGTGCGTAGAAAAGCGCGTTTGTGTTAAACAAGAAAAACTGAAAATAGTAAGCGACTAAAGAAACGATCAGTGCAAAGAGTATTCTCCCAATTCTTGTGTCTGGAGTAGTCTTTGGATCGGATATCATAAAGAATGTGAATATTAGTAAAGCACCATTTTGTATCTGATGAAACGGGATCACAAGAGGGTCACCAAGCCATATTGCCCTTCCAAATATTAGCGAAAAAAAAAAGATCATAAATGCATAAGTCACATCACTTCTTTCTGCGCGGTTTACAACAAGCCCGCCAATACATGCAATGAGAAATCCCATAAATGCCGTATTTCCCCACTGCCCTGGTGAGACCCATGTGTTATCAAAAAGCAGCAGCATAATAACTATTCCAATATTAGTAGGGTTAAAGATGTGTTTTCCCTGCCATCTTAAAAAGTATTTGCTGGAGATGGTTATTACAGTGCAGAGAATTATGAGAACAATTGAATCTGATCTGAGTAACAGACAGAGGGAAAGTCCTGATATTAGGGGACTTCTTGGATCGAATTTCCCAAGCCCTAAATATCTTGTGAACAAATACTGAGTAATCAGAGCAGAGGACAATATAAGAATTGACCGAGCCAGATGAACTTCAAAATCAAGCTCAATTACACCATAAACAAGCAAGGATGATAGTATTATGATCTGATATATTCTAGGATCGAGTCTTTTCATAACTATTTGTCTACTACGAGACAAGTTATAAAAAGTTTTAGTTTTTGAATCCTTATTTGAATTATTCGGTTAATATATTTGTAATATGAATGAATTGATGAATAAAATTAGCTTTCTCTCAGTTTATGCTGTTCTTTTAAGTGTTGTTATCCTCACAAGTGGATGCGCATATGGTTTAAGGGCTAATAGAACTTATATCAAGATTGATCCACAGAACATCTCTACGCCAAAGCTTGCAAATAAGGTGAATTTTAGTATTTCTGCAAATGTATGGAAAGGTGAACCAAAGAGGCTCAGGAGGCATTTAATTCCATTTTTTATCGAAGTTCAAAACAACACAGATAAAAATATTATTATCTCAGAGGCCGACTTCATTTTGTTAGATGAAAACAGAAATCAATTTAATGCCCTATCGCCTGAGAGGGCTGCTAACATAGTGAAATCAGCCGAACAAAAACGTTTTAGGATATATCCCCGAATTTCCATTGGCATAGGCACTTCATTTCATCACGACAGGTTTCATTATTATGGACACCACCATCATCCCTTTTACAGGCCTTATTATTACTATGATGATTATCCCTATCCTTATTACAGAAGACAGGATTATGAGCCTGATTTAGAAGATATATATGCAAAAGCATTAAGTACCGGAGTTATAAGACCCGGGGCGACTTTGTCAGGATATATTTTCTTCAACAAAATTTCCCGGGATACAAAAGAGCTAACGTTAGAAATAGGATATACGGAGAAAGAAAATAATACTGCACACAAACTGGACTTTCATTTTGACCTTATAGAAGTTTATTATAAATAAGTCGGCATAATTAATAGATTTTGGCATAAGTATATACCAGCATAAAGAGTCCGGAAACTATAAGTATGTAACCCACTGGCTTTCCAATTTTTCTTCCCCACTTAACATTTTTTTCAATACCCATAACAAGAGCAAGCACTAGCATCCATATAAGGCTTCCAAACCCAACGGCAAACATAAGGAGCATAAGCGCCCAGCAGCAGCCTATACAGAATTTGCCGTGATCTACTCCGAGCATAAAGGCATTCCACTTCTCTTTTGTATCTCTCCAGCGCTCCGTAATAAAACTAAGCGGGGATCTGCATTTATCGAGGCATCTATATTTGATTTCTGTAAACTGAAAGAGGCCTGCAAAAATGAGTATAAGTGGAGGACCAGTCCACATGTAGTCTGATAAGAAAGAAAATGAAGCAAGCGCCCATTTTATAAGAGCTATCTGAAAATAGATCAAGACTCCAAAAACTGTCCATGTGCCCACATAACCCAAAAGTAAAAGACTAAGTAGTAAGACTCTGTCTGCTCGGTTTTCAGTAAATTTATGAAAAAAGGCTACTATGGGTATAGTTGTAGGCAGCATCATGGCAACGGTCATAACCGACCAGCTGGCTATGAAAATTACCATAAAACTGTATGAGTTTGCAGAGTGGTGGCCCGAGTGATGATTGTGTAGTTGAGTACCGAAGTTGTGTGCTACATGCGCTAGATCACCACCTTTCCACAAAACAATCCAGCATAAGAGTGCAAGTACGGATAGCACAGTTATGAGAATTCCTCGCTCAACCCTTGGAGAGAATGATGCTTTATAAAAAATCGACATAGAAACCCAATAAAGCTAATTGGAATGCTTTATTATATAGTACTATGCCTCAAATTTAAAATGTCCGCAGATTGCGTTATGGTCCTGCAGATCAATATCAAAACCCGGAGCATTAGCCTTAAAGCTTGATGCCTTACCCACATAAGCAGGTTTGCCTGGTATTGTGCTGAATATAGAATCATGCAGAGTAGTTTCTAATCCGGTGCCTCCCTTAAATGCTTCTAATGAGGCTTGTGCAACATCCCCTACTTTTATTGTTCCATTTACGCCTTCTACATCAAATGTAATGTTTGTTTTTTCTACAGACACTACTTCACCTACAAGACCTGCAAGGTCAGTAATTGCTCCGCCTAGTTTGCCGCCCCAGACATTTAGTATTCCCTCCTGCTGAGCATCTGTAGTATCCTGATCCACATAAAGTCTTACTTTCCAGTTTCCATCCAGAACATTTCCGGGAATATGGGTAAGCATGGCAAGCGTGCGCCCGCTTACATCGACTCCTTCAATTTCACCTTCTTTAATATGCCAGCCTACTATTGCCTCACAGTAGCCTTCATCCGGATCACCCCCGACCCAGCATGGGCATAGTATATTACAGTTACATACCTCTAAAAGCTGTCCTTCTACCGAATAAGACATTACTTTAACCCCCTTCGTAATCTGAATTTACTACATATAGCAAATTGTACGCCTTCTAATTATAAAAGGTCAAGCAATAAATATCCCTGGCAAGCAATTTCATACAAAAGTCCTGAAAACCAAAAATAATCATAATTCGAACTTGATTTTATACTGTATCGAACTTAGTGAATAAATAAGATATATATGGTCGTAGATAACATGCATTTCTGATATAATCTATTAAAAAATCAACTATCCATATATGGATAAACCATATTGAAAAGACTATACTTCAGTATATTTTTAATCCTGCTTGCTTCTTTGGTCCTGCTTCTCTCTGACCTTAATCAGAGAAAGAAGAATGAAAGGACTATACCGAAAGTCGCTATATTGCAATTTTCATCACACACTTTTTTGGACGATGGAGTGGAGGGAATATTTGACGGGCTTAAAGAGAGCGGATTTGAAGACGGGATTAATATTCATATCAAACATTTTAACTCCGAGGGAGACCTGCCTACTGCAAACGCTATAGCAAGTGAAATTACAAGTGGTAAATACGACTATGCGCTCACAGTGAGCACGCCTGCACTACAGGCGGTTGCAAATGCAAACAAGCAGGGCAAAGTTATTCAAATATTCGGCGTAGTTACTGATCCTTTTATAGCAGGGGTAGGTCTAAAGAAGAATGATCCGCTTGATCATCCGAAGCACCTCGTAGGGTACGGTTCTTTTCTGCCTGTAATTAAACTAATTAAAATTGCAAAGGAGCTTTATCCTGATTTGAGGTCAATAGGGCTTGCATGGAATGCAGCTGAGGCAAACTCCGAGGCATATACCATTCTAGCAAGAGAATTTACGAAGCAGGAAAATTTGAAGCTTGTTGAAGTCATTGTAGATTCATCAGTGGCAGTAAATGAAGCAGTTAATTCTCTGGTTTCCAGAGGGGTTGACATGATACTAGTAACAGGAGACAACACAGTGGGATTAGCCTTGGATAATGTAGTTGATGCTGCAAGTAAGGGGAAAATCCCGGTTTTAACTCTCATTCCTACATTTCCCAACAAAGGTACTCTTCTTGATCTGGGAGCAGATTTCTATCAGGTAGGAAAACTCCAGGGATATCTGTTATCAAGCATTATTAATGGTAAAGATCCGGCGACTATTCCCATTGAAAATGTAGTCCCGGAAGTACTTATAATTAATAAACAAGTACTTAGGAATCTGAAAGACCCCTGGAAATTTACCGATAAATTAATTCAAAAAGCTGATGTAATAATTGATGAAAAAGGAAAAGAGATTAGAACAAAATAGTTTACAGCTATTTTGATAACAAAAATCTGCTCTGATATAATCTGTGGATTATATAACCTATGAAATAAAACATAAAAGTGAAAAGACTCTCCTTAAGCATATTCCTGATAGTTCTTGCAAGTTCAGTCCTGCTCCTTTCTGATCTTAATCAAAGAAAACGTACAAAATCCGAGATTCCGAAAATCGCAATGCTGCAGCTTTCAAGCCATATCATACTTGAAGATGGTATAAGGGGGATATTGGACGGGCTAAAAGAAAAGGGCTTTATTGATGGTCAGAATATCGACATACAGTTTTATAATGCAGAAGGTGATATTCCGACTCTAAATACCATAGCCAGTGAAATAACAAGCGGTAAATTTGATTATGCTTTAACAGTGAGCACACCTGCTCTGCAGGCAGTTTCAAACGCCAACAAGCAGGGAAAGGTGGTTCATGTATTTGGCCTTGTAACTGATCCGTTTGCATCGGGTATAGGGCTGGATAGAGCAAAACCCGAAGACCACCCCGAGTATATTGTGGGATACGGCACCCAGCAGCCTGTAGAAAAACTTATAGAAACTGCAATGAAATTAAATCCAAATATAAAATCTATTGGAATGTTATGGAACTCTGCTGAGGCCAATTCTGTAGTTTGTACAATACAGGCCCGTAATTATTCAAAGCTCGTGGGCGTTGAGCTTTTAGAAGCTACTGTTGAAAACACATCGGTTGTATACGAGACTGCGGCATCTCTGGTATCCAGGGGAGTAGATGCGCTTCTTGTATCAGGTGATAACACAGTCATTACAGCACTTGATAATGTAGTGCAGGCAGCAAAAAACGGGAAAATCCCGGTTATTACCAATGCCCCTACTTTTCCCAATAAAGGAACATTACTTGATATCGGAGCAGACTATTATGAGGTTGGTAAGAGACAGGGATACCTTGCAGCAAGGGTACTGAACGGTGAAGATCCGGAATCTATTCCAATTCGAAATCTGGCTCCCGAGGTAGTGGTCATTAATAAACAGGCTATTGAAAGTCTAAAAGATAACTGGAGAATCCCCGAAGATATTCTAAAAAGTGTCGATGTAGTGATAGATGAAAATGGAAAAGAAATAAGAAAGGTAAATACTGTAGAAAATGACTCAGAGGAAAAAATTAGACTTACCAAAAGATGGAATATTAACGTAGTGGAATTTATAGAAGTATCGGATGTAGAAGAAACAAGAAAGGGTATCTTGGAAGGGCTGCAACATGCAGGTCTTAAAGAAGGCAGAGACTATAATATAAAAATCCAAAATGCACAGGGAGATATGCCTACAGTTAGTTTAATGATCGATAACGCTCTATCACAAGGAGCAGATATGCTTATGACACTTTCAACACCTACACTACAGGCTGCCATACAAAGGGCAAAGAATATTCCGGTAGTGTTTACATATTGTGCAAGCGGGGTTAATGCAGGTGCAGGCAGGACCAATGAAGATCATCTGCCTAATATTACGGGTGTTTATGCGCTTCCTGCCTATGGTGAAATGATGGCGCTTTTTAAAAAACTTATGCCGCATGCAAAAAAAATAGGAACGCTCTTTGTCCCTGCTGAATCTAATTCAGTTCTCCACAATAAACTGCTCGGGGTTGAGGCCAAGAAGTACGGAGTTGAACTTGTTTCTTTGCCGGCTAATACTTCTACTGAAGTTCCGGATGCAGCACTAGCAATGGCAGCAAGCGATATAGATGCCATTATTCAAATTCCCGGAAATCTCACAGCGGTAGCATTTACAAGTATTGCAAAGGCTGCTAATCAATCCAAACTGCCGATATTTGCTTTCCAAACAGTTCAGTCTGCTGAGGGGGCATCGATAGTTCTTGCAAAGGACTACTATGACTTCGGAAAAGAAGCGGCAAAGCTTGCAGTAAGGGTGATGAGAGGGGAAAATCCAAAAGACATGCCTTTTGTAGGACTTGAAGAAACCAGTTTGATTTTGAACCTGGATGCTGCCAAAATATCAAATCTACATATACCCGAGTCACTTAATGCTGGTGCAAAGACGGTTTTAAGATAATGGAAATTAAGAGACAACATCAAGAAGGATTCGAGATACTGATTTTAGATGGAAGGCTCGATGCGTATTGGGCTGATCATCTAGAAAGTGAGCTGTCTAAATCCATAAGAGAGGGCCACTATAAAATAAGGCTCGATATGGCGGGTGTTAACTATCTTAGCTCTGCCGGCATAAGAATCCTTCTGCAATCCTACAAAAAGTTAAACCAGATAAACGGGCAGTTTAGTCTGGTTAATATCTCTCAGAACGTACAGTCTGTATTAGAGCTCTCAGGAGTGGCAGCACTTCTTAAGCCACATAAAACTGAAGATACTACTAGTATTACAAAGGGTGCTGAAACTAAAAGAATCAATACTGAAAATGGAGTATTTGAAATATTACACGAAGATGAAAATAGCAGTCTGAGCTGTGAAATTAAAGGAAGTATTGAATTTATAGATCATAATAATAAAAAGATAATAAATATCCCAATACAGATATCTGGAGATTGTTATGCTCTTGGCATAGGGGCATTTGGAAATGGGTATGATGATTGTAAAAACAGATACGGCGAGTTTGCTGCACTTGCAGGAGCTGTATCTTATCTTCCAACAGATGGTACAAATGTTGCTGATTTTCATATTGCATCAGGGGATTATTTGCCCGAGGTAAATGCTCTTTACAGCATTACGTGCAAAGGTGAATTTGGCAGTATGACAAGATTTGATCCTGCAAAGGAGAAAGAAGTTATTGGCTTTAGTGAATTGATAGAAGCGGGATTTAATATATCAGGAAAAGATACTATTGCTATTGCAGCAGTAGCAGAATCGGCTGGAATAGTTGGTGCCAATCTAATTAAATCACCTGTAGCAGATGAATCAGGAATTGATGACATTTTTTCGTTTCCAAACATACAAAACTGTATTTCATTTACATCTGAAAAATCCTATATCGGATCGCTTGTAGTTATTTTTGGTGTAGCATCAAAAGAGCAGTCTGGCGATTTGGGAGAGTTTCTAAGACCGTTAGGAAGCACGGGTCTATTTGGTCATTTTCATGCGATGATATTTTCTTATGAGCCGTTTATGAAGGGAAAACTGGATTTAAAAGAAACTATCAAGAATTTATTTGATAGGCAGTCCCTTCAATCTGTTATTCATCTGCTCTCAGATGAAAGGGATATCGTTGGAGCAGGGGAATCTGAATTTGTTAGGGGAGGACTCTGGGTAAGTCCCATAGAGTCTGTAATAAAGGCATAAACTAAATGAGTTTATTAATTGGCGCACTGATAATTGGTTTAATTCTGTCACTCCTTGCATTGGGAGTCTACATCAGTTTTCGTATTTTTGATTTCCCCGATATTACTACAGACGGATCAATAACTACAGGCGCCGCTGTAACGGCCTTATTGCTTGTAAACGGGTACTCACCCCTTCTTGCGACAGGTTTTGGTTTTATCTGCGGTATGTTAGCAGGCACCGTAACAGGCGTACTATATACAAAATTCAAAATAAATAATCTGCTTTCGGGAATTTTAGTGATGACTTCACTATATTCGGTGAACCTTCATATTATGGGTAAGAGTAATATCCCGCTCATAAACACAAAGAGCCTAGTTACCACAGTAGAAAACATCTGGCATAAATTGTTTGGAGAGTCAGCGGTAGTGGATGTTCTTGGCTGGGATGTAAGCACAAGCGATCTATCCGTTTTATTCGCCATGTTAATTTTAATTGCTGTTGTAGGTTGTGTGGTATATCTGTTTTTTAAAACAAATATTGGCACTGCTATGCGGGCTACGGGGGATAATCCTCAGATGATCACAGCACTGGGGGTAAATGTAGAAAATATGACTATACTAGGTATTGCCCTTGCAAACGGTTTGATTGCCCTTGCGGGGTCACTGCTTGCTCAGTTTCAGGGATTTGCAGACGTTCAGATGGGAATTGGAATGATTATATGGGGTCTTGCAAGCATAATAATAGGACAGGCCCTTGTGGGAACGCCCAGCCTGGGTTTTACCATAGCTGGGGCTGTTATCGGATCTGTACTATTTAGGCTTCTTGTAGCTATTGCACTAAGAGTGGGGGTAAACCCCAATGATCTTAAATTAATTACGGCAATATTTGTATTTATTGCCCTAGTTCTTCCAAGTCTGATATCAAAGTTTAATAAAAAAAATGTCACAGTCAAAAATACTTAATATAAACAATATATCTATAACGTTTAACCCAGATACCTTAAATGAGGTTAAGGCGCTTTGGGGCGTAGACCTTTCTATAGAACAAGGATCGTGGGTCGTTGTTATAGGTACAAATGGTTCAGGTAAATCAACTCTTTTAAATGCAGTTGCAGGCAATGTGATGACAGACTCTGGAAGTATCGAGCTATCAGGAAATGACATAACAAGGTGGCCGGAGCATAAAAGAGCCAATCTGATCGGCAGAGTATTTCAAAACCCATTCAGCGGTACAGCTCCAAATATGACTATTGCTGAGAACCTTGCTCTTGCTTCAAAACGTGGCCAGAGTCGCGGGCTTGATATGGCACTAAAAAGTGAAGTATTTGAGAGTTTCAGACAACGAGTATCCACTCTTAACATGGGACTTGAGGGCAGGCTTGATAATATTATAGGAAGACTTTCGGGTGGACAGAGGCAGGCACTTACCCTTCTTATGGCAACCTGGCAAAGACCAGAATTGCTTCTTCTTGACGAACACACCGCGGCACTTGATCCTAAGACTGCAAATCAGGTTATTAAACTTACTGAAGAATTAGTAAGTAAAGAGAATCTAACCACACTCATGGTTACTCATTCAATGCAGCAGGCAGTAGCTCTTGGAGACAGGTTAATTATGATGCATGGCGGCAGAGTGATCCATGATTTCAGGGGAGCAGAAAAGAAAAGGCTTCGTCCAAAAGAACTATATGAAAGATTTGAGGATGTGAGAAGAAGGGAACAGCTTGATGAAACGGCTGCTGAAATGTTAAAAAGATTGTATATATAAAAATCAATAAGAGCCGGTTATATACTTCTCTAGCTCTTTAATTTTAAAGTTTTTATGTGAGATAATATGGTTTACCACATCTCTCATGGAAACAAGACCAAGAAGTTCATCTCCCTGCATTACAGGCAGGTGTCTTATCTGCCTTTCAGTCATGACTGCCATACACTGGTCTATTGAATCTGAAGGTTTTACAATCAATACATCCTTGACCATTAATTCCTTTATTGCAGTGTTTAGGGATGATTTGCCCTGCAGTATTACTTTTCTTGCGTAATCTCTTTCAGTAAAAATACCCAGTAGTTTGTTGTTTTGAGTCACTAACACTGCGCCAACGTCCTTTTCGGCCATTATCTGAAGGCCTTCATATACTGTGGCATTTGGTGAGATCGTGCAAAGTCCGGTTCCTTTCTCTTGTAGCATATCGCTTACAGTATTCATAATTTAAACTCTCTAAATTTAATTTAATTATAATACAGGTTGTTCAGAGAAAACAAGATATATTTTCTTCTAAAATAAAATATATATCCACAAAAGCTTATTAAAATAACCGAAATTAAGATTTAGGGGTATTATTACTTATTATATTAGAAGTTCTGGACACATTATGAACAAAATAAAGGTTAAAAAGACTATTCTAATTACGGGTGCATCGGGGTACATAGGAGGCAGATTACTTAAAACCCTGCAAGAAAGTAACGAATATGATATTAAGTGCCTGGCAAGAAAACCGGAGTACCTGAAATCCAAAGTTCCCAATACTGTAAAAATAATAAAAGGCGATGTCCTTGATATAGAGTCATTGGAAAAGGCCTTAGTAGGTATTGATACGGCGTTTTATCTGATTCACTCTATGGGTTCAAAGGATGGATTTGAGGATAAGGACCGGCAAGGTGCAGAAAACTTTGTTAAGGCTGCAGAAAATGCAGGTATAAGGAGAATCATATATCTTGGAGGCCTGGGAGATTCTAGTAAGGTTTTATCTCCTCATCTTAAAAGCAGACACGAAACAGGGCAAGTTCTTAGAAGTGGGAAAGTGCAGGTGATCGAGTTCAGGGCGTCTGTAGTGATAGGATCCGGAAGTCTCTCATTTGAAATTATAAGAGCACTTGTTGAAAAACTACCTGTTATGACTACGCCAAAATGGGTGTATGTGGATACTCAACCCATAGCAATATCAGATTTACTGAATTATTTAACAAAGGCAATAACACTTAAAGTTAAGGGTAATCAGATTTTTGAGATAGGGTGTAAAGATGTAGTAACATATGGAGAGCTTATGCAGGAATACGGAAGGCAAAGAGGCTTAAAACGTTATATTATTCCGGTTCCGGTTCTAACTCCATGGTTATCGAGCCTGTGGCTTGGTCTTGTTACGCCTGTATATGCAAGGATTGGAAGAAAGATCATCGATAGTCTTAAAAACCCCACAGTTATTAATGATCATCTGGCAAAAGATCATTTTGATATAGAGACCCTTACAGTTAGTGATGCAATAAAAGAAGCTCTGGCAGAAGAAGAAAAACAATTTTATGAAAACAGGTGGTCTGATTCACTTTCATCAGGAGATACGCTTAGAAATTGGGGTGGGATAAAATTTGGTACCAGAATAATTGATACCCGAAGAAAAGAGGTAAACGCTTCTGTAAAAAGAGCATTCTTGCCGATTAGAAGAATTGGAGGCCAAACCGGATGGTACTATGCGGACTGGCTTTGGAGGTTTAGGGGTTTTATTGATTTGTTAGTTGGCGGAGTAGGTGTTAGAAGGGGCAGAAGAGACCCGGAAGACATAGCAGTAGGCGATGTAGTAGACTGGTGGAGAGTTGAAGATTATGAGCCAAATAAGCTTCTTAGGCTTTTTGCAGAGATGAAACTTCCGGGTAGAGCATGGCTTCAGCTTGAAGCAAAGAAAATTGAAGGAAAAACCTATATCATTCAGACGGCTATCTTTGATCCAATGGGACTTGGAGGGCTACTTTACTGGTATGCTCTTTACCCACTCCACGCCATAATTTTTACCGGAATGTTAAACAAAATATCAAAAGAAGCGTCAGCAAGTTAGTTCAGTGACTGGGCTTTGGGAAGTTTAAAGAAAAATGTGCTTCCTGTACCCTGCTCACTTTGTACTCCAACCTCACCGCCAAGCTTATCGACAATACGTTTTACAATAGATAGTCCCAGACCATGGCCCATGGAAAAATCTTTTTTTGAGCTTGTAAACCTTACAAAAATATCATCTTGCTTGTCTACAGGTATACCCTGCCCATTGTCTTTTATCAAAAATGATATATTTCCGTCTGGTTCTTCTTTTGATCCTATCTCGATAACAGGTGGATCGCCGCCGTATTTTAGGGCATTGCTCAAATAATTAAACCAGACTTCTTCTATCCACGGAGCATATCCCATTGCTGATGGTAAGCTCTGTGAGGCTTTAATCTCGGCATTTTTTTCTTCTATCATCAATGATAGCCGCTTCTGTGCTTCGGTAATTATTTTAGACATATCAACTGGATTTGTTTGTACCTCTGTATTTCTAACACCTGATAGTAGCAGCAATTCTTCAATAATATTGTTCATCTTAAAAGACATATTGGATATGTTGTCCAGGTTAGAATCGAATTCTTCATCATTTACTACATCGCTGAATTCATTTAGGTTTTCAGCATATATAATGATGTGAGTAAGTATATTTTTGAGGTCATGTGCAACTGTCTGATCATAAGCGGTAAGTTCTTTATTTCTTGCCTTGAGTGTAGCGGTTCTTTCTTCAACCTGTTGTTCGAGAATTTCAGCCTGGTTTACTACTGATTCATATAACCGTGCATTTTCGATTGCAATGGCTGCATGCGAAGCCAGTACCACGAGTGTATCGACATCTTTTTGCGTAAATTCCTTTTGCCCTTTTTTATTAACCCCTTCCAATACTCCGATACTGCGCTCTTTTATTATAAGAGGCACCCCTATAAGTGAATTCGATTTAAATCCAAGTATCTGGTCAATACCCTTATAAAAATGCGGGTCGGACTGAACATCATCTACAATAAGCGGTTTTTTTGTGTTATGTACCTGTCCTGCAATTGAGTCATCAAGCGGTACCGGAACTTCTGAAAGTAAGTTTGAAGATTGCGCAGTAGTTGCCCTGAAGTAGAGGTTTCCGTCTTTTGGATCGAGCAGGAATATAGTAGCTCCTTCACTATCTGTGAGTTCGGACGCTGTTTCTACAATTTTTTTAAGCAGTGGATCGAGTCTTAGAGAAGAAGTAAGCTCTTTACTTATCTCTAATATCTTTTCCAGTTCCGATATGCGTGAATCTTTATCTTTTAAGTTTTCATTTTGCTGTTTGTCAGGCAAATCGTTTTTCATTTATATAAATCCTGATGCTACTAAACAAATAATGGTAAAATAATTTCTAAATATGTAATTATGAATTAATAATTCCAACAAGCAATATAATTATACATCCAATTGAAATGATTTTTAAAGATTTTTTAGTTTTTATATAGTGCAGGGCTTAATACTGTACTTAAATAAGATAGAACTGTACCTATTAAGGTTCAATATTTAGTATATTCAATACTCAATGATTGTAAGAATACATCAAAAGAATTTTTGTATTGAACTAAGATTTAGCCTTCTTCCACTTTCTATTTCCAAGATAAGTAAGGAAATTTTTTTCAGGAGAATTCTTTGTGCTTTTAACTCTTCTCCATTTTCTTTTTCCTATATACTTTAAAAATGCCTTCCCGTTTGAATCTGCCATAATACCCCTCCTGACTATTAACCGTTTATATCAAATAAGACATTGTTTTCTAAGGATGTGTGATCAAGCCGAGAGTAAATCCCATATGGACAATAAAATTTACAGAGATTAATAAAATTAAAAAATATCTTTGGTAAGTAAGAAATATTACAATTATCTAGATTATGATTATTTATCCCATCATATGTTCCTCAATACAGAACAAGCTATATATAATTGTATAATATTTAAAAATTAAATTCCAGTCTTTAATTCAGGTTAAATGCTATTTGTCATAAGATAATTTGGGATGCCAGTCTGTACCCCGTCCTTCAGGGGTAATATCAAGCAAATTCCATACAGGCCACATAAGGTCCATGTGTCTTGGGTGTCCATCGAGTGGAGCATATAGTAGTTCTGCTGCATAATAGTGAAATATCCCATCAGGAGTTTTTGTAAATACATTACAGGCTGGAATCTGATTACCCTCGGAGGTTTCAGCAAAATAATCAGCATTATAGCTCGTATTTTCAGATGAAAGCAGATGTATATTTTTCCAATTTCTAGAATCTGCAAACTCTACTATTCTCTTAATAGGGGACTTAGCAATTACAGCTAGATTTACCCTGTCAGTTATATGCATAGCGGAACCGTTAAAACCGTCAATTAGTGAGGTGCAAGCCGGGCATGGATTTTCCATTTTGGGCCCGTACATATAGCTATATATAATAAGAGATTTCTTATTGTCTTTAAACAATTCAGAGAGTTTTATTTCCCGTTCTTCATTATTAATTAGTTCTTTGAAAACATAGTCTTTTTTAAGCTTCCCACCCAAAGGTAGTGCCTGTTTCATCCTGCCTACTTCTTCGATTCTCTGCCTAAGTTCAATCTCGGCTTTTAATAGCTCGTTCCTTGCACTGCGATATTCTTTGCTTTCGCCTGGAAAACTTTTGTCATGTATGTGATTGGACATAATTCACCTCAAAAGTTAAAGATTTATACAACATTATATCAAATAATTTGGAAATAAATTGGTAAAGCTTTTAATTAGACTTAGTAAATTTAACCGCGGTCTTAAACCATTTGAATTCTGTTTTAGGAGTGAGGGTTAATTCTGATTTATTTTCATTGAACACATAGGTGAATGTTGTGTTGCTATCTTTTGAAAAGCTTAATGTAATTTGTTCTTTGTCATATTTATATGTTCCTTCAGTTTTAAATGACAATCCACTTCCCACTTCAAGCTTGAATGAGTTGTCTGTATTGAATGTGAAATGAAAAAGGCCGGATTTCCAGCTTCCAGAAAAAGGGTTTAAGAAACCAGAAATCATTTCACAGCCGGACAGGGTAAATATGCAAAAAAATAATGAAGAAAGTAAGAGCAGTGATTTTCTATTCATATTTATCAATATAGCATTCCTTAAACCGAAATAAATATTCCGATATTAAGGATTAATTGTAAAATTTGAAGTAAAATAATCTAATTGAAAACCAGTCTATTAAATTAGAAGCAGCCTTTTTTTGCATGGGCTGCAATGTGTTTTTTAAGGCTTTGGATATTAGAACTTTCCTGATCTTTTATTTTTTTCCAAAATGCTATTAAAGATCTGTTGCCCTTTGCATTTGCTATATACTGATCATATCTCCATAGAGCATCTAATCTGAGACTTAAATCATGAATCATATCATGATCATGGTTTTCCATACCCTGGCTCTCGCCAATGTGTTCCATTGCTTCTGCGCTCATATAAAGCCTCCTTATAATCTGTGATCCAGTTTATTTTAACATATAAATTGTAATAAGGTCATTAAAAATTAGCTATAATTCTAAGCGGGCTGCCACTGCCCCCTTTTATTTTCATAGGTAGAGCAAATACTGTTGCACCTGTTGCCGGCAGTTTGTCCAAATTGGCTACATTTTCAAAAGCCGGAATATTTGCCTCAAATAAAATTACGTGGCTGCCATAATGGGTTGACTGGCCGTAATCTATACTAGGGGTATCAAGTCCGACTGCATTTATCTTTCTATTCTTAACAAGCCACTTGGCAGTGTCAGGATGCAGACCCGGAAAGTGCAAATCTTTTACAGCATCCTGCCCCAACTGATCAGTTCCCATATATTTAACTCTGTCGGGCCAAAACTTCCCGTAGCCTGTATTTAATAGTAATATCGCCCCATCTGGTATTTGCCCGTTAGCACTTTCCCATTTTAGAATGTCTGTAACCATCACCTGGTAATCAGGGTTAGTTAATGCATACTTTGATACATCAACTACGACTCCGGGACCGATTAACTGTTCAATAGGTATTTGATCAACTGTGTTTCTGTCTTCATAAAAATGAATTGGTGAATCAATGTGTGTGCCTCCATGCTCGGCAGTGCTGAACTTGTAAGCAGAGTAGTAATAACCCTTTTCCGTATGACCTTCATAAACCGGTTCTTTTTTAAATGTCGAAGAAGTCGGCCAGTAAATAGTTTGCTCTGAAAACTCATGTGTTAAATCAATCCATTGTCCCTCTGTGAACATGTTTTTACCGGCACAGCTAATTGAAAATAACATTACTGAAATTATTAATGCAATCTGCATATTTCGATACATAGTATTCTCCTAAATAAGATAATATGGAATTAATTATAAGAGATATCTTTAAAAACTAAAATAAAGAGTAAATTAAATATTTTTTGCTGCAATATATCCAATAGATACTGCTATGAGTCCTAAGACAATTTGTAGAAATACATTTGTTAGGGCATGAAAATGTGCGCCCTGTTTGGCAAGGTTAAAAGTTTCAAAACCAAATGAGGAGAAAGTAGTGAATCCGCCCAGAAGCCCAATAAAAAGAAACATTCGAGTTTGCGTATCGAACAGGTTCTTGCTTTCAGAAAGTCCTCCGAGAATACCTATAAGAAGACAACCAAAGATATTCACAACAAATGTTCCATATGGGAATACAGGTTTGTCCAAAAGTCTGTGAACAAGATCACCCAACATATATCTTGATACAGAACCAATAAACCCGCCAAGTCCTACTAATAGAATGTTTACCATAACATGCCTGATTATTGGGCGTAAAAGATACCTAATACTTATATGTATTCAATTAATATGATTTACCTGTAATCCGGATTTGGATAATCAAACCTGCAGCCGGCATCCCATTCCGATCTCTGATTACCATGAGCAGGAATTCCGCCTGCATCTTTTATCATACGTGCCATGTGTATTAGATTCCAGGTCATAAATGTTGTATTCCTGTTTGTAAAATCATTTTCAGGTCCTCCTGATCCTTCATCAAGATATGAAGGCCCGGGGCCTGCTTCACCAAGCCAGCCTGCATCTGCCTGAGGAGGGATTACATATCCAAGATGCTGTAGAGAGTAAAGTATGTTCATCGAGCAGTGCTTGGCGCCATCTTCATTACCTGTAATTAAGCATCCACCGACTCTTCCGTAATAGGCATACTGCCCACTTTCATTAAGGTCGCCAGAGGATGAATATAGTCTCTCGATTGTCTGCGTGCATACTGAAGATTTTTCTCCAAGCCAAATGGGGCTTGTTATTACAAGAATATGTGCAGCTTTCACTTTTTCATAAATCTGCGGCCAGTCATCAACGTCCCAGCCTTTCTCGGTCATATCGGGATATACACCAAAGGCAAGATTGAAATCTATGGGCCTTAATACTTCAACGGAGATTTTATTTTTTTCCATTATGGCTTTACAAATATCGATAAGCCCCTGAGTATGAGAAACTTCAGGTGATTTTTTTAGTGTACAATTAAGAAATAAAGCTTTTAAGTCAGAAAAGTCCCATTTGCTCTCCGAGCACATTTTTAATTGTTTTTCATTTAATTCCATATTATCCCCCTGTGTTTATGAACATTATAATAAAGCAGTAAATAATCTAATTCATATTTGAGCAAATATTCATAGAATTTGCAAGTATGATTTAATTAGAGAATGATGAAAGTGATAAAGATTCAATTCTAGACTTTTGGGCTATAGTGTCTGGCAAGCCACTTACTAAGACCATCTAGTCCCGGAAACAGCACACGTTCTGTAATATTAGCCTGATCTAGCTTATCTCTTATTTCCCATTTCAGCCTAGCGGGGATAATTATCCTACGCCAGATATCCTGTTTTTCCTCGAGCCATGTATTCAGCACAATGTTAGAATGAGAGGATACGGAAAAAAATGCAAACTGGTTTACAATTCTGTCATCGATTGAAGGGGGCTCAAAAAACATTACAAAAGGCTTTTTGGATAATTGTTCAAGTTCAGAGATGGACTTAATAGATTCAAACAGCATTTCAACAGTAAAAACATTGGCACCTTCTTCATCAAGTTTCTTTCTTAGTTTATTTGGGAGAAGGTTATGTGTGTGTACATAGTTTAGCGCCCATATAACTCCATCGGTATGAAACTTATCAAGATTTGCAGTAGCAAAGTGCATGGCTATAAATGGTGAGTATGTCCAGTCCATAAGCCTTGTAGGAAGACCATAATGTTGGGCTACGGAAAGCCAGTTCCAGATAGAGTCTTTTTCAACTACATCTCTATGTGCATATTTTTTAAAATTTCTGAGAAGGTGTTTTTCCAGCTTTTTAAAATCTCCGCCGTGTCTGTAGAGCCGTGATTCAAGCTTATATTCACGGTCAGAAAGCCCCCTAAATGCGTATCTGGAACGGAATCTGCCAAGCTTTTCGTTCCATGATTCGGTAAAAAGTTCGGTTTGCAGTTCATTCCAGCTTGATACTGTTATCTCATTCATAGTTCATATTATTATATATGAGGATTATTGTTTAATTAATTTATATGTGATTGTTTAGTCACTTAATAAGTCTTTTCGAATAACTGAATGAACTTAATGAATATACTGATAAGATTGTTTAAGTGTCTTTAATCCTATCTTCAATATTCTCTATTAGTCTTTTACCATGAATTATTGCAGTAATAAGAACAGACTCTTCTCTAATTATATACGTTACTCTATAACTATATACCAGACGTTCTCTTATCTTCTCATTATTTAATTCAGGGACTATTCTTCCACTAAGTGGGAAATTGCCAATTTGTTTTGTTGTGGTTAAAATCTTTGTAGTGACTGCGCTTGAATAATATTCAGAATCTTTTGAGATAAATTCTACGATTGAATGAAGGTCATCTACGGCTTCGGGGGACCATATTACTTGCTTGTCCACTTCTCAAACTTCCTTTCCACTTCTGACTGAGATATAGTTCCTTCTTGATCTGCTCTCAATATTCCATTTTGAATTTTTTCAACCACATATAAATGGTATTGAACATCTTCAAATGTACAATCCTCAGGCAAATTTTCCAAAAGAGCTTTGATTTCATCTTTAGCAGTGCTCATTAGTATTATCTCTATAAATTATTCAGTTAAATTTAAATAATAAGTAATGGTAATTATAGCTTAATACGATAAAAAATAATATATATTAATAAAATGTGAATATTTATATACTCATATAATTTGTCGCTTATTTATTTTAATCCGGTAAACTGGTGCGCTAATTTACATTGTAACAAGATTAATCATGAAACTGCAAGAACAGATAAGTAAAAGAAGAACATTTGGAATCATCAGTCACCCTGATGCCGGGAAGACTACGCTTACTGAGAAATTACTGCTCTTTGGCGGAGCTATTCAGACAGCAGGGGCGGTGAAGAGCAACAAGATAAAGAAGTCTGCTACATCGGACTTTATGGAAATTGAAAAACAGCGCGGAATTTCTGTGGCAACTTCTGTGATGGGTTTTGAATATGATGGCTATAAGATAAATATTCTGGACACTCCCGGTCATAAAGACTTTGCCGAAGACACGTACCGTACCCTTACAGCTGTGGACAGTGTGATTCTTGTGATAGACAGCGTAAAGGGAGTGGAAGAGCAGACCAGAAAGCTTATGGAAGTGTGCAGGATGCGTCATACACCCGTAATTATTTTTATAAACAAACTGGACAGGGAAGGGCAAGACCCTTTTGAGCTGCTAGACGAAATTGAAAAAGAGCTCGATATTCATGTAAGGCCACTTTCCTGGCCGATAGGTATGGGTAAAAATTTCAAAGGTGTTTTTAATATTCATGAAAATAAACTCCAGCTGTTTGAATCAGAAAAAACTAAACAAAGTGACAGCCATGTTGAAATTACAGATATAGATAGTACTAAGCTTGATGAGCAGATAGGAGATTCCAATGCTGCTAAGCTTAGAGAAGATATAGAGCTTATAAGCGGTGTTTATGAAGATTATGATGAAGGATTATACAGAGACGGTTATTTAGCTCCGGTGTTTTTCGGAAGTGCCATTAATAACTTTGGGGTAAAGGAACTACTGGATACATTTGTAAGAATTGCTAATGAACCTCAGACGCGTATGGCAGATAAAAGACTTGTAGAACCTTCAGAAAACAAATTTACAGGTTTTATATTCAAGATACACGCTAACCTAGATCCCAACCATAGGGACAGGGTTGCTTTTTGCCGCATAGTTTCAGGAACTTTAGAGAGGAATGTGTATTACCATCACACAAGAATAAATAAAAAGCTTCGCTTTTCTAATCCCACCAGTTTTATGGCAAATGACAAGAATATAGTTGAACAGGCATTCCCCGGGGATGTGGTTGGACTTTATGACACAGGCAATTTTAAAATAGGGGATACGCTCACCGAGGGAGAAGTACTGCAATATAAGGGAATCCCAAGTTTTTCCCCTGAGATTTTCAGACAGCTTATAAACCGAGATCCTTTTAAGTCCAAACAGCTTGATAAAGGAATAAGACAGCTTACAGATGAAGGAGTGGCTCAGCTTTTTGTGCGTGAAGAGGGTAATGTAAAAATCATAGGCACAGTGGGAGAACTCCAGTTTGAAGTAATAAAATTCAGGCTGCTACACGAATATGGCGCAGCTTGCGAATTTCAACATCTAAATTTTTATAAAGCCTGCTGGATCACATCGGAAGACAAAAAGGCGCTTGAAGAGTTTGCACGCAGGTACTCAAGGCTTGTGACCAAAGATAAAGACGACAGACTGGTTTATATGGCAGAAAACGCCTGGATGTTAGAAGATAAACAAAAAACATTTCCAGAAATTGAGTTTCATTTCACCTCGGAATTTAAAACCGAGAGCAGTAAACCAAAAACTACGGATACGGACTTAACCATCAACCGAGATGTAGCTTAGAATATCATTAAATATTTTGGCATTAAAATATTACAGCTCTTTTAATTTGCCAATAGACTCATCATTTCCAAAAACTATGAGTATATCACCTGTTTCGATAGTATAATCATGTCTTGGAACAATGAATTCAGTCTTCTTTTCTTCTTCAATGAAGTGATGGTGATGTGGGCGTATCATTAAAACCTCTACCCCATACACATTTCTTAACCTTAACTGTGCAAGTGTTTTTCCTACAAATTGTTTTGGTGCAAGTTGTTCGGAGATTGAATAGCCTTCTGATACTTTTACTGATGTAAATTTCTCTATTGCTTTCAGGTCATGAACAAGCCCGTCGGCAAGGTGGTGCTTAAGTGTTTCCCTGTTATAAGCAGCCAGAATATCATGATAATTAACAGATCCCAGGACTTTAGAAGAGTCCTCAGATGAAACAACCGGGAATTCGTCCACATTTTCCTGACCGAAGAGTTTTAATACAAAATCCAGATCATCGTTTTCTCTTACTACGATTATCCCCGGCTTTGCTATATCTCCGGCAACTATCATCTCTCTTAGGTTTTCATACTCTGTGAGAACCGGACGCAGTTCACTTTCATATATTGTACCAAGGAGTTTTCCTTCAGGGTTTATTGTATAGAAGGTGCTGTGTGGGGTCTCTCCCAGTTTGCTTATAAGTGTGGGCAGTGTCAGGTTCTCTGGGATCAGGACTATATCATCTCTCATCACATCAGAAACTCTTAATGATTTAAGAATATCGGTGTCATGCCCCTGTGTGATGTGGTAGCCTTCTTCTTCCAAGTGCTTACTGTAAATAGAGCCTTTAAAGTAAAGCTGAGCAATCGTTGTGCTTGAAACCACTGAAAGCATTAGTGGCAGAATAAATGAATAGTCCTGAGTCATTTCAAAAATAATTAGTATTGCAGAAATTGGTATTGAATTTACAGCTCCCAAAAATGCACCCATAGATACAAGGGTAAAAGCCGTTGTATCCAGATTAAATCCAAACGCCTGATTTAAGAATATAGAGAATACAAAACCAAATGATGCACCCATAAAAAGAGAAGGAGCAAAAACACCTCCAAAACCACCCGCATATAATACGATAGGAACCAGAACAAACTTGAGCACAAAAAGCACAAGTGCAATTTCCCATGTGATGGTGTCTGATAGGAAACCATTAATTGCCTTATATCCCACGCCTAAAATTTCCGGAAAGAATAATCCGCAAATACCAACCAAAAGGCCAACTCCACCCATGATTTTCCATTTTGGAATTTCCTGAATATTTTTTTGTTTAAATACTTCTTTTATATATTCAGCATATTTGATGAATAATACGGATAACCCGCCTGCTAGAATTCCGCAAACCGCATATAAATAGAATTCGCTGTAAGGCCCTGTGTTGATATTGTCAAAAAAGAATATCGGCTTGTCACCAAGCATCATCTGTGAAATGGCACTTGCAGTTACTGATGCAAGTATTAGAGCAGAGAATATAGGAGCCTGAAAATCATTTAACAAAACTACTTCAAGCGCAAAAAATACTCCGCCCATGGGAGTTCTAAATACCGCAGCAATTGCAGCCCCTGCTCCGGCTGCGGTAAACATCCTTCTTCTTGTATCGGAGAGCCCGAAAATCCTTCCAAGTTTACTTGCAATTCCTCCGCCTATTTGTGCAGCAGGGCCCTCGGGACCAAGGGTACAGCCAGAGCCAATACATATAGAAGGAGCTATAAAGTTAAACAGAGTAGTTCTAAAAGGGATATGCCCGCCCCTTGTGGCAACTGCTTTAATCACTTCCATTACCCCCTTTCTTTTTGAAACCTTGGGAGCAAGTCTTATAAGCAAATAGACACAGAGCATGCCTATAGCAGGGAAAAGAATTACGGTGAAAGAAGATAATGCAGGCACGCTTGATCTAATAAAATCGAATAAAAAGTAGTCAATTAAATCGATAAATTTATGAAAGAAAACAGCCACACTGCCAGATGCTGCTCCGGTTACAATAGATAGGATTACAAAGATTGTATAATCGGGAACTCCAAGAGACTTAAGTTTTTGCTGAACTTGATTACTTTTATTCTTTAATGCTCTTAAAAAAAGTCTTCCTTTTGAGTGGCCCATTTTATAATTAAATAACTGATAAATCGATTAATAAAAGCAAAGATCTGAAATGTTATTATATGCCAAGTTTTTTCAGTCCGGGAATTACCTCTTCTTTTAGAAGTCTCATGGAATTTTGCCATTTGTCCTCTGGTTTCCATTCATGACCCATAACTAGAAGTGTTCCAAATCCTCCTACTTCATCATGCAGTCTGGCTATCTGTTTTACAGCATCTTCGGGGCTTCCTACAATCCATAGGTTGTCTATCATATAATCGATTGTCACATCACTATCTGGCATTGATTTATCTGTCTTAAATATATTTAAATTGCCGCGGATTTTAGGGACCATTTTGAAGAAATAGTCTGTAAAGTCTCTTGCCAGAGTCCCGTTTTTTACTTCTTCCCTAGCCTGCTCAGTGGTCTCTGCAATATAAACATCCCTTGCTATACGCCACATGGAACGGTCTGCAGTTTTACCCACATTTTCTGCCCCTTGCTGTACAGAATCCCAGTGTGTTTTAAGTGTTGCCACTGGGGCAAAGTTTATACTCATTGGAATCCAGCCTTTTTCTCCCGCAATCTGCAGTGTTCCGGATTTCTCTGTTATTCCTGCAACTCCTATCGGGGGGTGTGGTTTTTGAAAAGGCTTAGTATGTACACCAAGTGCTACGTCTTGTTGCGGCTCGGGTACGCGGAATTTCCACCTGCTGTTTTGATAGTCGCCCGGTTTGGGGTCATTCCACAGATTAAGTATGAAATCCAGTGATTCATTGGTAAGAGTTCTTTGCTCACCGCTTTTGACATCTATTCCAAATGCATCGAAATCTCCAATGAAACTTCCTGCACCAATACCCCAATAAAAACGTCCCTTGGCAATATGATCCAAAACAGCAATCCTGTGGGCAAGTACAAACGGGTCGTGCTCCGGAAGGCAGCTTACTCCTGTGCCCAGTATAATATTTTTAGTAAGGGATAGGGCTTTTGCTATAAGCAGGTCGGGGGCTGCAATGTTTTCCCATCCGGCTGTAAAGTGTTCTCCTATCCAGGCTTCAGAAAAACCGAGCTTGTCTAAGAATATTAGTTGCTTAAGATCATCATTCAGAGTTTCATGAAGCTCTCTTCCCGGGGGGTGGAGAGGCATAGTGAAAAATCCAAGTTTCATTGTTAATTATTCAGATTGCAGTAAATCTATTAATTTGTAATTTAATTAATTCTATCACACTATTTATATATTAATATTTGTTTTGAATATCTTTATTAATTTTTATTTGAAAAGTATATATTTTAATTGATAATAACCTTAGTAATTTTGAAATTCTTTTGTGGTTTTGACTCATCAGTCCTTATAACGAACAAGATACAAAGAACATGTCTACACTGACTATTGACAACAAGCTTTGGATTAAAAACCCGCTTACAGACTCTATTTATTTTAGTTTTGGCTGGATTTTGGTTTTTCTTGCCCTTCTTATTTTCCAAAATCATTTAGGGTTAATAATTGTAATAACTCTGCTATTTAATTATGTACACAGACACCTCACTATGGCACTTGTATATGGTCAAAAAGAGGAGTTTGATAAGAGAAGACAGGTATATATCTATCTTCCGGTAATTGCAGTTGTAGCTACTGCACTATCTGTATATTTTAAAGTATTTCCTTACTTACTCACCCTTTCTGTTCTTTGGACAATGTATCATTCTGTTGCGCAAAAGTACGGATTTACAAGGATTTATTCCAGGAAAGCAGGTTACGGAAAAGGATGGGTAGACAAGGGTATATTATACTCTTGGTTTTTTTATCTTTTTTTTGCAATGCTTCTTTATGAGCAGAGTACAATATTAAAATACAACGCTGGAAGAGTTATCCTTGGTCATGCCGCACCCTATATGGGGTATATAGCATCTCTTTCTTATATACTGATTGCTGTAAGTATCATATTTACTCTCATTTATATTTATCAAGAATTTATAAACAGAAAACAAATTAGCATACCAAAAAATATTTTTGTTATCTCCACGCTCAGTATTTATGCAATATTCTTCCATTCAATGATTATAGGTTACGTAGTGTTTGGCTTTTCTCATGCCATAGAATACATAGCATTTGTAAATATATTTGTTGCATCTAAGTATAAAAAAGTAGACGACAGTAAAAAGCTTTTTAAGAAAATTTCAAACAAGCAGTGGCTATACAGCGGAGCTTTTTCAGCAGTAATAGTAGTGCTCAGTCTTATTGGTATGAAGCTCGATCAAAACGCCTTTTTAATCTATATTGTGGGCAGTTCTTTCCTTCATTTCATATACGACGGTCTGATATGGAAAGTAAGGCAGCCCGAAGTAGGAAGGCCGCTTGATATTAAATATTCATCTGCATAAAAATATTGTTAATGGAGAAATACCAATGAGTTCTGAAACACAAAAAATTATAGATCATCATTTGGAAGCTTTTGAGCAGGGAGATGTAGATGGCCTGATGCTGGACTATACAGAGAGCTCTACACTCATAACTCCTGAAAGAATACTGACTAATTTAAATGAGATTACCGCTTTGTTTAACAAATTTCTAGCAGATGTAGTACCGCCCGGATGTGATTTTGAGCTTTATAAAAAAATTATAAATGATGATATTGCCTATTTAATCTGGAGTGCGGAGTCTGAGAATTACAAAATCCCTTTTGGTACGGATACTTTTGTTATAAAAGACGGCAAGATCGCGACACAAACAGTGGCTTTGGTGCTTGAATCAAAAAACTAAAACTCTTATCGCTTAATTTTATAACCCGCTTTTTCCCTGTCCCATGTATCTTTGGTAATCCCTTTTTCTCTAAGTTTGTTTTTCTGTACCCTCTGTGTACCGGTTTTGGGTAGTGATTTGTCTATTCTCACAAACCTCGGAATCATAAAATATGGCATTCTCGGTTCTAAAAATTTCATAAGCTTAATAAAATCTATCTTTTTACCTTTTTCCGGTACAATCACGATCATTACTTCATCTTCTGCATATTTACCTTTTTCTTCTTTAACAGCAACTGCAGCAGACTCTTTAATATCGGGATAAGAGCTCACTATTTTTTCAAGCTCGAATGAGCTTATATTTTCACCCCTTCTTCTTATATAATCCTTAACCCTGTCTACAAAATAGATGTAGTCGTCCTTGTCCATCCTGCCGGCATCGCCAGTATGAAACCAGAAGTTTCTGAAGTCAGAAACTGTTTTTTCATACATCTTGTTATAGTAATGAAGCATCACATTGGGAGTTCTTGGGCGTACTATGATCTCTCCTACCTGACCCCTTGGCAGCTCTTCATCTGTATCGGGGTCTGCAATCTTGATCTCATACCCCGGGGCTTCCTTGCCGCACGAGCCAACCCTAAATGGCTCCCCGGGTCTCATCCATGTACACTGACCAATTTCGGTAAGACCGTAACCTTCCATAAACTTTATGTTAAATCTTTTCATAAACTCTTTAATAATATCGTGAGGTGCAGGTGAACCGAGAACAAGCTCAGCCTTGTGCTGCTTTTCTTCAGGAACTACTGGTGAGTTCCACATAAAATATGACATTGTTCCCACAATATTGAATTTTGTAACCTCGTGATCTTTTATCCAGTTCCAAAATTTGCTGGCACTGTATTTTTCTTCTACTACCGATTTACAGCCTTTTATAAGTGCCGGGTAAACGCTCATTACCATGGCGTTTGAATGGAAGAGAGGAAGGCACGTAAAACAAACATCATCCGGGCCAACGTCCATTATCTGAGCGTAGTTATAAGCGCTGCTGTAGTCTGCGGCGCATGGTCTTACAACACCCTTTGATCTTCCGGTGGTTCCTGATGTGTACATGAGCCTTGCATGATCCATGAATGTGATTTCTACTTTTGGCTCGGCAGTTTTGGCTGACTTCATAAACTTTGCGTAGGAAGTCATTTTTCTAAAATTAAAACCATGTTTATCAAATTTCTCACCCCCGTCTCTTGTCCAGACTATTACATGTTTTAACTGAGGTATTTTCTTTGCAATCGGTTTCATTCTATCAAGGTATTCTTCGGCAATAAAGAGCACGGTTGAATCAGAGCTGTCTATTATATACTGAAGAAAATCCATCTTGTAGGCCGTGTTTATAGGCACCATTACCGCACCCATCTTTAATATTCCAAACCATGTCATTACATAATCATCTGAGTTTGGCATGTAGACTGCGACCTTATCGCCTTTTTCTATACCAAGTTTAGACAGTCCGTTTGCCACTTTGTTTGCCAGCTGGTTTGTCTGAAAAAAACTGATTGGTTTTTTATAGCCAAATTGAAGGAAAGGTTTTTTGCCAAGTTCCTTGGCCTGCTTTTTCAGTACTTTGGGAAGTACCCAGTTATTTTTATCCTCGTTCTTGTACCACTCAACATCAAATGGTTCAGTCTTTCTTTTGTAAGTGATCGGGTGTATTAGGTCATATGTTTTTTTTGCATTAGGCATATTAAGTTCCTCAGTATGTTTGTAGTTAATTTTAAGATATTAAATATTTAATGATATTTTTCAATTAGTTTTTAAATATTAATCCTCTGGTGGTGCCTTCTTTCCAAAAATCCAGGCTACTAATATTCCAAGTTCGTAAAAAACTATAAGCGGAATAAACATAAACATCATGGACAGCGCGTCTGTAGTAGGAGTTAGTATGGCAGCTACCACACAGCTTATAAGAAGCGCATAGCGGCGGTTTTTGCTGAGCATTTTTGAGGTTACGATTCCTATCTTGGCCAAAATAAAACTTACAAGAGGAAACTCGAATATAAAGCCAAACCCCAGTATCAAAGCCATAAAAAAAGCAAGTGCCTCCCTTATGGATGGGAATGCCTTTACATACTCCGATGAATATTCGTTGAGTAAGAAATTAAATGCCGGTGGTGAAGCTACATAGTAACAAAAGGCTCCACCGGATATAAAAAAGAATGTTCCAAAAAATAGAAATGGCAGAAGAATCTTCTTTTCATTTTTATAAAGCGCTGGGGCTACAAACTGCCATGCCTGGTATAAAAGAGCCGGTACTGAAATAAAAACTGCAGCAAAAAAAGCAACCTTCAAATAGGTTGTAAACCCTTCAGCAGGTCTTGTGAATATCATTGTGCTTCCCTCAGGAAGGCTTGCAATTAGCGGCTGCATCAAAAAATCAAATATAAGGTCAGAAAAATAGTAGCTTGGAATAAAACATATCAGGATTGCTATAACTGCATAGATCAGTCTCTTGCGCAGCTCTTCGATGTGCTTTAAAAACGGCATTTTTGCTTCTTCGCTCATATTGGGAATAGAATCATAACAAATAAGAATTAATTAACAATTTGATGAGCTAATTTTGATAAGATTTCTTGCCCTGACATCATTGACATTAACACGTAGTTACTTATATTGTTATGCCGTTAAATTCATCCCTATTAAATTCATGGAGTAAAAAAATTGAAAGTATTAATATCAGATGGACTATCACAAGACGGGCTTGATATATTGGAGTCAAGCGGAAAAATTCAGGTAGACGTAAAAAAGGGTATAGAAAAAGATGAACTTCTTAAGATCATTAAAGATTACGACGCATTAATAGTAAGGAGTGCGACAAAAGCTACCAAGGAAGTAATTGATGCCGCAGAAGGAAAGCTAAGAGTTATAGGAAGGGCAGGAATTGGTGTTGATAACATCGACATACCCTATGCTACAAAGATGGGTGTTGTGGTTATGAATACTCCTGAGTCAAATGCCATAACAACTGCTGAACACGCTATCGCCATCATGTTTGCTCTTGCAAGAAAAATACCTCAAGCTCATAAATCCCTTACATCAGGTGAGTGGAAAAGAGATAAATTTAAGGGTACAGAAATTTATGGCAAAACCTTCGGGGTAATAGGTCTTGGTAATATAGGAAAACTTGTTGCTGAAAGGGCTCTTGGTCTACAAATGAGAGTCATAGCCTATGACCCATTTATAACTGAAGAAGCCGCATCGAAGCTTGGAGTAGAGCTTGTTGAGCTGGACGATCTTATTAAAACCGCTGAAATAATAACAATCCACACTCCGCTAACTCCAGAAACCAAGGATTTAATCAACAAAGATACATTTGATAAAATGAAAGACGGGGTGCTCCTTATTAACTGCGCCAGAGGAGGCATAGTTAACGAACAAGACCTGGCGGCTGCTATTAAAGAGGGCAAGATAGGCGGCGCTGCTCTGGATGTTTATGTAAATGAACCCCCAGCAGCAGATCATGAACTATTTTCGATAGAAGACAATGTAGTATTCACTCCACATCTCGGAGCGTCTACCTCCGAGGCTCAGGCAAAAGTTGGCATAGCAATGGCCGAGCAGATTCAGGATTTCCTGCTAAATGATGTAGTTAGAAATGCTGTGAATATGCCCTCGCTCAGTCTGGATATTCTAAAAAGAATGAAGCCTTACCTTACTCTTTTGGAAAAACTTGGAAGCCTTCAGGGGCAGCTCTGCAAGGGCGGGATCGAAGAGATTAGTATTGAATACAGAGGCGATGTGTCTGAATTTGATGTATCACCGTTAACAGTAGCAGCGCTTAAAGGATTTTTAACCCCTATTATGGATCTGGTGGTAAGTTTTGTTAATGCCCCTGTAATTGCAAAAGAAAAGGGAATCAAGATTGTAGAGTCAAAATTTTCAGATTCAGAAGATTACACTAGCCTTGTCACCATACAGGTTAAAACCGATGAGGGGAAAACAAGGGTTTCGGGTACTATATTTGGCAGAGAAGAGCCAAGAATCGTAGGGGTAAACGGTTTCCCAATTGATGTAATACCAGAGGGTTACCTGCTTATAAATGAAAATGCCGATAAACCCGGTTTTATTGGCGCATTGTGTACTCTTTTGGGCAGTAAAGATGTAAATATTGCAAGGCTTCATCTAGGAAGAGAAAGCATTGGCGGCAAAGCCATATCTTTTATTAATATAGACAGTCCGGTTTCTAAAGAAGTTGAGCAGGAAATAAGTAAGCTGCCGGATCATATCTCAGTTACACAGGTGAAACTATAAATGTCAAAAAACTTAAGCCTCCCTCAGGGAGTACGAGATTTTACTCCAGAAAGGGCGGAGGAAATCAGAAAAGTTGAAGAATTCCTGCTCGAAGAGTTTGCAAGGTGGGGATACAGAAGAATTATTACCCCTCTTTTTGAATATCTTGAGACCATTTCATCAGGACTTGGGGAGGATTTTGAAAAGAAACTGATGAAGTTTGTAGATCCTTCGACAGGGGAAGTAGTTGCGCTCAGACCTGATATCACCCCCCAGGTAGGAAGGCTAATAGCTTCAAGACTAAGAGATGAAATCAAACCTTTGAGGCTTTGTTATAACGAGAGGGTTATAAGGTTTGAGGAAAAAGGAAGCGGCAAAGAAAGAGAAGTGTTTCAGGTAGGCTGTGAACTTGCCGGAATGCAGTCAGCAGAGACTGATGCTGAGATCATAGCACTTTCAATTAAGTGCCTTGGAAAAGTAGGTATAAAAAATCTGGTTTTAGATATAGGACATAACGGTCTTTTAGAATCGCTGCTCTTGCAGACTGGTGATGCTAGAAGTTATATAGAAGATGCACTCAAGAAAAAAGATCAGGAAGCTCTTGAACAGGCGATAAAAAATAAAAGAATAAATAAATCAGTAAAAGAAATGATACTTATGCTTCCGCAGATGTATGGAGGTTCCGAAGTACTTGCCAAAGCTAAAAAATATAAACTACTTAAAAACTATGTGCAGGAATTAGAAAATGTGCTGGAAGTAGTAGAGGAATATAATCTTAACTGCAGGGTAAATGTAGACCTGGGTGAGCTGAGGGGGTTTAACTACTACTCCGGAGTTACTTTTGAGATTCTATCACCAAATAATTTCAATCCTCTAATAAGAGGTGGAAGGTACGATAACCTCATAAAAAAGTATGGTTATGATATTCCTTCAACCGGTTTTGCAGTGGACGTGGAAGCCGTATTAAGTATAACTAAAACACATCTGGAAAATACTCCTGTTCATTTTGTGGTAATTCCTAAAAAAGAAAATCTTAGAAGGGAATCAATAAGGCTTGCCGAGTGGCTAAGATCAAGCGGGTTTAAGGTCGTTCTGGACTTAAAATCAGATGCTAATCTTAAAAAACGACGTATCCAGGAAAACAGTAAATCCAACTCATATGGAATTATACTCCTTGAAACCCCTCATAAGATAAAACTTATTGAATCTCGCAGTGGAGTTAGCAGAGAATTCTCTGACCTGGAAGAACTATTAAAAGGGGGAATCTGATTTGCCCAATATAGTGGTTATTGGTACCCAGTGGGGTGATGAGGGTAAAGGCAGGATTGTAGATATTCTATCCGAGCAGGTTAACATTGTCGCAAGGTACCAGGGCGGCAATAACGCAGGGCACACCATCATAGTAGATGGCAAGACAATAGTTCTTCACCACATTCCGTCTGGAATATTAAGAAAGGGCAAAATTTCAATAATTGGCAACGGGGTTGTGATTGACCCAAAAATATTGCTTGAAGAAATTGATGGCCTGCAAAAAAGCGGCTATGAAGTATCGTCAGAAAACTTCAAAATCAGTGACCGAACCCATGTGATAATGCCCTATCATAAACTTATGGATAAAGCCAGTGAAACGCAAATGGGTGATAACAAAATTGGAACAACGGGAAGGGGCATCGGACCGGTTTATGAGGATAAGGTTGCAAGAAGAGGTATCAAGGTTTCAGACCTATTATATCCTGAGTATTTTGAGCAGAGATTAAAAAGCATAATTGAGCAAAAGAATATATATATTGAAAAAGTTTTAGAAGCTAAGCCGCTGGATTTTAATGAAGTATTTAATGAATACATTGCCTATGGTCAGCAGTTAAAGCCTTATATAACAGACACTTCTTTAATGTTGCATGATAACATCAAACGTAACAAAACAGTATTGTTTGAAGGCGCTCAGGGAGTAATGCTCGATGTGGATTTTGGCACTTACCCATATGTTACTTCATCCAATGCAGGAGCTGGTGGGGTGTGTGCAGGTACCGGCATAAGCCCGAAATCAATCGATCACATAGTTGGTATAAGCAAGGCATATACAACAAGGGTTGGTGAGGGGCCGTTTCCTACAGAAATTACTGATGATTTCGGTGAGGTTTTAAGAAAAGCAGGAAATGAATATGGTGCTACAACAGGAAGACCAAGAAGATGCGGCTGGTTTGATGCCGTGGCTGTTTCCTATTCTGTCAGGGTAAATGGTATAAATAGTATTATGCTTACAAAACTAGATGTACTTTCAGACCTGGAGAGCATCAAAATCTGTACTGGATATAAATATAAAGATCAGATATTAACAGATTTCCCATCTAACTTAAATGTACTTACAGAGTGCATACCGGTTTATGAACAATTGCCCGGTTGGAAATCTGACTTATCTTGCATAAGTGATCCTAAGGATTTACCTCAAAATCTAATATCATATTTGAATAGGATTGAAGATCTGCTGGAAACAGAAATCTCTTTAGTCTCTATCGGTCCATCAAGAGAAGAATTTATTGCTCTTAAAAACGGACTAATCGCAAATTAATAATGGAAAGTAGACGGCGGCAGTATCTGCTTGGCATCTACAAGATAAGAAATCGTTCTTGTTTCCAATCCGTATAACACCCTATGTATACCAATTACTTTAACTATCTCACCTTCTTGTAAAAGTGTTGTCATGCCTTCAGATGTTACATGAACGAAGTTTCCATCCTTATCTGCTAGTTTGAACATGCTGTAGACCTTATCCGGGTTTTCTTTATCCTCTACAAAATCAAGATCCCAGATCTTGCCCTCTAATATTACTCCAGCATGGTCGTAAATATTTGGCATTATTAGCAGATTTCTTATCTTTAATTCCTGAGCTGCAATAGTATCATTGGGATTTTGCCATTTTCCTGTGCAGCCTGCTAAAAATGATATCGCAATTATTAATACTGGTAATGTTATATAAATTGTTCTCATCTCCACTCACACCCCTATAAGTATTTATTTCCTTTAGTTTAAACTTCTTTTTCGTAAGCTTCAATGATCTTTTTTACAATTGGGTGTCTAACCACATCTTTATTCGAAAAATGAACAAAGTCTAAATTGGGTATATTCTTTAGTATATTCTCACTATGAATAAGCCCGGAGGTCTCGTTTTTCTCCAAATCTATCTGCGTAACGTCTCCTGTAATAACCGCTTTTGAGTTAAATCCAAGCCTTGTAAGGAACATCTTCATCTGCATAGATGTAGTGTTCTGTGCTTCATCTAAAATAACAAATGCATCGTTAAGTGTCCTGCCTCTCATAAAAGCCAGTGGCGCTACTTCTATGGCCCCTTTTTCTATAAGCCTTGATGCTTTGTCATAGTCCATCATCTCATAAAGCGCATCAAAAAGCGGTCTTAGGTAAGGGTCTACTTTTTGAGTGAGATCTCCTGGGAGAAACCCGAGTTTTTCTCCGGCCTCCACAGCGGGTCTTGTAAGAATGATCCTGTTAAATTGTTTATTTAAAAAAGCCGAGACTGCAAGAGCCATAACCAGATATGTCTTTCCGGTACCCGCGGGGCCGATACCGAATACAATATCGTTTTTTCTGATTGCATCAATATAGTGCTTTTGAGCCAGGCTCTTTGGAGCAATGATCCTTTTTCTTGTGGACACACAAATAGTGTCCAGGAATATGTCTTCCAAGGCGTGTTTATCTGAAAGTATAATCCTCGAGGCAAGCTCTATATCGCCCGGCTCCAGATGGTAGCCCTTGGTAATGAGGCTATATATCTGAGTAATAAACTTCTCTGCACTATCAGTATTTTTTGTTTCTCCATCGAGTGTGATCTTGTTTCCGCGGGTGTGAAGTTTTATCTCGAATAGTTTTTCAATCTCTTTAATATTGGAGTTTTTCTCACCACAGAGCTGCTTTAGGCAGTTAATATCTTCAAATATGAGGTCTTTGTGTAGAAAATCCTGCATAGAGTTATGTTGAGAGTATTAGGCTCATAAAGTTGGCATTAGATTTGCATCTATCTAGATTACCGTTATAGAAAAGTGTTATGAATAAATAAATTGATTTAATATTTGTACCCCATTGTTAATTAATAATTATACAGAACAAAATTTAGTCAAACAACCATTGTTTCTATTTACTATACTAATTTTCTGAATTTGCTGATTTCATTCTAAGTTCAATCTTTTGTAGAACATCCAACTTCTCATCCTTACTGTATCTACTCCAGTTTGCTATCTCTGTAATTGTTCTAAAGCAGGTCTTGCACATCTTTTTACTTTCATCAAGTATGCAGATGCTCTTGCATGGTGACAGGTTATTGTCTCTATATAACATAAATTAAGAGGTTAGAATCTCATAAACTTCTTCGTATCTGCTTTTTGTCTTTTCCACTATATCATCCGGTAGTTTTGGGGCAGGAGGGGTTTTATCCCAGTTGAGGGTATTTAGATAATCCCTTACAAACTGTTTATCAAAACTCTTTTGTGGTCTTCCGGGTTCGTACTCATCCAGTGGCCAGAATCTTGATGAATCGGGGGTTAAAACCTCATCAATTAATATTAGCTCTCCAGTTTTTAAATCCTGTCCAAACTCAAACTTCGTATCTGCAATTATTATTCCTTTGCTTCGGGCATAATCATGAGCTTTTGTATATATGCTAATGCTTAAATCTTTTAGAGTCTTTGCTAAACCCCCTCCGATCATATCCACAACAGATTCGTATGATATGTTTTCATCATGAAGACCAATCTCAGCTTTTGTAGAAGGCGTAAAAAGCGGCTCAGAAAATTTCTCGGATTCTTTTAACCCCTTTGGAAGATCGATGCCAGACGTCGATCCCGTTTGCTGATACTCTTTCCACCCTGAGCCTGCAATATAACCCCTCACTATACATTCCACCGGCAGGGGGTTTGTCTTTTGTACCAGCATGCTTCTTTTATCCAGGACGTTTGCATATTTATGTAATTCATGCGGGAAGTCATCTACATCATATGATATTAAATGGTTTTTTACTATGTCCTTGGTAAATTCGAACCAGAAGCATGAAATCTGATTTAATATTTTACCTTTTTCCGGGATACCGTTTGGAATTATCACATCAAACGCCGAGATTCTGTCTGTAGAAACTATAAGCAGTTTATCTCCAAGCTCATATATATCCCTTACCTTTCCCTTTCTTGGCTTTGGTCCGCCTGTTATAAAGTCTTCAGTATTTAGAACAATATTGCTGCTAATTTTTACTCACCTGCCCTCAAATGTTGTATTTAAGCTACGTAAAATAATAATTAAATCAAAAAATGTTTTAGTTCTTGTTATATTTATTAATTAAAATAGCTGTGCTGTCTTGACAATCAAGCCTATATATAAGTAGAATAAGCCGTTCATCAATATATTTGAGCGCGTAGCTCAGGGGTAGAGCGCTTGCTTGACATGCAAGAGGTCGCAGGTTCAAATCCTGCCGTGCTCACCACTGCTTAATAATTATGAGTGAAATACAGGTAAAAATAGATAATAAAGATACGCTGACATTAAACGCCGGAGTTTCAGTGAGCGAAATAGTTGCGGAGTCTGGAACAAAGTCTGACATCATCGGTGCTGTTATAGATGAGAGGGTTGTTGACCTTCAGTACGAGGTTAGAGAAGACTCGGAAATAGAGTTTATTAAAAGTGGAAGCGACGAGGCGTTATTTTTTGTGCGTCATACAGCTGCTCACGTTATGGCAGAGGCTGTGCAAAAACTATTTCCGGGGACAAAAGTTACTATAGGTCCAGTAATTAATAACGGTTTTTATTATGACTTTGATTATGAAAAAGCTTTTACCGAGGCTGATCTGGAAAAGATTGAAGCCGAGATGAATCGAATTATTAATGAGAAAAAGCCTTTAATAAGAAAAAGTGTTCCAAGAAGCGAAGCTGTAAAAACATTTGACGGAATGGGTGAAAATTTCAAGGTAGAGATTATTAAAGACCTTCCCGAAGATGAAGATATTACCATCTACAACCAGGGGGATTGGTTTGATCTTTGCAGAGGCCCCCATGCGCCGGACACAGGATACATAAAAGCATTTAAACTACTTAGTGTGGCAGGTGCTTACTGGAGAGGCATAGAAACAAACCCTATGCTGCAAAGAATTTATGGTACAGCGTTTCTAAACAAAAAAGATTTAAAGACATACTTACTAAAGCTCGAAGAAGCTAAAAAAAGAGATCACAGAAGGCTTGGAATTGATCTTGATCTATTCAGCATACAGGAAGAGATAGGCTCAGGGTTAGTTCTTTGGCACCCCAAGGGCTCAAAAGTCAGGCGGATTATTGAAGACCTGTGGAGAGCGGAGCATGACAGGTTTGATTATGACCTGTTATTTACTCCACATATTGCAAAGCTTGATTTATGGAAAACAAGCGGGCATCTGGATTTTTATAAAGAGAATATGTATTCATCCATGGAAGTAGATAACTCTGAATATCAGATTAAACCCATGACATGCCCGTTTCATATAATGGTTTATAAAACAAAAGTGAGAAGCTACCGTGACCTCCCCTTAAGATGGGCAGAGATTGGAACTGTTTACAGATATGAAAGATCTGGTGTGCTTCACGGGCTTCTGCGTGTAAGAGGATTTTCTCAGGATGATGCCCATATATTTTGCAGACCTGATCAGATTGAACAGGAAGTTATGAGTGTTATTGATCTTACTCTGCTGTTTTTGAAAATATTCGGATTTGACGATTATGAAGTATTTATCTCCACAAGACCAGAAAAATATGTTGGTGATGAGCAGAATTGGGAGCATGCTACAAACTCACTTAAAAGTGCGCTTGAAAAAAGAGACATTAAATACGAAATAGACAGCGGCGGCGGGGCTTTTTACGGTCCCAAGATAGACCTTAAGATTAAAGATGTTTTAGGTAGGTCTTGGCAGTGTTCCACAGTTCAGGTAGATTTTAACCTTCCTGAAAGATTTAATATCAGTTTTGTGGGAGAAGACAATGCTCGTCATACTCCGATAATGATACACCGGGCTATATTTGGATCTTTCGAGAGGTTTTTTGGAATACTGATCGAGCATTATGGTGGGGCTTTTCCTTTCTGGCTCAGTCCGGTACAGGTGAAGATTGCTACGATTAGTGACGAACACATTGAATATGGTGAAAAAGTATATAATATACTTAAAGAAAATAATATAAGGGTTGAAAAGGATTTTAGAAACGAGAAACTTGGTTTGAAAGTAAGGGAGGCTCAGCTTCAAAAAGTACCGTACTTGTTAGTGCTTGGCAGCAAAGAAGCAGAGGAAGGTTTAATCTCACCCAGAAAACTCGGAGGTACTAATATACCCTCAATGACAACAGAACAATTCTTAACACATATAGAAATGGAAAACAGCGCATACACTTGGCGGGAGGTAGAAGCTAATAGCGAGAACACCTGAGATTAGGGTAAACAGAAGAATAAGGGCCAGGGAACTTAGGCTTGTAGATGCCGATGGTGAACAGCTTGGTATTTTATCTCTTGATGAAGCATTAAATAGAGCGGAAGAATCGGGGCTTGATCTTGTAGAAGTTGCACCAAATGCCAATCCACCTGTTTGCAGGATAATGGATTATGGCAAATATAAGTATGATTTAAAAAAGCAGACCGGGGCAAAGAAGCAAAAAGTTCATACACTCAAAGAAATAAAGTTCAGGCCCAATATAGGCCAGCATGATTTAGAGGTAAAAGTAAATAGAATAAGAGACTTTTTGACAGAGGGTCATAAAACAAAAGTCAGGATATTTTTTAGAGGAAGAGAAATTACACATCCCGATAGGGGTAGAGAACTCGCGCATGGGATACTGGAGACTCTTGGAGAGCTTGCAACAGTAGAATCCAATCCAAAACTTGAAGGTAAGAACCTTGTTATGGTATTATCTCCGGCCAAAAAGAAAGAACAGCAGAATACAGATAATAAACAAAAAGATAATAAGGAAGTAAGTAAACAGGCAGAAAATAAAGAAAATAATGAACAAGCAGATAATAAAGAAGAAAATAAACAAACAGAAAATAAAGAAAGGGTAGAAAAAGATGCCGAAACATAAAATGAAATCAAACAGAAGTGCTGCCAAGAGGTTTAAGACAACAGGCTCTGGTAAGATTAGAAGAATGGCCGGTGGTAAGAGTCACCTAAATGTTAAAAAGGCAAGAAAGAGAAAGAGGAGACTGCTAAGTCCTGATATTATTGAGGGTACTAGAGCAATTAAGATAAAAAGTTACGTTCCCTATGTATAAAATAAAATTAGAAATCGGAGTTAAATAAGATGAGAGTTAGAAAGGCAGTAGCATCGAGAAAAAGAAGAAAAAGAATACTAAAGCAGGCCAAGGGTTTTTGGGGCAGAAGAAGTACGAACATAAGAAGGGCTAAAGAAACATTAATGAGAGCCTGGGCTTTTGCTTACAGAGACAGAAAAAATAAGAAAAGAACCTTCAGAAGACTTTGGATCGTAAGAATAAATGCCGCAGTAAGGGCTCATGGACTTTCTTACAGTAAATTCATAAATGGTCTCAAAAAAGCCGGAGTTGAGCTTGACAGAAAAGTCCTTGCCGATCTTGCCGTAAGAGATGCTAATAGTTTTAGTAAAGTAGTTGATACTGCTAAGGCTAGTTTGGGGTAGTTTTATTTAATTTTGGATTATCACATTACACACATATTTGAATAGCAGTATTTTTGTGATTATTTGTAACTCAACAACAGGGGTGGGGAATGCCCTGTTGTTAAATTGCTGAATTTAAATACTATATAGGCCCATAACCCACATTAATCTCACCGTTATTAATCTTTCTTCCGTATTTTGATATATGTACATGATCGTAACTTTCAAGTTCTATATACTGAGACTTCTCTAAATTTTCTATTACTTGAATAATTTCACTTTTATCAATATTTGTTTCTTTTATAAGATTATCAATATTCATATTTACTGAATCGTTTAGTGCGTTCATAACCTTGTTTGCTTTATATTCGTATGAATCAATTTCATTTATTTGTCTATACATTGTCTATCTCCTTTGGTTTGAATTTATATAAATTATGCAATAAATTTCACTGATGTCAAGTAATTGTCTAGTAATATGCAAATATTATTTGACAAATACTAGACACACTTTAACCTATCATATAATACGGAGGTAAAGTATATACATGTATGAACTACCTATAATTCAAACTAGTGCCTGGGATGACAGAGAAATACAGAAATTTCTTACAGGCTCTCTCATCCCTATGAGGTTGGCTGTTAATGATACTGCCGGTTTTCCTTTAATCTGTTCACTGTGGTACTTGTTTGATAACAACAAATTATATTGCGCAACCTCAATAAAATCCAAGATATGTAGGTTGCTGCAAAATAATAATCGCTGTGCTTTTGAAATTGCACCAAACCATCCACCATATAAAGGTGTACGGGGTCAGGCAAAAGTAAATATAGCTCCTGACTCCGGCAAATTAATACTCAAAAAACTTATGACCAGATATCTTGGGACAACTGATTCCAATCTGGCAAAATGGCTTTTGAGCAGAGAACGGAGTGAGCAAAGGCTGATTATAGAACCTCAATGGATTTCTGCTTGGGACTATTCAGCTAGAATGTCGGCCGACTAATCGGAATCGCATTCATCACTGGAGCAGGCTTTGCATGTTTTTCCACAAAGATGTCTTCAGTTAGCCTGTAGGGCAGAAGCATCTTGTCTATTTGACTGTCCAGCTTGGTCTTCATATTGTAACAACCTATACACATCGACCTCTGAAGTCTGGGATCAATGGCAATCATATGAAGCTCATACATGCCGCAAATACAACAGAAGTTGCCGCACCCATTTGTCCAGTCCTCATTCATATGAGTGAAAAACATAAGATTGTTCTGTGGTGAGTCTGAAACCAGCTGAAACAGCGGGTTATCCGTGGTGAAACCAGAAGTACTAATTTGATTCGGAAAGCTATGA
>JBFFSH010000012.1:0-47375 GCA_041572575.1 Thermodesulfobacteriota bacterium
ATTCAATGGAGGATTTAATATTAAATCTGGGTAATTATTTATTTGAATATAATCATCTGAGAAGACATGGAGGTTTGAACTATGAAACCCCTTTTGATAAACTACAAAAAGTTACCGAATTACTGAGCTAGTACAAGCGTCCCCTTTTATTAATCTGTACTGATCCCGGAATGTGCGCTTCCTTCCAATACTTTTCCGGCAGAGCTTCTACGATTGTGATATTCGCTCCGCTGTCAATATCATCCTTAAGCTCCTCTTTTGTTATATGTCTCATAATAAGACCTCCTGACTTTTATTTATAGTTGCATTTGCAACTATTATATTGTCTAGATACTTGAGCAGCCTTATGGATTCAAATAATTATTATTAATGGGTGAATGTATATCTTTAGAAACGGACAGAAATAGTGGAAAAAGAAATAACAGTTATAATAAGAAGAAACACAGAAAAGGGAATACCGACGGGGTCGGGTAAATTTATAAGGATGTTAGAAAAACTTGCTGAGAGGGTTTTTCAAAAATAGTGACAAAAATAGTGACAGACACTATTTTTTGAAGGCACTTAAAAATGATATTGCAAGACTCACACTTCGACAAGCCCTTCGACTAAGCTCAGGACAGGCACAGTGTGTTATTATATAATAGAGTCTGTCACTATAATTTTTACTATTTTTATGTCACTATATTTTCGATAAGCAAATTATATATCATCCACCTAAATGGTCGTTTCATATACTATGAAAAAGAAAAACAATTTAAATTATGCAATATATTTAGCAGAAGAATTTTTAGATAATAATGCATCAATAGAAGAAATTCTTGAAGAATGGAACCATAATTTTGATGATACGTTTTACAAAGCAGTTCCTTATTCATTTCGGTTATATGAAGGGTTCCAACACTATTATTCTGATTCTGATATTAGAGAAAAGGAAAAGTCCTATGACGAATATCAAATCAATTTAATAAAAGAGATTTTAATTGAATTAAAGAAATATAAAGAAAGAAAATAATAAGAAAATAAAGGGGAAAAATAAAGAAAAATCAAGAGCACGCTTCCCTCTTTTAAAAAACCCTTACCGCCCTCTAAAATACTGCGAAAGGACATTTTCGGAATCTTCTTGTTTTATGGTCTGGCTTAAAATATAGTGTCTGTCACTATTTTGTCCGTCACTATTTTGTCCGAACTTTTTCTATTCGAAAAAGCCCGTTGCAATGACAGTTGTGGGTAATTTGTTGAAATGTCTGATCGAACCCTACCGCCCTCTAAAACAAAGAAATAAAGCTTCCCTTGTTCAAAGATTAAGGGTCACCTTCTCCGCCCAACTGAACCGGGGGCGCAGTTTTACAACAGCAATCGAAGGCAATATATATTCTACTGTATTGTTTTAAGACTCAAATTTAAAATGCCCGCAGACGGCGCTGTGACCTTCCATATCTATGTCGAACCCAGGTGCATTTGCCTTAAAACTCGATGCCTTGCCCAAATATGCAGGTTTTCCGGGAATAGAGGTGAAAACGGAATTGTGGAGTGTAGTTTCTGCTCCTGTTGCTCCTTTAAAAGCTTCAAGAGACGCCGAGACAACATCTCCTATCGCTATTGTCCCGTTTACTCCTTCTACATCAAACCTGATATGTGTTTTTTCAACCGAGGCAACTTCTCCCACCAGGGATGCTAAATCCGTGATTGCACCTCCCAGCTTACCTCCCCACAGGTTTAATATTCCTTCCTGCTGTTCATCAGATAATTCCTCATCCACATATAACCGTACTTTCCAGTTACCATCAAGAACATTACCCGGGCTATGCAGCAACATTGCGAAATTACACCCGCTGACATTCACTCCTTCAATTTCGCCTTGATCTATGTGCCAGCCAATCATACCATCACAGTAGCCCTCGTCGGGATCTCCTCCCACCCAACAGGGACAAATAACATTACAAATACACACTTCCAGCAGCTGTCCTTCAACAGAATAAGACATGACCTCACCCCCATATAGATTCTATGTTAACCTAGAAAATTATACTGCTTTTAAGTAATGAAAATCAATAGTTTTTCCAGAAATAGTGCTTTTGTCTGATAATACTTTTTCATATGTAAAAGATGAAAAAAGAGAGTAATAACAGAAGCTTATAAATGCTCAGTGTGTTTTGTTTTGTCATACTTGAGGACGGGCTTTACCGTTAAGGTAAAGTTCGTAAGACCTTAAAGTTTTTAAAAATCATAGTAGCCGAAGAATCTAAGTAGAATCAAAAGAGAGATGCTTCGCATGCGCTCAGCATGACAGACTTTTTTGGATGGATTGTTAAATACCCCTACCGCCCTCTAAAATACTGCGATAGGACATTTTCGGAATCATCCTGTTTTATGGTCTCAGCAAACTTGGTGTGAATGAGGCTGTTTACAGAAGGCTCGATTCTCTCCAGGAACGGCTTTGGATAGATTCCCATAACAAAGAACATGATGGCAATCGGAGTAAGGACAAATATTTCTCTAACACTCAAATCCCTGAGCGCCTTGTTCTCCGGCTTATTTAATGGGCCGAACATCACGCGCTGATACGCCCAGAGCATATATATTGCCCCAAGTACAATGCCCGTTGTGCCGAGAACTGAAAACCTCCAGTCCCACTTGAATGCACCGAGAAGTATAAGAAACTCACCCACAAAACCGTTTAGTAGCGGAAGCCCGATTGACGAGAGCGTTGCAAGCATAAAGAAGAGCGCCAGTATGGGCATCACCTTTGCGATCCCGCCAAACTCCGCAATTTTTTTGGTGTGCCGCCTCTCATATACCATGCCTACAATAAGGAATAATGCGCCGGTAGAAAGCCCGTGGTTCAGCATCTGATATATGCCGCCCTGAACACCCTGTATGTTTAGCACGAGCACTCCGAGCATGACCAGTCCCAAGTGACTTACGCTTGAATAAGCAACCAGTTTCTTTAAGTCTTTTTGAGCAAACGCAACAAGCGCTCCGTAAATAACTCCTATCACTGCTATTGAGCAGAGTATCGGAAGAAGGTCAATCGTGGCCTCAGGAAATAGAGGCATGAGAAATCTTAAAAATCCATATGTACCCATCTTAAGTAAAACCGCAGCCAGTATTACGCTTCCCGCAGTAGGCGCCTCGACATGAGCATCTGGAAGCCATGTGTGGAATGGGAACATTGGGACCTTGATAGCAAAAGCCAGGAAAAATGCGAGAAATAGCAGACCCTGCATACTTAGAATTCCTGCATAAGGTATGGACAGGTTATAGAAATCAAAGATGTTCATTGTGGCAATGCCAAACTGATCCATGTGCAGTTTGTGCAGGTATAAAATTGCAATGAACATCAGTGCGCTTCCAAAGGCGGTGTAGATGAAAAATTTTATTGCTGCATAGATCCTTCTTTCAGTCCCCCAGATACCGATAAGGAAATACATCGGGATAAGAACTGCTTCCCAGAACACGAAGAACAGCACCATATCTAAAGAGCTGAATGTGCCTATCATGGCAGTCTCGAGCACAAGCATGAATATCAAAAATTCTCTAAGCCCTTTGTGTATAGCGTTCCAGGCCGAGAGGATGGTAATAGGCATAATAAAGGTAGTGAGAAGAACAAGAAAGACGCTTATGCCGTCTATGCCAATATGATAGTTGATACCAAACTCTGCGAGCCACGGGATATTGGTTTCAAACTGCAAGCCTGCAAAGCCCTTTTGAAAATTGCAAAAAAGCGGCAGTGAAATTAAGAATTCTATGAGGCTTATTACGAGAGCTCCTATTTTAAGCTCCTCATCCGCGTCTTTTTTAACAAGAGAAAGAAGTACTAAAAACAGCGTACCGATAAGCGGAAAGAATATTACAAGGGAAAGATTTCCAGCAAGAACAGAGTCCAAAACTATTACAAAGCCTCCAATTTTTTATCAAATTCTGGCAGTAGAATATACAAAATAGTAAATATGTAAATAATTAATTTAGAACTACAAAATATAGTGTAATATATTAGTCCATTAATGTTTTAACAAACTGTAAATAGTAGCTGAAACCTTCTGTAAGCTGTTGTGTTGAATATTATAAACGGAGAGAATATTATTATCATTACTAAACAAACTATAACTATGCAAAGACTCATTCCTTTAGTATTCATAATTTTGATGACTGCATGCGCTGGCACAAGCCCGCAAAGTACAACCAGCACCCAGAGTTCAAGTGGCAAAAACAGCCCAAGCTACGTGGTAACCAAATTTCTGGATGCCTTTGTAAAAAATGATTTCGGCTCTGCATTTAAATACATTCATTCAAATGCTACAGACAGGCAGGGTTATGAATCGAGGATGAAAGACCTTGTAGAAACATCAAACAACAATATCACAAACTACAATCTGATCGGCACGCGTATTATTGGTGAGATAGCTTATACGGTAGTAGAGCTTGAGATAGAAGAAAAATCAGGCGGCGGAAACACCAAGATAAGGTATACAAAGAATCAGTATGAGCTTAGCTTCATAGATGGGAAATGGAAGATAGTAAAAGACCACGGATGCGTGGAAAACTGTACGGATAAAAAGGGTTAGAAAATGGCAGTGATAAGAGCAGGCGTAGTGGGAGTCGGTGGAAAGATGGGTGAGAGGATACTCTCGTTGCTACTGGAAAATGATGATTTTGAGATCGCAGGGGCTACCGAAGTTGCCCGCAGCAGGCTCATTGGAAAGGATGTAGAAAGCCTTAGCGCCCAAAAGAAAACCAGCGTTACGGTAAGCAGCACTTTGGATGAGGCGTTTAGCAGTGCCGACGGAATAATAGACTTCACATCACCCGAATCTACACTTAAGACTGCAGAATATGCGGCACAAAACTCTAAGGCCCTTGTAGTAGGTACCACGGGTTTTACTGAAGAGCAAAAATTACAGCTTACCAAACTTGCATATAATTTCCCATGTGTTTTTTCTCCAAACATGAGCGTGGGAGTAAATGTGATGTTTGAGATGTCCAAAAAACTAACTGAACTTTTAGGCACAGATTTTGATATTGAAATTTTAGAGGCCCATCATAGAAACAAAAAAGACTCCCCAAGCGGCACGGCGCTCAGGATTGCCGAGGTGGTATCGGAGACTCTTGATAAGAAACTAAACGACATTGCAGTATACTCAAGGCATGGAAACATAGGTGCTAGAAAAAAAGGAGAACTTGGCATTCAGACCCTTCGCGGAGGCGATGTGGTTGGCGAGCACAGCCTCATATTTTATGGAGACGGAGAGAGGATAGAATTTACTCACAAGGCATCGAGCAGGGATACATTTGCAAACGGAGCCATAAGGGCGCTTCGGTGGGTGCATGATAAACCGGCAGGGATATACACCATGAAAGACGTACTAGGTTTTTAAACTTTCCCTCTATTGTTATAATTAAACCCCAATACCATATGTACAATTTCGAGATCACAAAAAAGGACAGTTCTACAAGTGCAAGAACAGCAGTAATATCCACGGCCCACGGTAAAGTCCAAACCCCGGCTTTTATGCCTGTTGCCACTCTTGGAACTGTGAAATCAATTACCCCAGAAGAACTGGAAGAACTGGGGTTTAGCATGATAATATCAAACGCCTATCATCTCTACCTGAGACCCGGTCACAAAGAGATAAAAGACCTTGGCGGGCTCCATAGGTTTATGAACTGGAACAATTCCATTGCAACAGACAGCGGCGGGTATCAGGTGCTTAGCCTCTCAAAAAAAAGAAAGATAAAAGATGACGGCATTGTGTTTCAGTCTCACCTCGACGGCTCGGAGCACTTTCTTACCCCAAAGCTAAGCATAGAAATTCAGGAGCATGTAGGCTCTGATATAATGATGTGCCTTGATGAATGCCCTCCCTATTCTGATGATTACAAGAGCATTGATAAATCGCTTGAGCTTACCACCCGGTGGGCAAAACTCTGCAAGGAGTCTCGAACAAGAGACGATAATGCGCTTTTTGGAATCGTGCAGGGGGGAGTATTTACTGACTTAAGAAAAAAATCGGCAGAGCAGTTAATTGAAATAGATTTTGACGGCTACTCCATAGGCGGGCTTGGAATTGGTGAAGATCCTCTTAAGACTCATGACCTTATTGCCCACACAGCATCCCTTCTTCCGGAAGATAAAACAAGGTATGCCATGGGCATTGGAAACCCCGTAGACATAGTCAAGGCAGCAGCAGGCGGAGTCGATCTTTTTGACTGTGTAATTCCCACAAGAAACGCAAGAAACGGCACCCTCTTTACAAACACAGGAAAACTGGTTATAAAAAATGCTCAATTTACAAACGACTCGGATCCGATTGATCAGGAATGTAGCTGTTATACATGCAAAAATTATTCAAGGGCTTATATAAGACATCTATATATTTGCAAAGAAATTCTGGCCATAAGGCTACTTACCATGCATAATCTTAGTTTTTTTGGAAACCTGATGAAAAGTATAAGAAGCAGCTTGAAGGATGGAAATTTCTCAGAGCTTATAAAGAAGTATGAATCTACGGAGGTTAATTAAATTGAAATTAAGAAATATTATTTTTACCCTACCATTTTTATTCCTTATTGGATGTATTCCGCAGGGAGGCGGAGCGGGAGGGGGCAGCAGCTCAATGATCGGCGGCATAATCCCATTCGTACTGATATTCGTGCTGTTTTATTTTCTAATTCTAAGACCTCAGCAAAAACAGACACGCGAGCGTGACAACATGATTAAAAACCTAAAGCGCGGGGACAACGTTCTTACTAACGGCGGGATATACGGAAAGATTACAAATATAAATGAAGATATCTTAAGCGTAGAGATTGCAAAGGGACTGAACATCAAGATGACCAGAAATGGCATTGCAAGCCTTGCAAATGAATCGCAAGAAGAGAAAAAATCATAAAGTGAGGGAGAAAATCCGATAGATGAGAAGAAATACTAAATCCTGGCTTATAATAATATCATTCATATCTGTTATTTCACTGATCCTGCTTGCACCCACTTTTGTAGGTGATTCACTTCCCCAGTGGTGGTCTAAGGTATTTCCTGAAAGAGGCATAAGGCTTGGGCTTGACCTTAGGGGCGGGATATTTCTTATGCTAGACGTACAGAAGGAAGAAGCCATAGGCCATGAGCTATCCAGCATTAAAAACCTTGTTACAGACGACCTTCTTAAAGACAAGGTTCTTATTAAGGATACAAGAGTCGATGAAAAATCCGTAAGCTTTGACTTCTTTACCAAAAACGACCTCGCAAAGGCAAAAAAGGTAGTAGATACTTACAGCGAAACAGCGGATATTAAGGAAAACAATCTCACACTCACGGTAGTTCTAAAAAATTCTACAATCGAAAACCTGCAAAAGGATGCAATTAAGCAGGTAATGAGCGTTATTGTAAATCGTATAAGCGAGTTTGGGCTCATTGAACCCACAATTCAGCAGGCAGGAGAAGACAGGATTTTAATCCAGGTCCCCCAGGCATCAGACAAGGACAGGGAAAGAATTATTTCAATTATAAGAAAGGCAGCGGTGCTCGAGTTTAAGATTGTAGAGGACGTATCCGCTGTGCAGGAGCCCTTGCTCAGCAAGTATGAAGTAACAACACCAGAAGAATTAATAGAAAAAGGCTACATGCTCCACCCCGGAGAAACCGGTACGGAGAATGAAAAGTTTTTTATAACAGAGGCACATGCGAGGGTATCGGGTAAATACCTCTCAGATGCAAGACTCATATTCGATCAGTTTGGAAGAGCAGCCGTAGGTTTTTCATTCAGGGGAGAAGGAGCCGATGCATTTTATGAAACCACAAAATCCAACATAAACAGAAGGCTTGCCATCGTGCTTGACGGAAGGATCAAATCGGCGCCCAATATTGAAGGAGCTATAAGATCAAGTGGTCAGATCACCGGCAATTTTACCCCCGAAGAAGCAAGGGACTTAGCACTTGTTCTAAGGTCGGGCTCGCTTCCTGTAAGCGTGAATATTGAGCAGGAAAGAACAGTGGGGCCGTCGCTTGGTAAGGACTCCATTGAAAAAGGTAAGTTTTCTATGCTTCTTGGCGGACTGTTAGTATTTATTTTTATGGTAATCGCCTATAAAAAACAGGGACTTATCGCTGATATTGCTCTTGGACTAAACGTACTATTTATAATGGGAGCGCTTTCGGCTTTCGGTGTTACACTCACGCTTCCTGGTATTGCAGGTCTTGTACTTACTCTTGGTATGGCTGTGGATGGAAACATAATAATATTTGAGCGAATAAAAGAGGAGCTAAGGGGCGGCAAGGTCCCCCTAAATGCGATTGACTCTGGTTACGGCAGGTCGCTTTGGACAATATTGGATGCAAACATTACTACTCTTATAACAGCGCTCATACTGTTTTGGTTTGGTACAGGACCCATAAAAGGTTTTGCTGCCACTCTTTCAATAGGAATCGTAGCAACCGTGTTTAGCAACGTAATCGTGGCAAGGGTATTTACTAACCTTATACACTCAGACAAAAAAATGAAAACACTTAGCATATAGTTACCCTCAGGAGGTATTCTTTAACGTGGATATAATTAAGCCAGGCACTATAGTAGATTTTATAAGCAAAATGAGGACTGCGTTTATTATCTCGGCAGTTCTTATAGCTATCTCTGTTATTTCACTTTTCGTACACAAGGGACTCAACTGGGGCGTAGAGTTTATAGGCGGCACAGAAGTACACATGAAATTCCAACAGGATATAAACTCTTTAGAAATAAAGGAAAGACTTGCGGGGATTAATTACGATGATGTAAGCGTACAGTCGCTTGGTCTTGAGGGGGACAACGAATACATCATAAGGCTCTCTTCGGATGTAGTAAAACACAACCAGATAAAAGATTTTCAAAAACAGATAGAAGGGCTTGTCGTTGGTGAAAAAGCCGGAAAGTTTAAAGACGCAGACATACTCAGAATAGATTTCATAGGACCAAAAGTGGGAAGTGAGCTTATCAAAAAAGCTGTGGGCGCAATAATATTCGGATGGCTTGGAATACTAATTTATGTAATGCTGCGCTTTGAGATAGGCTTTGCGCTAGGTGCCGTGATTGCGATTATTCATGATGTCTTCATAACCCTGGGCGCAATATCGATTATGGACAAGGAATTTAACCTTGCAATAGTAGCGGCTTTTTTAACAGTGATCGGATACTCCGTAAACGATACGATTGTTATATTCGACAGGATAAGGGAAAACATGAGCAGGGGCTATTCGTCCTTTTCAACGCTTATTAATGAGAGCGTCTCACAGACTCTTTCAAGAACCATACTCACAACTCTTACTGCTCTTATAGTGCTTGCATGCCTGTTCGTGTTCGGCGGATCGGTTATACATGATTTTGCATACACGCTAATGGTGGGTGTAATCGCAGGTACATATTCCTCTATTTTTGTGGCCACTGCGTTTGTAGTGTACTGGAACAAGAACAGGGAGCTTTAATGGTTGATAAATTGATGTGGATATATTAGCTGTAACATTATTCATAGCGTTTGCCCTTGCAGGAATTTTTTGCACATTCATTGGACTTCCCGGAAACTTTATAATTTTAATTTCATCAGGACTGCTAGCCTGGTATTTTGGATTTGAAGTTATAAAAATAAATATTATTATTTTACTCGTCTCACTTGCGGTACTCGGTGAGGTGCTCGAATTTGTGATTGGCATAATCGGATCTAAGAGCAAAAAAGCGAGCAATAAGGCTGTAGTAGGCTCTATCATTTTTTCTATTATAGGGGCTATAATGTTTGCTCCCGTAATGTTTGGCCTGGGGGCAATTTTAGGAGCTTTCCTGGGCGCTTTTTTTGGAGCCTTTATAGTTGAATTTATAAGATTTAAGGACGCAAAAAAGGCAGTAGAATCTGGCAAGGGAGCGTTTTTGGGAAAACTGGGCGGAGTACTCGTAAAAACAGTAATAGGATTTATCATGATTACAACAACTCTACTTCAGGTATTTTAGAAATATGGAAGAAAAATTAGAAGAGCTTAAAAACCAGTTCACCGAAGAGCTTAAGGATATTTCCGATATAACCAGCCTTTCGGTGCTAAAAGCTAAATATCTTGGTAAAAAAGGTGCTGTAACAGACATCTTAAAAGGCATGAAAGATCTTACAGCAGAGCAGCGTCCCCTTATGGGAAAACTGGTAAATGAAATAAAGAACGTACTCGAGAGCGGCCTCGATGCAAAGGAAAAGGAGATCACCGAGGCTCAAAAGAAAAAGATACTGCAGGAAGAAAAAATCGATGTAAGCCTTCCTCCCAGAGGAATGCCGCTTGGCACTCTTCACCCCATTACTCAGGTCATGAACGAGATTGTGGATATATTCGAGCATATGGGCTTTGAGGTTGCCGAAGGGCCTGAGATAGAAACGGACTTTTATAACTTCGAGGCCCTTAATATCCCAAAGAACCACCCTGCTAGAGACATGCAGGACACTTTTTATATAAGTGATGACGTGGTGCTAAGAACACATACTTCTCCCGTGCAGATCAGGGTTATGGAAAAGCGGCAGCCTCCGATTCAGATCATTGCGCCTGGTAAGGTGTACAGATGCGACAGTGACGTGTCACACACGCCGATGTTCCATCAGGTTGAGGGCCTGCTTGTGAACGAAACCGTAACTTTTGCCGACCTGAAAGGTGTACTTTCCGAATTTTGCAAGCTCATCTTCGGCGGGGATACAAAAGTTCGCTTCAGGCCAAGCTTCTTTCCCTTCACTGAGCCAAGCGCCGAGGTGGACATAAGCTGTGTAATCTGCGGAGCCAAAGGGTGCAGGGTGTGCAAAAATACCGGATGGCTTGAGATTCTTGGCTGCGGGATGGTTGATCCCGAGGTGTTTAGGAGCGTAAATTACGACAGCACCAAATACAGAGGTTTTGCCTTTGGCATGGGTGTGGAAAGAATTACGATGCTTAAATTTGGAATAAACGATATAAGACTGTTTTTTGAAAATGACCTAAGGTTTTTAAAGCAGTTTTAAAACTAAAAAAGAAAATATAAGGAGCAGCAAATGTCAGTAAAACCGGATCACTGGATTAGAAAGATGTCGCTTGAGCACAAGATGATTGACCCGTTTGTTGAGGGACAGGTATCAAAGGGAGTCATTTCATACGGACTATCAGCCTATGGGTATGACGTAAGGATAGGTGATGAGTTTAAAGTGTTTACTAATGTTCACAACACGGTTGTAGACCCGAAGGACTTCAACGATAAATCCTTTGTGACTATTAAGGCAGATTCGTGTATTATCCCACCAAACTCGTTTGCTCTGGCACAGACTATTGAGTATTTCAGGATACCCAGAAGCGTTATAACAGTGTGCGTTGGTAAGTCCACTTATGCCAGGTGCGGTATCATTGTAAATGTAACCCCGTTTGAGCCTGAGTGGGAAGGATTTGTAACTCTTGAGGTCTCAAACACCACTCCGCTTCCGGCAAAAATCTATGCAAATGAGGGTATTGCGCAGGTGCTGTTTTTCGAATCAGACGAGGTTTGTGAGACATCTTATGCCGATAAAAAAGGAAAGTATCAGAAGCAGGTCGGCATCACCCCGCCAAAGGTTATTAAATAGCCTAAATCATTAGCTTTTTTTGCCAGTATCAATATTAAAAAACTGCTATTGCTTTGTTTACATTCTATTAATTGCGGGTATCATATTTGTACTTTGTATTACATGGAAACTTTTTAGGTGGAACTAGAAAAAACCCTTCCAGAAAATCAGCAGGACAGCGTGCCTGAAAATACTCACGGCGAATATACCGGAGACCAGATTAAGGTACTCCCGGGAATGGAAGCTGTACGCAAGAGACCCGATATGTACATTGGGGATACCAACGTACGAGGGTTTCACCACCTGGTTTTTGAAGTGGTAGACAACAGTGTAGATGAGTGCCTTGCGGGGTTTGCAGATCAGGTCACAGTAACCATTCATGTGGACGAAAGCGTAACCATCGAAGATAACGGAAGAGGCATTCCCGTAGACATAAAGGAAGAGTACGGCAAGTCCGCAGCAGAGGTCGTAATGACCACGCTTCATGCGGGAGGAAAGTTTGAAGGAAAGGTATACAAAGTATCAGGCGGTCTGCACGGAGTGGGTGTAACGGTAGTAAATGCGCTTTCAGAGTATTTGGTGCTTGAGATTAGAAAAGAGGGAAAAGTCTGGTATCAAAAGTACGAACAGGGCAAACCGCTCGATTCTCTAAAGGTTTCTGGAACCACAAAAAGAAACGGCACAAAAATATGGTTTAAACCCGACAGCACTATCTTTGAAATAAACAAATTCAGCTACGATATTCTTGCAAAGAGGCTAAGAGAGCTTGCATTTCTAAACAGCGGACTAAGAGTGAAAATCGTAGATGAGCGCACTAATGCCGAAGAAGAATTTTACTATGAAGGCGGTATCATTGCTTTTGCAGAGGAACTAAACAAGAATAAAAACACGCTTCATCCAAAACCCATATACGTTACAGGCGAAAGGGATGACATTATTGTAGAAGTAGCCCTGCAGTACAACGATGGTTATTCTGAAACTGTACTTTCTTATGCAAACAACATTAATAACATTGAGGGCGGTACTCACTTAACGGGTTTTAGGGGCTCGCTTACAAGGACTGTAAACAAATATGCCGAAGAAAAGGGGCTTCTTAAAAACGCAAAGGTATCCCTTAGCGGAGACGACACACGTGAGGGGCTTACAGCCATAATAAGCGTAAAGCTTCCAAATCCCAAGTTTGAAGGACAGACAAAGACCAAGCTTGGGAACACCGAAGTTAAGGGAATAGTGGAAACTCTATTAAACGAAAAACTAGCCATATTCTTTGAAGAAAACCCTTCAGTAGCAAGAAAAGTAATCGAAAAGACAATTGAGGCAGCAAGGGCAAGAGACGCAGCCAGAAAAGCCAGGGAGCTTACAAGAAGAAAGAGCGCTTTAGAGTCAGGCTCGCTTCCGGGAAAACTTGCCGACTGTCAGGAAAAAGACCCCGGTGTATGCGAGCTATTTATAGTAGAGGGTGAATCAGCCGGGGGCTCTGCAAAACAGGCCCGATCCAGATACAACCAGGCCGTGCTTCCGCTAAAGGGTAAGATACTAAATGTAGAGAAGGCCCGGTTTGATAAAATGCTTGGAAACGATGAAATAAGGACACTCATAACAGTTCTTGGAACTGGCATTGGCGCCGATGACTTTGATATTGCAAAGCTTAGGTATCATAAAATAATATTAATGACCGATGCCGATGTAGACGGCTCTCACATTAGAACGCTTATTTTAACCTTTTTCTATCGTCACCTGCCGGAGATTATTGAAAGGGGCTACCTGTATGTGGCTCAGCCGCCGCTTTACAGAATTAAAAAAGGCAAGGATGAGAGATACCTTAAGGACGATCCAGAGTTTGAAGACTATATACTTAACATTGGAAATGAGTCTGTTGTAATGAATGTAAAATCAAACGGTGAGTCAAAGGAAATCAAGGGAGCAAGGCTTTTAGAAATAATAAAAAAATCTACAAATTATGAAAATATACTAAACAGGCTCAGCAAGCTTGGAAGAGATTCCAGAATACTAGACGCCGTGGCAAGCGCAAACGGTTTTAGAAAGACCTATCTTAAGGTTGGAAATGAATCTGACCTCGATACTAATTTAAAACATATAAAAGAGTGGATAAACAGGATATACCCCGAGGTCACAGACCTTGACTGGACCCTGGAAGAAGACTCCGAACACAACGCATCCAAGATCATATTCACATTTAGAGACACCGGAAGGACAATACAAACAACAATAGACTTTGACTTTCTAAACTCTCCTGATTTTGCAGAGATCAAAAACTTAAGAGAATCAATAAAGGCCGTATCCGAGCCGCCTTACCTGCTCACAGAAGATGGCGAGGAAACAAGCCTCGGCAGCCTTAACGAAGTTTCGGATTATATTCTTAACAAAGGTAAGAAGGGCATGAACATCCAGCGCTATAAAGGGCTTGGTGAGATGAACCCCGATCAGCTCTGGGAAACAACCATGGATCCTGAAAAGAGGATTTTAAAACAGGTACATATCGAAGACGCAATCAAGACAGACGAAATCTTCACAATACTAATGGGTGATCAGGTAGAGCCCAGAAAACACTTCATAGAAACAAACGCCCTTAACGTTACTAATCTGGATATTTAGTCCAAACCTGATTTAGTTACATCTTTTTCTTTTATTATTTAATTCCCTATCCAAATGCATTTAGGCCTCTAAGTATGTGTTGGTTAAACATGAAGTATGTATTGGTTAAACATGTTTCAGCGTAGATACACACTTCGACATGCTCAGTGTGAACGGCTTTTTTTCAACACTTCTCCATCCTGAGTTTTGAGCTTTGAAAACGGCTCACACCCCACAAATAGTCCTGAGTCCTGAGTTTATCGAAGGGTCGAAGGATGCTTTTTTTTTGCTAAGCGAGACACCTCAGCCCAATCTCCACGTATCAATGCCTCTTTTTTCTTCTGACTCCATCCTTTGATCTGCCTTTCACAGGCTTTGGCTTCCTCACGGGAAGGAAATTCCTGTGAAAATACTAGCGCCACAGGCAATCTTGTGGATGTGTAACCTTTGACTTCACCTACCTGATGCTCACCTATTCGCTTCTCAAGGTTATCCGTGTGCCCCGTGTAGTATGCGTTATCCGCACAGCGTAAAATGTAAACCCAAAAACTCATATTCTATTGGTATTTCCTAATTTTTGTGAATTCATATCCTCTTACAACCCAAAATATTAGATCCTTCATCCTCACACCCCAACCCTTCGATAAACTCAGGACTCAGGGTCATCGGAGATGCCTATTCAAATATCATGATCTTATATCAATCCGTTCATCCTGAGCTTGTCGAAGGATGATTTTTTAAAGGGTAAAATCCCCATTTATTTCATAACTAGTATACACAGTTATAGTAACTGATCTCAACCACAATTGGGGTCAGGGCAAGTGTGTTTGGATAAGAACCAGATAAAACGGCACAAAAAAAGGCAGTCAGGGAGCAAACCGTGACTACCTTATGAATCAAGAGTAGGGCTTTTTTTACAATTTATAGCGCATTTACTTTTTCTCTCAGCTTGGCTGCATAGAACCTTACAAGCTCTTCATTTGTCTGCTTAAATTTAATACCGGCTGTACAAAGGCCTTCCGAAAGATCTTTTACCCAAATGACCTCTCCAGAAACCTCAATAACCTTAATTTCTTCACCTTTGTTATTATCCTTCATTACAATATAAATATTGACTATTATATTCGATCTTGGAACAAGCACTTTATCTGTCATAATGCTCATCCCGTCAGGGGTAATATCGCGCGATATGCCATAATGCACGGGTTTATCATACCCATATTTAACTTTTTCATTGATATCGACTCTGTTATATAACCGTTTTTCCTTCTTTAGCAGTGATTCCCTTGCATTTGATACAAGCCTTGGGCTCTCTTCATTAAGTACTGCATATTGAGTCTGTGCCATTATACTTTCCTCACTATTTTTGATATTTAGTGCTCTTTACTTACATATAGAGCAATCTTCGTGCCATATGAAAATATAAAAGAATCGGGGTCGTATATGCCTATAATTGTAGCTATTCAGGCAGGTTTTAAGCTAATTTTTACCACTTTCACCTTCAATCCAGGAAATACTGTGCAGTATTTTATTAAATAGCCATGTAATTGAACTCATTTAGGGAAACATTTCCCTTAGTATGGATCATGAAGTTCTTCCCCGAGTCTGTGCTGAGCATACCGAAGTACTCAGAATGACTTATGAAAACGGCACAAAAAAAAGGCAGTCAGGGCTAACCGTGACTGCCTTATAAATCGAACTTAGGGGGAATCCGATTTATTATTTAATGATCATTATTCCAGTCCCTTAATTTTTCCGCATAAAATCTGATCAATTCTTCATTTGGCTGCTTGAATTTAACCCCTGCATGAGAAATCTCGTCTGATATGTCTTTTACCCAAATAATATCACCTTCTATCTCAATGATATTAATGTTATCATCTTCGTCCTTATCATGATCCACAACATATATATTTACCACTATATTTGACTCTGATATTAGCGACTTATCAGTCATAATGCTCATCCCGTCGGGAGTAATATCACGCGAAATACCATAATATTCTGGTTTAAAATATCCAAATTGAATTTTTTCTTTAATCTCAATCCTGTTGTACAAACGCTGCTCATTTCTTAGCGGGCTTGCCTTTTTGATTGATGCCGAACCCGGTCTGGATATCTTTTTTTCGTCTACTAGAATAGCATTTATAGTATCTGCCATTATTATTACCTCGCAATTTTGGATATTTAGCGTTCTTTACTTACATAAAGAGCAATCTTTGTGCCATACAAAAATATGAGAGAAGCAGTGTCGCATATATCGATATTTGATACTAAACAGGCAGATTTTAAGCCAATTTTTACCAACATGATCATCATTTCAGGTAATGCAGTACAGCATTATATTAAATAGTCATTTATTTGAAGTTGTTTAGGAAAGTATCTGCCCAAACAGGTATATGTATGAGTATATGTTCTTCTAAATAAGGGTTGAACGGAAGTTAGAAAAATAATTTACACAAATTTGGGAAATAACTGACAATTTTTGGAAGATAATGGCAATTTTTGGATAATATTGTTTAGTTTCTTTTATTATCTGTTGTATCTGATCCGCAGGACATGCTCGGTGTATTATTAAGTGGATGTGTCATACTGAGATGGAGCCGAAGAATCTAAAATCGAGATGCTTCGCTTACACTCAAGCATGACAATTGTGGGAAAAAACTAGAAATTAAGGGAAATGAGAGTTTTGAGATCCACCCTCTCAGAGAGATAAACCCACCCGCAGGAAATAAATATGTTTACAATGGAAAGAGGAAGTAGCACCTTCCAGCCAAGGTTCATCACCTGATCGTAACGAAAGCGCGGAAGTGACCAGCGCACCCAGATGAATATAAATAGCATGGTCAGTACTTTACCAATAAAGACCATAGGCGGTAAAAACCAGTATGTGTCTATATCAATCCCAAGCCAGCCTCCGAAAGGAAGCGGATACCAGCCGCCTAAAAAGAAGGTCACGATTAAACAAGAAGCCACAATCATGTGCGTATACTCAGCCATGAAAAACATCGCAAATTTCATACTGCTGTACTCTGTGTGATAACCGGCAACGATCTCAGGCTCTGCCTCGGGCATATCAAAAGGCGCCCTGTTTGTCTCTGCAAATGACGAGACTATAAACACTATAAACCCGATAAAGAGCGGAAACATAAACCAGTAGTTCTGCTGTGCCTCTATAATGTCGCCAAGCCTCATCGACCCCGTAAGCACTATTACGCCCACAACAGATAGCCCAAGAGCAAGCTCATAACTAAGCATCTGTGCCGCTGCACGCAGGCCGCCGAGAAGCGAATACTTGTTATTAGACGCCCATCCGCCTATTACTACTCCATAGACGTTGAGCGATGCTACTGCAAATATATAGAGCAGAGCCACGTTTACATCAGCAATCTGGAAGCGGAAAAAGTACGGCTCGTCCAGCACACCGAAAAAATTGGTATAAAATCCCTTACCTATGGGAATTACTGCAAGCGCGGCTATTGCTGTAACAAGAGAGATTGCAGGAGCTACAACAAAGAACTTCCTGTTTACCTGATCGGGTATGACGTCTTCTTTGAATATAAACTTTATGCCGTCTGCAAGGGGCTGTAATAACCCAAACGGCCCTACCCTGTTTGGCCCGATTCTGTCCTGCATGAATGCGCTTATTTTTCTCTCTGCAAGTGTTAAGTACGCAACCAGAGTGAGCACTATAAATAGTACAAGTCCAATTTTAAGAAGCGTAAATCCAAGATCTACTAATTCCATTTTTTATTAAACCTGCTTTGCTAAGCCCAGAAAGCCAAGCTTATCATAAGTCATATTATTATAAGTCGGAATGTTTTCTGAAATTGTATTAAAAACTCCGCCCGGGCTATCAAAAGCCGATTTTGTATCGCCTATTATTTCAATCAAGTCATTTATTATTTCCCACTGAGGCTTTGCCGTGCCAGGAGGATCGATGGATTTATTTAGTCTCTGCACCCTTAATTCATCATTTGTAAAAGTGCCATCTCTCTCGTACGCCGTTGCCGCTGGCAGAATGAGGTCTGCATACTTCATGGTCTCTGTGAGTTTAGTGTCTATTACCAGGAGGTAATCAAGGCTGTTAAGCGCGCCTTCCAGTATATAGTGCTGAGACTCATGGATAATATCGAACAGGTCATTTTCCACGATAATTAATTTTCTAACTTTTTCATCAAGAATGCCGTCAATCAGGTCGTCTAAAGCTCCCGGCGTGTGGTCTATGCCGAGTGCTGTTACACCTTTGCTGTTCGGATAGGGATCGGAGCTTATAAGGTCAAACTTCTTTTCTCCTGTTGCGCTTCCGATATTTGAAACAAGCCCGCTTGCCCTGACCGAATCCTTAAGCTTGGTAAGAAGGAACAGCTCCTCGTTTGTAAGCCTGGGTGAGCCTATTATTCCAATGTTGTTATCAGCAAATCCGCCCGAAACCGGAAAGTTTTCTTCAATAAGTTCATATGCATTGCTCCAGTCAGTAATATCGAATCCGTTCTTAACCTTTATAATTGGGTCTTTAACCCTCTTTTCTTCCTGCACGTCTTCGAAGCCGTATCTTCCCCGGTCACAAATCCAGTGACCGTTTACGTCTTTATTAAACCTCGGACGTACTCTCGATACCTTTCCCTTTCTCGGATCAACCCCCACTGTGATGTTGCACCCCGTGCTGCAAAGCGTACATACCGATTCGGTAAACTTCCAGTACCATACCCTCTCTTCATGAAGAGTACCTTTATTAAGAAGCGCACCTACGGGGCAGAGATCGATCACATTTCCTGCAAGCTCATTATCAAGCGGCTTTCCGGGAAAGGTTACGATTTTCTTCCTAAACCCGCGGTTATCGTATCCAAGCTCCCCTGTTTTGGTCACCTCATCTGTAAACCTCACGCATCTTGTACACATGATGCAGCGGTTGGGATCGTACATTATGCGGTCTGAAAGGTAGTATTTCTGTCTTACTTTCTTTTCATAAGGGGTATCAAACCTGCTGTATCCCGGGCCGTGCTTTACGGTAGTAAGCTGAAGAGGACACTCCCCGCCCTTATCACAAATAGGGCAGTCAAGCGGGTGGTTTATAAGAGTAAATTCTACTGTGGCCTTTCTTGCTTCAATGGCTTTTTCGGTGTTGGTTTTAACCTCCATGCCGTCACGTACAAAGGTGTTACAGCCTGGAAGAACCTTGGGCACTCCTTCCACTTCTACAAGGCACTGCCTGCACTGTGCTACTATGCTTAGGTCGGGATGATAGCAAAAATGCGGTACTTCGATGCCAACCTGCTCGGCAGCCTGAATGAGGTTCAAACCATCCTCAACCTCTACTTCAATTCCGTCTATAGTTAACTTTGGCATCTTATAAAAATAGGAGTGAAATAACGCCTGTTAAGTTACCAAGAATTCATAAAGAAGCAAGACTTTTGAGCAAAAATAGAATTATTAGATTATACTATTAGGCATCAATATTTTGTTATATAACCAGGCGGATATTTGTGTTTAACAGAACAATAAAAACAATAGCAGTAATTATGCTTATAATTGCCTCTGCAGGAAGCCTTTATGCAAAAGAGGTCTGGCAGTGGACTGACAAAGAGGGTACTACGCATATAACGGATAATAAGGCCAAGATTCCCGAACAGTACAGGGAAACAGCCAAAAATCTAAACTGGAATGATTCGTCTAACAACGAGAATGTATTCAAAGACACCCTTGATGCCGATGATACAGTTATCATAACTATCGAAGAAGAACCCTATGTGGACGGGATTATTGATACAGAGCATGAAGCAGAGCTAAGAGAGGAGTGGAGGGCAAAGATGGTAGCAATTGAGCAGGAGCAGGCAGAGGTTGAGAGCAAGCTTGCCCAGGCCACAGAGGATCAAAAGTACAAAAAAAGAGAGGTGGACTGGTATTTGAGAAACGGCTACCCGGCTGACTATATGATAGCAGAGTTAAAAGGGATCGAAAGGTATATAGAAGACCTTGAGGAAGAACTCACCACCATCCCCCCCAAAATAGACGCCCTGCAGATCGAAGCCCGCAAAGCAGGCGTGCCACCGGGGTATTTGAGGGAGTGATTTATAGTAGTATTATAAATTAAGTATTTAATTACAATAAGTTTTAATCCATCACATGACTACTCCAGATAAATCACCATATGACGAACTAGACATTGATGAAACACTGAAAACCATACTCGAGGGAACATCCAGCAAAGTAGGCAAGGAGTTTTTTAAAGTTTTAGTTTTCAATCTGGCAAAGGCTCTTGATACATACGCAGCATGGATAACGGAACTTGAGTCAGCCCAAAAAGCAAGCTCAATTGCATTTATTATGAACGGCAAGTGGGTTAAGGAATATGTTTATGACCTTAAAAACACGCCCTGTGAACCCGTAATAATGGGAAGGGAACTTGTACATATTCCTGATAACGTCGTTAAGCTTTATCCCAAAGACCCCGATCTTATCACTTTCGACCCTATTCCGCTTAGTTATATGGGCATACCTCTAATTGATTCAAATGGCAGTGTGCTTGGACACCTGGCCGTGATGGACTCAAAGCCCATGCCTGAAAATCCTAGAAACGTGGCAATAATGAATATCTTTGCCGCAAGGGCGCTTGCAGAAATGCAAAGACTAAAAGCAGAAGCTAAAGTCTTAGAAAGAGAAAAAAAACATATGCGACTGCTTTCAAGCGCTATGGACGCAATTGCCGAGTTTGATGAAGATTTAAAAATCACTCAGGTAAACAGGTCTGCCGAAAAGATCCTTGGCTCATGCTCCGAAGTGCTCGTTGGAACAAACTATGCAACTATGATGTCAAAGGCAAGCCTTGAAAAACTCATAAAGATTATTGATAAGCTTGAAGACAAAAAAGAAGGTGAAAAAAACCTGTGGATACCGGCAGGGCTTGAACTCACCGATGTTGACGGTAATAAATTTCAGGCAGAAGCCACAATTTCACAGCTGGATATTAACAGCAAGAAATACTACACACTTATTTTTAGAAATGTAACCCACAGGATTGAGGCAGAAAAAAAGATAGAGTCACTATCCAGCCAGGCGGAATACCTAAAGGAAGAGATCAAATCCCAGCACAACTTTGAAGAAATCATCGGTAAGAGCAAGTCACTGCAGGATGTTATTAATAATGTTAAAAAAGTTTCTACCACAAACTCTACAGTGCTTATATACGGAGAGACTGGCACGGGAAAGGAACTGATTGCGCGCCTCATTCATGCTGAGAGCAAAAGGAGTGATAAACCGCTTATAAAGGTAAACTGCGCCGCAATTCCGGCAGCCCTTATCGAGAGTGAATTTTTCGGACATGAAAAAGGCGCTTTTACCGGGGCAACATCAAAAAGAGAAGGAAGGTTTTTAATAGCCGACGGGGGTACGATATTTCTGGATGAAATCGGCGAGCTTCCGCTTGATCTTCAATCCAAACTTCTAAGAGTGCTGCAGGAAGGGGAGTTTGAGCCCGTGGGAACTTCAAAGACAATCAGAGTGGACGTGAGGATTATTGCCGCCACAAACAGGGATCTGTTAAAAGAAGTGGAATCAGGAAATTTCAGGGAGGATTTATATTACAGGCTCAATGTCTTTCCTATCACCGTACCGCCTCTGAGAGAAAGAGGTGATGATGTGATTACCCTTGCTGAGGCGTTTTGTAAAAAATATGCGGGTAATATTGGGGTCAAATTAAACCCGATAGATAAAGGAAATATCGAATTTCTAAAAAATTACAGATGGCCCGGCAACATAAGGGAGCTTCAGAATGTGATAGAAAGAGCCGTAATAACATCTCAAGATGGCAGTATTAATCTCATCGGTGAACTTCCGGCAGGTTCTGATTCCCTTGCTAAAAATAATATTGAAAGCATAGACGATGATAGGGTTTATACCGTAAAAGAGCTTTCTAACATTGAAAGAGATAACATCCTGAGGGCGCTTGAAAAAACCGGCTGGAAAATTTCCGGACAGAGCGGTGCCGCAAACCTGCTTGGAATCCCTCCCACTACGCTTAATTCAAGAATCAAGGCTCTTAATATCAAAAAACCCTCCTAACCTTTATATTAATTTACGACATCTCGCCAAGATTAGTGGCGATATCTCGTTAATCACGAATTCTCGTTAGTCCTGAAATATTCCGATTATCATCATAACATACTGTACTCATTGTCTTATTTCTCTGGAATGAGGCTTGGCACGCCTATTGTAATTATATAAATCAAATTCAAATTTAGGAGGTAAGACAAATGTCAAACCAAGCAACACAAACAGCAGAGAATATGTTAAACGGAGTAAGCGTAGACGGTATCTTTTCAACCATAGAGGCCGTACAGGAAAATGGAGAAATAGCTAAGTTTAAGTTCCGCAACTCTAACAACTGGGTAGAGGGAGGGCTAAACCGCTCTGAGATTTCAGGTTTCTATGGCGCATGCCAGGAGCATGGTGACAGAAACTTCACTCTGGAAAATGACGAGCCGCCGGTTCTACTTAGTAAGGATCAGGCTCCAAATCCTGTCGAATATGTACTTCATGCACTTGCAGGCTGCATTACGACTACGCTTGTTTATCATGCCGCAGCAAAGGGAATAGAAATTCAGGAAATGGAAACAAAGTTTGAGGGCGATCTTGATCTGAGAGGTTTTCTCGGACTTCCCGGTGCAAAAAGAAGAGGCTACGAGGAAATCAGGATTTCGATGAGGGTTAAAGCCGATGCCACAGATGAGCAGATTGAAGAGCTGGTTGATCTTGCCCAAAGACGCTCCCCCGTTTTCGATACAGTTACTAACCCCGTACCTGTAAAAATAAATCTCATAAAGGATTAAAACATGACCATTCATAGCAAAGGGTTGCTATTCGGCAGCCCTTTTGCTGTCAGTTTTGTTACTTAAACAACCCATCTGTTTTTGACTATAACCCTATAAAGCATTAATCTTATAATATATAGCTAAAACAGCATATTCATATCCAATGAATACAAGGAGGGAGTCTGATGACCAAGTTACTTAGAAAAACTTCGATTATTAAATATTATTTAGCCGCCATAGTATTAACTTTAATTGTTAACCCAACTGCCAACGCAAAGGAACTTGTAATTGGATTCACTTATGACATCCCGCCTTACATTATAAAAGATGCAACATCCGGCATGGAGATCGATATAGTGCGTGACGCTCTAAAGCACAAGGGGCACACATTTAAACCCAAACAGTATTCTTATGCTGAACTTGCAAGCGTAATCCAAAAGGACGGTCTCGATGCGGCGGCAGCGGTGCAAAAATCTGATGACGGCACTTTTTATTCAGATAACTTCATATGGTTTAAAAACTATGCATTCACCAGGAAGGGTACAGACATTACTATAAACAGTATTTATGATCTTAAGGGCAAGAGTATAGTCGCCTGGCAGAATGCTTATAAAGACCTGGGGCCTGAGTTTGAGGCGCTGTTTTCACCGGAAGTGAAAGAGCCATATATGGCAAAATACAAAGAGATACCGGTTCAGCAAAATCAGGTAGAGATGTTCTGGAAGGGTGAGGCAGACGTGATTGTAATCGATGAGTCAATACTACTGTGGTTTACAAAACACAGCACCACTAAAAACGCAAAAGTAAGCAACCTTGTGTATCACGATATATTTGGTGACAAGACCAAATTCAGAGTGAGCTTTAAAGACAGCAAGATGCGCGATGATTTTAATGCAGGCCTGAAGCACATCCGCGAAAAAGGCATTTATCAGAAGATAATGGATAAGTATTTGAAGTAGAATTATTAAGCCCCCCACATCCAGTACCCTCCTAAAAACACCCCACAAAAAAACAGTTTGACAGGTTTGCTATATGGTTTAACCTTATATGTATATACACAATATGTTGTATATGGGCGGTAGTTATTAGTAATTATTCTACTGCCGGTGCACAACTTGGGTTTAGGGTCCCGTTTTAAAGTTTTTTCTGCCTAGTAGCAATTTCGCGTAATCATACAGGGGAGGTTTGCGCTTTATGGGTGATTTTTTCATACCAATCTGTCTTATCTAAGCGCGTAGAACATTAGTATGGGTCATTTCTACGCTCCTGATGAAGTCTTTGATCTGCCGGTCTCCGGTTATGCAAAGCTCATTCTGCTTAATTTATGCCGCAGGGCAAATAAGGCCGGAAGCTCATTTCCATCTAAAAATAGGATTGCATCTGATTGTGGGATATCAAACAAGACAGTATACAACTGTATAAAAGAGCTGGAAGAAATGAAGATAATTAGAAAGAATACTGTTATCGGCAAATCAAATACTTATGTTCTTTGTGATGGTTTTGTTAATGTCAAAAGTAATGGAAATGAGAACGAACCCAGGTCACACATACATGGGTGTCAGGTAAGTCTTACCCGAGTACCCAGGTCACAGTTACCCACTAAGGACTACACAGAAAAGGAATACACATATAAGGAAGTAAGCAATATAAACAAACAGTTAAACAGATCGCCTAATGCAGATGAACTATCGGTTATGGAAATTGATCATTATATGGAGCAGTGGATAGGGATGGACTGGGACTGTAGAAAAATGCTGGATTTTGAGGCAAGCCAGTTAGTCCCCCATGGAAGCGGCATCACGTTTTCAGGCAGGCAGGACCCGGTGTTAAATAAATACCGCGCGCTTGCACTTATGAGAAGAGAAAAGGCATGCACAAGGTTAGTACCGATTATATCAGCAGTTTAGAAGAGATATAAAATTATATCACTGCCTTGGAACTTTATTTTTAATAGGCCTTATAGACCGCAGATAAGCAAATATGGATTGCAGCTGCTCATCTGAGAGCTTGCCGTAATCCTGCCAGGGCATCGGTGGCTGCAGATTCCTGCCAAACCCCTTGTGCCTGCCCTTGCGCATGGTCTCAATAAACATTTCCTCAGTCCAGTTTCCAATGCCAGTCTCTTTATCAGGAGTAATGTTTGCTGAAAGCGTAACTCCCCAGCCTCCTGCCCATACGGTGGAATCCAGCTTTGTAAGAAACTCAAGCCACTGATCAGAGTCTACAGGGAAATCAGGCAGCTTCGGTACGGGTTTACTTTCTGGATGTCCAGATAAATACCTGTCCAAATCTTCAACATCCTCGCCGTTTACCTCTTTTAGAGGAGTATGGCAGTAAGAGCAGTTGCCCTCCGAGACAAGCTGTTTTCCTTTGGAGACTACCGGATCGATAGATTCCTGATCCATAGGCTTTGTGCAGGCTGAAAAAAGCATGAGTATTGTTATCAAGATTATTGGTTTCATGTTTTTAAAGAATACATAATAAAATTAAGATACATATATTCTCTCTGATATATAAAATATCTCAAGATAATAATCAGATGAAAAACACAAAAGTAATAAGGCGCTTTATCAAATTAAACAGGTCGTTATTACATCCCCTATTAAACCCTCCCATTCCAAACGGGATGTTTATGTGATAAATTTTATGGAGTAATGAACGAAATTCTGGACAAACTGGAGCAGTTGGAGCTTAGGTATAGTGTAGCACGGTCTTATCTTCCTACCCTGATTTTTGATGTGCTTATTTTAATTGCATTTATATTCATAGTCTTCATGATAGGCGCAGACCTGAAATATCTTTTTTTTGTAATATTACCCATTATCCATTTTTCTTATATCTATTTCATGAAAGACAATGAGCACTATCTCAACAGAACGGTATTTATCAAGATAGACAAAAAAGGCATTTACGATTACAGAGAAGATAGAGACAATCCCGACTTCATAGGCTGGGGGTCGGTACGCAGTATTTCCCATGATTTCCTGGTATATACAACCTTTGGAAGAACGGCCCAGATACCGATCAGCGGCTGGGACATCCCTCCAAACGTAATACGCAAACGCACCCGCTATATAATCGACAGTAACGGCTACGATATTCACACGGACTGGTAAGACTTTAATTATATTCTATTATGAAATAACAGGCTTAACAGAGTTTGCTGAATTATTATTCATCCTGCCATGATTTTTTAAGACATATTTTCCCAAACAGTACTCCAATCTTATACATTTAATATTTATCCGGTAATATTTTTTTAATGGATAACAACTCAGAATCCAAAGCTCATGTTCACCCCGGAAGGCTACCCGCATTTTGGGACCGTTCTGTTATTTTCTTTGCCAATCTTAAATCAATGTTTTTTGGAAACATAGAGCAGCTGGGAAAGCTTGAGAGTGAAGTGTCTGGGGTGAATACGTATGGAGGAAGACTCATTACTGTAATCAACACACTGTATCAAAGCGGGCCAAACCTTCTGGTATTGGAAAAAGAGCCTAATAAGTCAATACTGAGCTACCTGGGAAAAACCTTGAAATTAAGCCTGCCCGATATATTGATTGTGGAAGCCGATGTATTTTCTGCCATCAATAAAGGCACCGGTGATAAAGAGTTCAGGTATAAGATTGACAGAGCAAAAGAAAGGATATCTTCTCATCCGGCAGGCTGGATTGACGGCTACGTGACAGACGACATGTTAGTACACTGGGCCCGTAAGCTTAATAAATCCAATATCAACACCGCTGAGGGATGTCACATAGCAAACAACAAGCTTCTTCTTCATTACTACCTCCTGGAAAAAGGCCTGCCCGTTATCGATACAGAAGTTGCGCAGTCGCAGGATAAAGCACAGGACTGTCTGGATAAGCTCTCAAAAAAAGGCTATACGAGAGCAGTTGCAAAATCCCAGATCGGCGCATCGGGCATAGGCATGATCGCCCTAAATACATCGGGAAGCAATAAACCAATGCCAGATTACATGTTCTATGAGGGACCGTGTATTATTCAGGGCTGGATGAAACCCGGAGAGGGCGGTATCGAGAAGATATATTCTCCAAGCGTGCAGCTGTTTGTGGATGATAATTCCGTGCATCTATATGACATAACAGAACAGATACTAAGTAAACACAGCGTTCATGAGGGCAATATCGCATATCCCCCTTATCTGGAAGACTACCCCGGGCTTAAAAAAGAGCTTCTCGACCAGGCCATAGTTGCTGCAAGGTGGCTGCACTCCCAGGCTTACCGCGGCACTGCCAGCGTGGATTATCTGGTGACAATAAGAAATGGTGAACTTGAAGTGCGAATTTGTGAAATAAACGCCCGGGTCACCGGAGCCACATACCCGTCCGTGCTTGCAAGACACTTCATCCCTCATGGGGCATGGATCATGAGAAACCTAAAGACAGAACAGCCCATAGAGGGACAAAAGCTGCTTGAGCTTCTGGACATTAAAGGCGCGCTTTTTTATCCAGGAAAGACCGAGGGATTTATACCTATTAACTTTAACCTCAACAACGATGGAAGAGTAATAAAAGGCCAGTTCTTGTACATTGCAGAAAATGTGGGTATTTGTTCTCAAGCACTTAAAAATTTCAGCGATGCGCTTCCAATAGGATGGGAATATGACAGAGACTAAGAATGAAACCACAGACAGCATACGCGAGCATCTTGTGGGCCTTACAAAAGACCTTGTCCTAATTCCGGGCACAGCCGAAAGACCGGATGATATTGAGCGATGCGTCTCATTTATAAAAGACTATCTTAAGAATCTGGACAGGGTACGAATAAACGAACACGTTCAAAATGAAGTACCGTCTATCGTGGCGCTTCCAAAAGATATCACAGAGCCGGATATACTTCTCGTCTCACACCTGGATGTAATTAGCCACGCAGATGTAGGCGTTTATAGACCCAGGATAAATAATGGAAGAATATACGGCCCGGGAAGCGGCGACATGAAAGGGGCCATGTCTATTATGCTGGAGCTCTTCCACCACTTCCACAGCACCTACCCCGGCATATCACTCGGGCTTGCCATTACATCCGATGAGGAGCAGGGAGGAGTGAGCGGAATTGGTCACCTGTTTAATGATGTGGGCTTAAGGTGCGGGCTTGCCATAAACCCCGACGGAGGAAGCCTCAATGAAATTACGATTGCCGAAAAGGGAGTGGTACAGCTTAATGTTATTTGCACGGGTCATTCAAGCCACGCAGCCAGGCCCTGGCTCGGCACAAATGCGCTTGAGGTTTTAATAGAAAGACTAACGGCGCTAAAACAGTATTTCTCCCAAATGAAAATAAGCGGCGACAACTGGTATCCGACTTGTGCACTCACACTCATAAGCACCCCAAATCACACTATTAACCGCGTTCCCGAAAAGGCCGAGGCGAGCCTTGATATTCGTTTCCCGCCGCCCTATACAGTGGATAAGATAGTCGCCGAGTGTTCGAGGATATTGGGCAGTGACGTCGAAGCGCATGTTACACTTTCTGCTGAACCTGTGGAATTTGAATCAAATCCCCTGTTTGCTAAAATCATAGAAGAGGTTACGAATAATCCTGCAAGCCTGATCAGGGAAGACGGTGCCAGCGACTGCAGGTTTATCCACCGTTACGAAATCCCCGTAATAATATCAAGACCCCTTGTTGGTGAGCTTCATACAAAGGACGAGTGGATAGACATTGAATCCATGGTTGTGTTTTATCAGATATGCAAAGGGTTTATCGAGCGCCATCTGAATTTATAAGTTATAAGACTGATTGTATTGTTCAAGCTGAGTTATTTATGTATTTTATAAAGAAATATTCATATTAGCATTGCTTCTCTATAAAAATCAGGAGGTCCAACTATGATAAAAAATGACAACATTAAGAAGATTCTTACAACAGATGTGATTTCAGTTCACGTAAGTCAAAAACTAAGTGATGTTAACAAGATTTTTAGAGAAAACATGATACACCATGTACCGGTGTTAAAGGGGAAAAAACCTATAGGCATTATATCTACCAACGATATTTTTAAGCTCATGTTTAATATAGAGATGCAGGATGATAGAATGCTCGATGCAATTCTGGATCACCATTTCACAATTAAAAATGCAATGTCAAAGGATTTAGTAACTCTTCCCATCACATCAACGATAAAGGACGTTGCCAAGATTTTGCAGTTCAGCACAATTCATTCGATTATAATCACCAATGAGGCTGGCGAACTCGAAGGTATTGTTACAAGTACAGATCTCATAAAACATTTACATGACAATATAAAGTGATTGCTACTTGTAAACCAGGATTAATACGGACTGGCTTTTGAAGCTCAGTTATTTTGTTTTCCACGAGTCAATAAACACCTGCGGATTTTCAGGTGAGATAATTACGATTTGGCTCTCTGTTTCCACTAAAACAAATTCTTTTTGCTTTGTGTTTGTAACATACATCCTGAATACTCCAAAACGACTATTCCAGAATATCCCCATGCCTGCAAACACCCCGCCGTTTCCCCACAACCTTACTGTGAACGGCACTTTATCTTCTATAAAGCGGCAGGCTGTAACATTGCTAAATTCTATTTCCCCGAAATTTCTATAAACAATGAGTTTGCTGTCCGATATTTCATACGCAGTGGGTGCATAAAGGTAGCAAATTATTAATATCACAATAGTTATCACAGCAGCAATGATCAATATATTTATATATATAGATGCAATGAAAAAACCTGCCATCATAATTACCACTATGGCGGTTACGATCTTGATAGATAAATCCCTTTTAGCAGCATTATGCTTCATATAGTTATTTTACCTTATATAGGGTTGGTAAAAGAATATTCAAGAATATTTTGAACCTGTTTATTAGTTGCTATAATCAGATATACGAGAGATTTTAAATGGCGGTGAAATAAAGATGAAGATATTAATAGCTTTGTTACTGGCGCTTATGACAATGCTTGTAGTGTTAAAAGATATGACTGAAATTTATTCTGTAAATGCAGAAGTTGCCGAGTACAAATATAGTGATGACTTTAAGCCGAATCTGAATAATCCCGCAGAGCTTGGGTATATAAACTGGCATAGAAACTTTAATAAAGCTGTCGAGTTAGCCAGGACCGAGGACAAACCAATCCTTTTATTTTTCAATGAAGTACCCGGATGCAATACGGCATCGGGTTACGGCATAAATGTAATGAGACACCCTCTAATTACAGAAGCAGCAGAGGCCCTGTTCGTTCCCGTTGCGATATATAATAATGTTGGGGGTCATGACAGAGAGGTGCTTAATTCCTTTGGCGAACCCACATGGAACAACCCTGTAGTAAGATTTATAGATTCGGACAAAAAACAGCTCACTCCAAGGCTTGTCGGTGACTACACAAAACTTGGGCTTGTGCGCTCTATGATAAAAGCCCTCAAATCAGATAACAAGCAAGTGCCCGAGTATTTAACAATCCTTGAAAAGGAACTCTCTGGCAAAAGGTCTGGACTGGAAAAGGCAGTATTTTCTATGTACTGCTTTTGGAGTGGAGAAGGCAAACTTGGCAGTATTGACGGAGTGGTATCTACAAAGGCAGGCTTTATGGGCGGCAGAGAAGTAGTGATGACCAAGTATAATCCGCAGGTTATTTCATATGAAAAGTTACTAAAGAAGGCAAGAAGTGAGGGTGCAGCAGACAATGTATTTGCAGTAAATGAAAACCAAAAGCAGATCGCTAAAAAGTTAATTGGACAAGGCAGAGTGTCAACTGAGCAAACATTCAGGCTTGACCGCGAGCCAAAGTATTATATGTCCAAATCACATTATAAATAGGTGCCTATGACCCCTCTTCAGGCCTCACTTGTAAATTCTGCAATCGGAAACAAAAAATCTCCAAATAAATACCTGTCACAAAGACAGCTTGGTATATTAAAAAGAGTCAAAGATAATCCGGAAGCTGGATGGAAGGATCATACTGCCAGTGATGATTTTATAGCAGAATGGAACCATACTGTTGGTAAACTGGATGCCGTAGTTAGCAAAAAATAGAGTTTTAGCAGACTAAATTAGCATTAAACGACAGACCTTGTCTGAATAGAAGATATACCCGATTCTGCAATTATGTCTGATATCACGACCACAAGATCACCTGCTAAAAAACCCTCCCTTTTCTTTAATACCCCAAGGGCTGTCTGAATAGTCTTTTCAGGATCGGAGCTAAAAGAGATGCGGTGCGCCATAACGCTTCGGTTTAAAAAGAGCTGCCTTCTCGTGCGGTTGTCATTTGTAAATGCATATATATGTGTCTTAAAGGGTCTGCAATTGGTAACAAAATTAGCAGTAATACCGCGGCGCGTTATTACAACGATACCCTTTGCGTCGATGGCTTCAGCATGGCCCACGGCAGTTGCAGCAAGGTGCTGTCTGTTGTCGGTCTTTATAAGATTGCTGCTAAAATTAAGCCCAGGCAGTTTTTCCGATGCCCTTGCGATTTTGTCCAAATGCTCTATACATCTTATAGGATACTTTCCTACCGTAGTCTCGCCGGAGAGCATCACGGCATCCACTTCTTCATAGATTGCGTTTGCAACATCAGTAACCTCTGCCCGGGTAGGCACGGGGTTTTCAATCATCGATTCGAGCAGGTGAGTAGCAACGATAACGCGCTTTCCTTTTTCATGGCATTTCCTTACTATAGTGCGTTGTACGTTTGGCAGTTCTTCAATATTTATCTCTATTCCCAGATCTCCCCTTGCAACCATAATCGCATCTGATACATCGAGGATTTCCTCTATGTTGCTTACTCCCTGCCTGTCTTCAATTTTTGCAATGATCTTAATTTTATTGGCCTTCTTATCGAGAAGCTCCTTTAGCTGGAGCACATCGTTTGCTTCTCTTACAAAAGAAAGTGCAATAAAATCAACCTCCTGCTCGATACCAAACATTATATCGGCCTTGTCTTTTTCTGTGATTGACGGAAGGTTAACCCTTATACCCGGAAGGTTAACATGCCGTTTGCTTGTAAGCCTTCCGCCGTCTATCACCTTACAGTGCAGTGCCCCCTCGTCTTTGCGCAGAATCTGAAGATTGATAAGCCCGTTGTCCACAGTGATCATATCACCTTCTTCCACTGTGTTTGTAAGGTCTTCATAGTTTATATGAAATGAAGACTGCTCTACATTTTCCGGCCTTACGGATATGGAAATTTCATCCCCGTCTTGCAGATGCAGGTCGTTTTGCAGATTGCCCGTGCGTATCTCAGGGCCCTGAGTGTCCAGCAGAACCGGAATAGAATCTTTAATTTTCTGATTAATGCTTTTTATCGATCTAATAACCTTTTCATGACTCTCGTGAGTGCCGTGAGACATATTAAGACGCACCACGTTCATCCCCGCATGATACATCTTTTCAAGCATTTCAAAGCTGCTCGTTGCAGGCCCTATGGTACAGATGATCTTTGTCTTTCTGAGTGAATTGTTCATTGTTTTTTGAATTAAATTATTCCCTGTATTTAATTAATGTAAAATTATCTTAATATTTTGGGTTTTTATGAATTAAGTCTTTGTAAACTTCGACTATGATCTTTTCAAATTCTATGATTAGCTCCTTCCTTGTTCTTTTTTTGTAAAATGCGCTTACTACAGCCCTGGATGGGTTTTCGGAAAGTTTCTTATAAACATAACTTTTGGATTTATTTGTAAGCGCTGTCATAAGAGGAATTATTGCTATTCCCGTGCCTGTTGCTACGCAGTTGAGTATTGTACTTATATTCCATGTTTTGCAAACTGTATCGGGCGTCATCTGTTGTTGATAGCAAATACCTTTTATCTGTTCACCCAGGCAGTGCTGCTCATCAAGCTCAATGAAGGAAACGTTTTTAAGATCATTGATTGACACTTTTTTTTGCTTTGAAAGCTTAAAACTCTTTGGCACAGAGAGCAAAAGTGGGTCAATAAAAAGCTCATTGTACCCTACCAAAGCGTTTTCTATGGGAAGACTCATAACAGCAATATCAATTTCAAATGCAATAAGTTTTTCTACAAGATTTTCGGTCAGATTTTCGTAAACCTTTATATCGGCATTTGGAAACTTTTTCTTAAACTTTTTTAATGACTCAGGCAGCAGATACGGTGCAATAGTTGTGATGAAACCAACAGATATACATCCTGTATCAATGCTCCTCTCATCAGCTATATCTGCTTTTACCTTCAAAGCTTCCTGCATGATTCGTTTTGCCCGCGGAAGAAGAGCTGTGCCTGCCTCGGTGAGCACGACTTTATTTCCAAGCCTGTCAAATAGTTTTGACTTAAGCTCCCTTTCGAGCTTTATTATCTGCTGGCTTAGAGAAGGCTGGGCTATATGGCACCTTCTTGCAGCTTTACTAAAACTGCCCGTTTCGACAATAGAGATAAAATATCTTAGTTGATGAAGCTCCATAGCTAAATATTACTATAGGTATTACCTATTTCAAATATTATATATTTATATTTGTTATCTATAGCTTCAAACGCAATAATATAGTATCAATACAATTTGAGGAGAAAATTTAAATGGGAAAGAAAAACACAATTTCAGAAAGCAAGTGCCCGTTTTCGGGTACTCCGGCCAAGCATGGTGCCGGCGGAGGCACATCAAACCGTGACTGGTGGCCAAACCAGCTAAAGCTAAACATCCTTCGCCAAAATTCTTCTTTGTCTAACCCTATGGGTGAGGAATTCAATTATGCAAAGGAGTTTAAGAGCCTTAACCTAAAGGCTGTAAAAAAAGACATATTTGACATTATGACAACTTCACAGGACTGGTGGCCGGCAGACTATGGCCATTACGGACCACTTTTTATTCGTATGGCCTGGCACAGCGCAGGCACATACAGAATTGCAGACGGACGCGGTGGAGGAGGATCAGGCACGCAGCGCTTTGCCCCGCTAAACAGCTGGCCCGACAATGCTAACCTCGATAAGGCCCGCCTTCTGCTTTGGCCCGTTAAACAGAAATACGGAAAGAAACTTTCGTGGGCAGACCTTATGATTCTGGCCGGAAACTGTGCGCTTGAATCGATGGGCTTTAAGACATTTGGGTTTGCCGGAGGGCGTGAGGATGTTTGGGAGCCTGAAGAGGATATTTATTGGGGAAGCGAAGCGCAGTGGCTTGGAGACAAGCGTTACTCTGGTGACAGGGAACTTGAAAATCCGCTTGGTGCTGTTCAGATGGGCCTTATATATGTAAACCCCGAAGGTCCGAATGCAAATGCAGATCCGCTTTCAGCAGCCCATGACATTCGCGAAACATTTGGCCGAATGGCTATGAACGATGAAGAGACCGTAGCTCTGATTGCCGGCGGACACACATTTGGAAAAACCCACGGAGCCGGAAATCCTGATAAGTATGTTGGCCCGGAACCCGCAGCTGCAGGCATCGAAGAACAGGGGCTTGGCTGGAAAAACACACTTGGAAGCGGCAACGCAGAAAATACTATTACAAGCGGCCTGGAGGGAGCATGGACTACTACACCCACAAAGTGGAGCAACAACTTCTTTGAAAACCTTTTCGAATATGAATGGGAGCTTACAAAGAGCCCCGCAGGAGCGCAGCAGTGGAGACCCAAGAATGGAAAAGGAAAAGGAGCCATACCCGATGCGCATAATCCCAAGAAGAAGCATGCGCCATTCATGCTGACTACAGACCTGGCGCTTAGAGAGGATCCAATATACGGTCCTATTTCAAGACGCTTTTATGAAAATCCCGATGAGTTTGCAGACGCTTTTGCAAGAGCCTGGTACAAGCTCACTCACAGAGATATGGGCCCCCGCGCACGCTACCTGGGACCAGAAGTGCCATCCGAGGAGATGATCTGGCAGGACCCTTTACCGGCTGTTACTCATAAACTTATTAATAATAAAGACATCACTGCACTAAAAAGCAGAATTCTTGCATCAGGACTCACCGTTTCACAGCTTGTATCCACAGCCTGGTCATCGGCTTCAACATTCCGCGGTTCCGATAAACGCGGCGGGGCAAACGGCGGGCGTATTGCACTTGCTCCTCAAAACAACTGGAAAGTAAACAAACCTGCCCAGTTAGCAAAAGTGCTAAAGGCACTAAAAGCCATTCAAACTAAGTTCAACAAATCTCAAAAAGGAGGCAAGAGTGTATCACTTTCTGACCTTATTGTTCTTGGCGGATGTGCAGCAATAGAACAGGCTGCAAAAAATGCCGGGCACAATATTAAAGTTCCATTTACACCGGGCAGGGCAGATGCTACGCAAAAGCAGACCGATGTGGAATCATTTGCCGTGCTTGAACCGGTAGCCGACGGATTTCGTAACTACGTTAGTACCGGATGCTCAGTGCCCGCAGAGGAAATGCTTGTTGACAGGGCACAGTTATTAACACTCACCGCTCCTCAGATGACGGTTCTTCTTGGCGGTATGCGCGTGCTTAGAACTAACTCGGACAGTTCAAAAAACGGCGTTTTTACTAAACGCTCCGAAGCGCTAACAAATGACTTTTTTGTTAACCTTCTCGATCTGGGTATAACCTGGAAGGCAACCTCCAAGGCCCAGGATCTGTTTGAAGGCAGCGACCGCAAGGCAGGAAAGACCAGGTGGACTGGTACACGTACCGACCTTATTTTTGGCTCTAACGCAGAACTAAGGGCCATTGCTGAAGTCTACGGAAGTAAAGACTCTGAGAAACGATTCGTACAGGACTTTGTTACAGCATGGAATAAGGTTATGAATCTTGACCGCTTTGACCTTAGTTGATATCTGATATTTGGTATTTAAATGCTGATTGAACAAAAAAAGTGGGGGATGCAAAAAGCATCCCCCTTAACTATTATTGTTCGGATTGTTTGTTCTTCTTATTATTTATTTCTGTCTTTTTCTTTTCTATCATGCCTATAAAAGTTTTTGCCTTATCTACCTCATCAAGCTGTATTTCGGCATCTTTTGTAAGCTCTACAAATTTGGTGTAATACCAGAATGCCTTACCCTTATCACCTGAGAGTTCAGCCATTTGTGCAGCACCCAACAGGCTGTTAAATCTGTTAGGACTTCTTACAAGGGTTCTTTCATACTGCTTGAGCGCTTGTGAGTATTTCTCAGACTTTGCAAGCATATCTCCATAAAGCTCACTTGCAGGAAGAATTTCTCCCGGAGTAATAGGATGCTTGTCGGTCGTAGCCTCGAGGTCGGCTGCTTTTTTCATTACGTTTAGTCCCTGCTCTTTAAGACCCTGATTATATGTAAGCCATGCCACGGCCGAGAGCTGCTGAATCTCAACCTGCTTTGCCCAGTAGGCAGAGCTTTTTGATTCCTCTTCCTGTAACCTGCCAAGAATAGCGATCTCTTCTTTAGCAAGCTCTTCCTGTCCCGTATTTGCTGCGCCAAGCGCTCTTGTAAAATGAGTGATGGCAAACATAGCAGGGTGTGAACCTATGGGATAATCGCCAGGGGTCTGCGCCTGTACCTGTGAGGCCTGCTGCCAGTCATGGCGCTCCATTGCAAGTCTTGCAGAGACAGAAGCAAGAGTATAGGAGCTTACAACATGTTTTTGAATCGGGCCATCAAGGGCTGCTATTGTATCCAGTACTTCTTTAGCTTTTAGGTCCTGACCTTTTTGCAGGTATGAATAAGCCATGTAGTCAAGGGCATGAAGGTAGTGAAGAGAAATTGCGCCCCCTGCCGGGTTTTTAAGAGCCGCTGCCGCTGATCTTGAGTTCATTTCAATTGAATCGTCCCAAAGGCCAAGCCTTGTAAAAATGTGTGTAGGCATATGAAGTGCGTGTGGGATATCCGGTGCAATATTTCCGTAGTTATAAGCTATATCCAGTGCTTTTTCAGCAAGCGGCGGATAGTCAAACGCGTGGATTGTATAGTGATGAGCCCCGGGGTGGTTTGGTACTTCCTCCAGCACTCTTTCAAGGAGCTGTCCGGTGCTTAACTGTCTTGCGTAGGACTTGTCCTGAGGGTCTGCATTTGCTAGAAATGAAAGTGCATACAGGCTTCTTGCCTCAAGGTCATCGGGATATTTCAGGTACACAGATTCCCACCCTTTTTCCAGCCCCTGCAGATTTGCCTTTTCATCGGCAGTCCAGCCGGGGGAAAAATACTGCCCAGTAGCTGCAATATAGTCTGCTTCCCATCCAGATTTATTCATAGACGCTGATGCCTTATCTATGAGGCTTTTCCCATTGTTGAATACATTTTCAGAAGGTTTATCAGACCAGAGTGGATGTATACCTGTCATGGCCTGTCCCCAGTAACCAATTGCACACTGCGGATCAACCGATGTAGCCGTCTGAAACTCTTTGTTTGCAAGACCATATGTCATATGATGAAGAAGAGCAAGGCCACGGTTAAGGTGAACCGCAGCTGCCGGGTCGCATGAAGTCTGAAAATTTACAGTCCCAAGCTTCGATAAATCGGTTGTTGCCTGCTGTACAGGTTTTTTATCTACTTCTGCCTCAGGGGGTGCGGTATCCTTGGCCGCGCATGAAGCAAAAATAATCGCAAAAGCTAATAATAAAAATTTATGCATATTGTCCATCTCCTTGTGATTTAGTTCATTTTAAAATCCCAAACCTATTTTAATAAAGTTTATAAGAAAAATAAAGATAAATTTATGTATTAGTAACTATTTGGAATTTTAATCACTTTTAAATCGGCTTATTGAAATATTAACAAGTTTTTCACTAACCCCTGTAATATGCTCAAGATCGTCTTTGCTGAGCTTTGATGTGAAATGTTCTTTTATTGAATCATAGTACACTGGCCACATATTGTTTCTTAGCTTTTTACCTTTAGCAGTAATTACTGCAAACACTCCTCTTGTGTCCTCTTTACAGGGCATGCGTTTTATTAGTCCTTCTTTTTCCAGTCGGTCAAGGAGCCTGGATACGTTGTATTTAGAAAGGAGTATAAGCTCTCCCAGTTCTTTTTGTCTCAGCCTTCCACCTTTTGCCTTTTCAAGCTCAAGCAGAACGTCGTACCATGAAAGAGGAGGAAATCCACTTGCCTTAAAATCCCTGTCTACTTTCTCTAATACTGTATGCTGAGCCTTTACAAAACCTATCCATGCTCTTGTTTCCATATTCGATAGTTTTTTATTCATAAAATTATTTTAACAAATATAGTTGCATTTGCAACATTAATCCGTATATTATATATAGTTGCAGATGCAACCATTAAAATACGGAGGTATTTATTATGATTGAAAGAATTAACAGACAGGGAGTTGTTGATCTAATCGGCAAACCTGAGAGCGCGGTTTTGGTTGAGGCACTGCCGGAAAAATATTATAACGACGCCCACATTCCCGGTGCCGTTCAGATGGACTACACCGAAGTCACCGATAAGGCCCCTTCTGTACTTGGAGACAAAGACCGCAAGATAGTGGTTTACTGTGCTAGCTCGGAATGTGAGAATTCTACAAAGGCCGCCCGCACACTGCAGCAGCTTGGATACGACAGAATATATGTATACAAGGAAGGCAAGCAGGACTGGATTGAAGCAGGTCTTAGGGTTGAATCTGCTGGTGAGTAAAATCATCAAAACATATAAATATATAGGAGGAGGAATATAACTATGATCGGCAAATTAATGCACACAGACAGTAATGATACAGGTAGCCTTATTGCAAGGGTAGTTGCAGGAGCTGTAATGCTTCCCCACGGACTGCAAAAATTGCTCGGGATGTTTGGAGGTTATGGCTTTAGCGCCACTCTTGATTTCTTTGCATCAAGCGGCCTTCCAAAACTCATCGGTTTTTTGATAATAATGGGTGAATCAGTAGGTGCTGTAATGCTAATCGTTGGACTATTCAGCAGGTTTGCAGCAGCTAGTCTTACTATAATAATGCTTGGCGCAATAAAAATTCATCTTGAAAACGGATTTTTTATGAACTGGTTTGGAAACCAGAATGGTGAAGGGTTTGAGTTTCATATACTCATGGTCGGGTTACTTTTAATTGTAGCCATAAAGGGCTCGGGAAAGTGGTCAGTAGACTCTATTCTGACTAAATAGCCAGTATATATAGCCATGATATTACACTAGTTAGTGTAACCCAGATGGATTTTTGCAGTTTATATATATATGACTAGGCCAAGACTTATCATCTCTTTTTTATTGCTGGGTCTGATATTGAACCCATTTGCGGTTTCTTCAGAAGAGAAGAAATACAAGGCATTTACCGATATCGGACCCATAGAAAAAAGTGATTTAACCATCACTGCGATATTTTCTGACAAGGACAAATATCATAGAGAGGTTCTCACTGTTGAGGGGACTGTAGCTAAGCTCAAATACAAAAAAATGTTTAACGGCAGAAAGTTTACATATTTTAGCCTTGCTGATAGTGAGAATAATACTATAAACGTGTATGCAAGAGGATATGTAAAAGATATAAATGAAGGCTCGGAAATTAGAATTTACGGCAGATATAGTAAAGAAAAGTCATTCTTGTTTAAAAAGCGAAAGAATGTTATGAAGGCAAGAAAGATCGAGATATTAGACCAATCTGAAAGTGTTGTTTTGCAAACAGAACAAAAAACTCAGCCCTAAGATCAACCCAGCTGTATTACAGTTCAGTAATAATTTTTACTCTAAAACAATCAGAGATCATGTCCTGCAAACTCGGCATCAAACATTGCCTGAAGCTCGGCTGCTTTCTCGTCATACTTCTTGGTGCTTTTCCATGTAAGCCTTGGCTGTAGAGTTTCTTTTTTTACACCGGGACACCTTGTTGGTACATTGAGCCCGAATATCGGAACCTCGGTAAACTTAGCCTTACTGAGTGATCCATCAAGCGCAGCAGTAACAAGAGCCCTTGTTTCAGGAAGCGGCATACGTTTTCCGACTCCATATGGGCCGCCTGTAATACCGGTGTTGAGAAGCCACACATTTGCTCTGTGTTTTTTAAGTTTTTTGTGAAGCATGTCTGCATAGAACTTTGGATGACGCGGCAGAAACGGAGCGCCAAAGCATGAACTGAATGTCACCTGAGGTTCTGTTACCCCTCTTTCAGTACCGGCTACTTTTGCCGTGTAGCCGATGATAAAGAAATATATAGCCTGCTTGAGTGTTAGTTTAGATATGGGTGGTAGCACGCCAAACGCATCATATGTAAGCATGAAGATGGTCTTTGGAACACCGCCTACTCCCTCTGGGACAATGCAATCAAGATGATGAATCGGATAGGCAACCCTTGTGTTCTCTGTATACTTTATGCTGTCAAAATCAATTCTTTTTGTATCGGGATCAAATTCTACGTTTTCAACCACAGAGCCGAACTTTAATGATGCATTATAGATTTCAGGCTCTGTCTTGGGGCTGAGCTTGATGGCTTTAGCATAGCATCCGCCCTCAAAATTAAATACGCCTTTATCAAACCAGCCGTGCTCATCATCACCAATAAGTGGTCTTTTGGGATCGGCAGAGAGAGTTGTTTTTCCTGTACCCGAGAGGCCAAAGAAAAGTGATACATCCCCTTTCTGTCCCACATTTGCCGAGCAGTGCATCGGGAATACATTTTGTTCAGGAAGCAGATAATTTAGCGCACTGAATACCGATTTTTTCATCTCGCCTGCATATTCGGTTCCGCCTATAAGAGCGATTCTTTTTGAAAGATTCAGTATTATAAAAGTCTCTGTACGAGTGCCGTCCCTTTTGGGATTAGCTTTAAAGCTTGGAGAACTAATTACGGTAAATTCGACTTTCTTATGTGAATATTTGTCATCATCAGGTCTTAAAAACAAGCTGTTTACAAAAATATTGTGCCATGCATATTCGTTAATTACCCTTACAGGCATCTTGTAATCATCATGAGCGCAGGCAAAAAGGTCTCTTACAAAGAGGTCTTTACCATTTAGATGTTTTAGTACCCTGTTTAGCAGTGCATCAAATTTCCTGGAATCAAAAGGCTTGTTAACCTTTCCCCAGTTTATTGTGTTCTTGTTCTTTGAGTCCTGCACAATAAATCTGTCCTGCGGGGAGCGCCCTGTGTGTTTTCCTGTGTGGGCAACAATAGTGCCGCCTTCACCTATAGTGCCTTCGTTTCTCTTTATGAATTCTTCATATAAAGTGGGAATAGGAAGGTTATAGTAAATATTTCCTGGCTTTGTTATACCGTGTTTCTTTGCTACTCGTTTGCCAACCTCTGAATTAGACATTCAGTCCTCCGTTTTTTTTGTCAATAATGGAAATCTATGGAGAGTGCTAGATTTACAATTTCAAATTTTAAAAAAGGAAGAATTTAACAAATCTCAACAAAAATTCAACATGCAGATAACATTAATTTTAAATAACTTCATATTATCTACTTTATTTTCTTCACAAAACCTGAAATTGCCGAGATTGTGGCCTTTGGATTTTCCATACAATCGTGCTTTGCGTCGGGAATAAATCTTAATTTAACATTACTGTTTCCAGCTCTTTCCAGAATCTTTTTAAGGTCTTTTGGCTCCCATGCAAAAACAATATCGTCATTTTTGCCGTTTATAAAAAGTACCGGAACCTTAATCTTATCTATAAGTTTATAGGTCTTTGCATTCTCGGCTTGCGGGCTTCTCATAAACCACCAGGTCTTATAAGAAAACATCTCACAATCAATTGGATTAAAAGTAGGCCCCCACGCCCTGTATACTACGAATATCCTGTCATTTATGGACTTTAGCGGATTTGGAGACAGTAGATGCTCAGCCTTTTCATATATATCCTCATAGCCTGGAATACTGTTCCACTTTTGCAGTCTATCCTTTTGAGATTCGGGAAGAGAATATGAACAGCCCTCGAGGATTACTCCTTTTACGTTTCTGTGTGTATTTACCGAAGCATAGTGGGCAGTGAGATTTGCGCCCAGGCTGTATCCGAGAATAAATATTCTGTGAAATCCAATCTTAACAAGATATCTCACAGCTGCATCTATATCATAAATGGTTTCATCAAAAATTGCGCTATCAATAATTTGGCCCATATGAGCCATTCGTGAGTTAATCGAAAGTGAATGTATACCAACATCAAAAAGCGCCGGTGGAAGCAGTCTCGGAGTGCCTCTTGTAAGAAAGTTTCCAAGAACACCATGAACCTGAATAATTATGGGAGTGTTATATAGCTCTTTTTCATTTCTTTTTTTACATATGGTAAGTACGGCATTAACCTCAAATCCATCTTTGGCTTTAAAATTAACAAGCTTTTTATGAGAGATATTCATATGGGGATTTAATTCTATGAGATAAGTCTATTCTTCAAATTTAGAGTTAAGCCATCCAACCGCGATATCTCCCAGTTCTTTTTCATTACCCTCGAAAGCATGACCACTGTCTACAAAAAACACCGATACACTCTTGTTTCCTGCATCTCTTGCTACCTGAGCCAGATGATAGGTTTCCTGCGAACTAACAACTTCATCGTACCAGCCCTGAACAAGTAAAATAGGAAGCTTTATCTTCTCTATCTGATTATAACACTTACCACTCTCGGCATGGGGACTAGCAAGATGCCACCATGTTTTGTATGTATAAATTCCACTGTGTTCCGGTATATAAGAGTCTCCTCTGGTCTTATATATCACAATTGTCCTGTCTTCATCGGTATTATCGGGATCGCCCTTGAAGATTGCTTCCGCTTCTTTATAAATCTGGTCATATGACGGCTCGCTTCCCCATTTATCCCATCTTCTTTTTATAGAATCGGGCATCGAATACGGAGCTGCCAGGACTATGACTCCTTTTATATGAGGATACTTCTTTTCTGAATTTCTCATGGCCATGTACCTGAGCGCAACGGCACCGCCAAGGCTGTAACCTGATACCACAATATTCTTAAATCCCTGTTCTAATAAAAACTCTATTGATCTGTCTATTTGGGGGATAGTATCGTCTATGATTCCGTAGCCAAAAAACAGGCCGAAATTTGCAAGCCTGGTATTAATTGAAAGGGATGAATAGCCGGACTTTGCCAATATTGGAGGCAGAAATCTCTGCGTACCATCTAAAAAATTGCCCAGAAATCCATGAACATGAATTACCGCTGTTTTTGATATTTCTTCTGATACATTTTTCTTGCTTTTATAATATAGAGCGTCAACCTTGCTACTTCCAAAGGGAATAGCTATGAGCTCCTGTTCCATATATTTCATAGTTAGAGAATAATCCTTTCAATGCAAAATTGGTCTGCTTAAACAAATCAACCATGGACCTAAAATACAGAATAACCAATTTTATAGATTTAAGAAGGAAAAAATTTGGAGGGGTCGCTTAAAACTTCATCGGCAAATTTTTTAGACTCAAACCAGTCATTTATATCAGCAAGCTGTATAATTTTCTTGGACTGCGCCCCTTTTGCATAGAATTTATGGTTTATAGAATCCCACAAAAGCTGCCAGTTTTCCGAATCTATGTTTCTTACCCATCCAAATGGAAATGTAGACAACATGTCATGAATATAATTACTGTATTTTAAAAATCAAAAAACTGAACTGCAAGAAATTATCAATTATCACACATTTAATCTTTTGGAACTTCTACAATTACTTCATTGAATCCCCTGCCGCCTTTAAACACAGCGTAGTCGAATCCACATGACTTAATCCTGTCCATACCCGTATGCCCCTGATATTCAGACTCTGTAAAGGGTTTTACAAAATGTTCTTCATCTGTACAGGTAGGACAGAAAAACAGGATCTGCTCATCATAATTTCCTCTTGTTGAAACCTTGATGTTTATTTCCTCTTTTTCGTAGTATGCGTTCCAAAGCTCTGCACAGCTATTTCTTTTTGGATGTGGTTTTATCTTTTGCAGCTGGGCCTTGCCCTTTGTTTCTCCACCGTAGTATGTTGCATCACCATGAAAGTACTTAACATTTGATGACGCTTCGCCACTTGATGAACCTGCGCCAGAGCTATATGATCCAGAAGAACCTGATGATCCGGAAGAACCGGATACTGTGCCCTTGAAATGATCTAGAACCCTTGCTTTTGATCTCGAGAATGCTATATCTGAGTATATTAGTGCTGTAACAAGTGTAAGGCTTAAAATTAGAAACTTCTTCATCTTCATCTCCTCTTATATAAATATTTATTTCAATCTATAATAAAAACTTAATTTATTGTTATATTTTACTATATTTTTAAATAGTTACAATACATAATTAAGAAGAAACTTTAATTATTTAATATTTTATTTTTTGTTAAATTGTACGAATTGACTCTATTTCTTTAATAATATCAGAGGTTTGCGTACGAAAATCATCAATTTCACTCTTAATTTGATGATTATTGTCATTTTTATCAACAATACCCATAAGTCTTGTTAATGGAATAATTACGGCCATAAAGCACACATTTAGCACTGATCCAAGTATCATCCATGAAATTATCTCTGCTGTTGTAAATGCGCTAAATACCCCAATAAGTACGTCTGCTGTAAAAATTCCTACAGGTATAAAGATAAATCCTTTTATTAAAGCGGATATAAACCCAGATGTAATATTTTTTTTGTGGTTAACAAAACCTGCTGAAATAATGATTGTAATGAGAACTATAGACATTAGAGGGAAATATAATGATAACAGATAGTATACAAACCCGGAAGATGCTCCTGTTATAAGTATTTTTGATAATCCAATCTCAAGATCAAAGTATAATGAGCTTATAAACAAAAACCCGGTGAAAAGCAGAGGGTAAAAAACAGGCAGGATTATAGACCCCGGAATAAAATTTACCGATAGAACTGATTTTGTGATAACTGCCCAGACTGCTCCCAATACTAGGCTCATACTGATATTTTTTATTAGATGATTCATGTTTATACCCCTCTTGTATAATAAAGGAGGGCAAATGCCCTCCTCTTGTTTTGACTTTACTTTTGCTGCTCTCTTGACTGTGTCTTATATTTTTTGATAAGACTCTTTCCAGCCTCTGTGTTTGGCGCAGGCGCATTAGCGTCCATATCACCAAACGCGTCCCTGAGCGCTTTTTCCTGCTCTACAGTTCCTTGTGTTCTAAGTGGAGAGCTGTTTAGTTTTTCCAAACCAGTAATTGCCTGAGTCATTCGCTGTCTGGCTTCATCGAGTTTTCCATCTTCATAATCTTCTGCTGCGCGGTAAAGCTCCGAAGCGACGTCTACCGAAGCAGCCCTTGCTCCCACCTCTTTGTTTTCATTTTTAACTACAAGCCCCATTTTTGTAGTAACCTTATAATCAAGACCTTCACTAAATGATTTCGGCTCATTTGAAACAATATCGTCATACTCCAGATATGCCCTTGCAAGCTTGTTGTTTCCTACCTTGTCAGTAGGAGCATCCAATCTTATAAGGATGTTCCTTTCCTGTCCGCTTGAGAGGTCACCCGGCACAATCTCGATCCCGCCGTCTTTTTCAAAGTATTTATAACCGCCTACGTCCTTAACCTTCACGCCTGGTTCAAGCTTAAGCCTTATCTTCGGATTCTTTGCAACGGTTTTTATAAGCTGGCCGAATTCTCTGTTAAAAATAGAAGCTATCTGTGTGGGGGACTCAATGAAGTAATAATTTCCTGCCCCGTACTCTGCAATACTTGTAAGCATATTTTCATCAAAGCTAGCTCCAAGGCCCATAGTGGTAAGGCTTATGCCTTTTTCCGATGCAGCGCGTGAGATATTATTTATTTGATTAATGTTTGTAATCCCTGCATTTGCAAGCCCGTCTGAAAGAAGAACCACTCTGTTCAGATATTCCTTATCATAGACAGATTTGATCTGGTTTATTCCCTCGATAAGCCCGCCTGAAAGATTTGTAGAGTTTGTGGGATATAAAGAGTTAATCATATTTCGCGCTGTAGCTTTATTATCCAGCGTCTGTATTGGAAACATAAGCTCAACGTTTGTTGAATATGCCACAATGCCAAGCCTGTCTCTTGATGAGAGGCTGGATATGATCTCATTTGCAGCCTTCTTTGCATATTCAAGCTTACCCTTCTCACTCATCGAGCCGCTTCTGTATAATACCAATACGAGGTTAACTGGAGGTCTTTCGGATACTGTAATTTCTTCCCCTCTTATTTTCAGGTTCAAAACAAGATCCTTGTCATCACCCTGAAGCATATAAGGGTTTGCTAGCTTAAGGTCCCATGAAAGCGCGCCGCCTGCTGCTCCCGCTGGTTTTGGGATTGTTGGAAAAGCCGTAAGAAAGCTGGTTCCTGCAAGCACGGCAATGACTAACATTGCACTGAATAAAACATATTTTTTCTTTATTTTTTCTGTAAACATTATTTTTTTCCTCCTTTGATCTGTTTTTTAATATTTTGAAGCTCTTCGTCTATCACCTTTTCTTCTTTTTCAAACAAGTTCTGCTCGTTTGATTCTTTTATATCAATTAGCTCCTTTTCATCATTTATTCTCTCTTCCATTCTCATTAATGCTTCATAAGAGTCAGGTGTAGCATTGGGAGCTGCAAATCCTGCCTGGGGAAAGTCTGCAGATTGAGCAGATCTAGTTTTTCCATAAGAGCCAAGAAGGATCTTCCTCTTGTTCTTTGCGGCTATGAGTTTTCCCTCGGCTTCTCTGATCTTTCTGTCCTCCGCTTTAAACTTGTTCTCAAGCTCTGTGATTCTGTATTCCAGTTTCCTTTTAATATCTTCTAGTATCCTTCTCTTTCTGATCGCCTGTTTTGCGTTTTCGTCCATGTCGGATTTTACAAATTCATGGGTCTTGTCAGTCCAGTATTCGATCTGCTCTGAGATATTGTTCATATACCTCTTGTTGTCCTCTATCTCTGTGCTTAGCGCGAACACTCTTTTCTTTGCCGCATCAAAACTGTCCTGCATCTCTTCTACCGACTGATTGATAATTTTCTCAGGATCTTCGGCAGAGGTTACAATGTGGTTAATGTTTGATTTAAAAATGGTATTTAAGCGAGTTCTTATTCCCATAGGCTTTCTCCTCAAAACTGATTTTTAATTATTAATACGAAAGGGGTGGAGAAAGGTTTTTGGGAATTTAAAAAAGGTCACTCTGGGTGTAAAGAAGAGTCTTAAGAGATTCTTCGCTTCGGCTCAGAATGACCCATAAGTTTGTCATGCTTGAGCGTATGCGAAGCATCTTTCTTTAGATTCTTCGGCTTGCCTCTGAATGACAGAGAGAGTGAGATTGTCATGCTTGAGCGGAACGACTCATACACCCGTCATTCTGATCGAAACGTAGTGTAGAGAAGAATCTCATGAGACTTAATTAGATTCTTCGGCCCCGCCTCAGAATGACTTCCAAGTATGTCATGCTTGAGCGTTAGCGAAGCATCTTCATTTAGATTCTTCGAGTTCACCTCAGAATGGGCATAATTGCAAAAAATGTGTGCTGAAAATGGGGTTTTAGCCTTTATTTACTATATTATAATGAGAAAAAAGTTAAACAGGTTTAACTATGAACAAAAAACTGTCCCCTTTGCAGTGCACAAAAAGCAGTCAAGA
>JBFFSH010000013.1:0-45664 GCA_041572575.1 Thermodesulfobacteriota bacterium
AGAATCCTTGCTAAGTCCATAAACTGTGAGAAGGGCCCTACCCCCGATCCTTGTTCAAAATGTACTAACTGTACCGAAATATCGGCAGGCAGATCAGTCGATGTTATTGAAATAGACGCAGCCTCTCATACTGGGGTTGGTGACGTTAGGGAAATAATTGAAAATATTAAGTATATGCCGGTTTCAGGAAAGACAAAGGTTTATATTATAGATGAAGTCCACATGCTTTCAAACTCGGCGTTCAATGCACTGTTAAAAACCCTTGAGGAACCCCCCGAGCATGCACTTTTTATACTGGCTACCACTGAAGCCAGTAAAATCCCTCTTACCATTCTTTCCAGATGCCAGAAATACGACTTCAAAAAAGTCACGTCCAAAGAGATTAAAGAGAGCCTTACACATATAACAACCAAAGAGAATATTGAGATAGATGAGCAATCGCTGCATATGATAGCATCAGAATCTGACGGAAGCCTCAGGGATGCTCTTAGTCTTCTTGATCAGTTAAATACAACTTTTGACGGCAGGATCGAATTTGAGCAGGCCTCTAAATTGTTTGGTATTTTTGACAGCTCCTACACCTTAAGTCTTTTTAAAAATATCCTCGCAAAAGACCCTAAAGCCTGTCTTGAAATAATTATTGAACTTGGTCAAAAAGGCATAAACCCAAAGAAAACAGCTGAAGAGATTCTTAGGATAGCAAGGCACAGTGTTCATATAAAAGCATGCGGCACACACATAAGTCTGGATCTTACCGAGGATGAGATATCATCCATAGATAAAGAGGTACAAAGTTTTGAACTTGCAGCGCTTGAAAATATTTTTAATCAAGCACTTAGGGCTTGCGAAGATATAAGCAAATCTGCTTATCCCCAGATTGCACTTGAAATGAATGTGGTTAAACTTGCTACACTGGAACATGCAATTTCAGTAGATGAAATTCTGGACAGGCTGCAAGGCTCAGAAAGTAATACACCAGCAGGTCATGTTAGGAGCTCACCTAAACCTAAAACCACAAGAGAGCCTTCAGACGCTGCAGCAGTAGCTCCTAAAAAAATAGTTACAGAAATTAAAGAACAAGCAGACTCAGAGTTATCGGTTAGCACATTTATTGAATATATTAAAGAACATGCAAGCATGACGGGCATATACCTTGAGAGAGCAGATAAAATAGAGATTGAAGATACGGTGATAAGACTTACCTATAAATCGCAGTCTGTGTTTTCAGACAGTATTCAAAAAGCAGATAACATAGACAGCATTAAAAGTCTGCTGCACAAAAAATACTCTAAAGATTTCAGCATCAAAGTACTTGTAAATAAGTCAGGCAAAGAGCCTCAGACAGAAACAAAAAATGAGTACGAACAAAAAGACCAGGGAACAAATGTCATGAACAACAAATCGCTCAAAGAAGCGCTGGACACTTTTGGGGGCAGGATAGTTAAGGTCAAAAACAACAAGAAAGGAGAAGATCAATGAAACTTGGTAACATACAGGACATGCTAAAACAGGCCGGCAACATAAAGCAGCAGATGGAGCAGATTCAAAATGAAGCCGGCGAGAAAGTAGTTGAAGCAACTTCAGGGGGTGGGATGGTAACAGTGGTTGCTAAGGCAAAGGGTGAAATCATCTCTATAAAAATTGAGCCCACGCTTTTAGCAGATCCTGATATCGAAATGATACAGGACCTTATAACAGCAGCCTGCAATGAAGCTCTAAACAGAGCAAGGCAGGTAATGAAAGAAGAAGTGAGCAAGGTTGCAAGCAATTTCGGTCTGCCGCCGGGGTTAATTTAATCCGTACTGCAATATCATGAACGAGGGATTTCCCAAGCCTATATCAAACCTCATCGAGCTTCTCTCTCAGCTTCCTGGAATTGGTGAAAAAAACGCCACCAGACTTGCCATTCAGATTCTAAAAAACTCTGTAGAGTATTCTTATAGTCTTTCAAACGCTATTACTGAGGTAAAGTCAAAGGTCAATCTGTGTGAGAACTGTTTTTGCTTAACGGCGGAGAGTTTATGTTTATTTTGCAGTAGTGAGGGCAGAGCAAATATAATCTGTGTAGTAGAAGACCCTATTGATCTGATAGCAATAGAAAAAAGCAATGAGTTTAGAGGAAGATACCATGTGCTTCATGGCACTATTTCCCCAATAGACGGTATAGGACCTGATGAGCTTAGAATAAAAGAGCTTTTACAAAGAATAGAAAGCGAGAATATAGAAGAGATTATTATTGCCACAAACCCAAGCGTCGAAGGTGAAGCCACTTCACTTTATCTGTCTAAGCTAATAAAACCACTTGGCACAATGATCACAAGAATCGCTCACGGTGTGCCCATGGGAGGGGATATAGAGTACATTGATGAGCTTACGCTTGGAAAAGCAATAAAAGACAGAAGACCAATATAAATATCCCCTTAGTAATATTATAAGCTAAACCCCTTGAAATAAGCCGCAAAAACCGTAGAATCTGATCTACCTGTCATTAAGCATAACTAACAAAATATGGAGGCCTTAAATTGATTGATACAAAAAGTTTAGAAAACACATGGGCAGTAATCCTCGGCTCATCCAGCGGTTTTGGAGAAGCGCTCTGCCTGGAGCTTGCAGACTGCGGGATGAACATCTTTGGTATACACCTCGATAGAAAAGGCACGATGCCAAAGGTTGAAGAAATTATAAACAAAATTAAAAGTAAGGGAAGAAAAGTAAAGTTTTTTAATATTAACGTATCCGATGCTGAGAAGAGAGCTCAGACAATCGAAGAGATATCAAATACACTAAAAGAAGAAAACAACCCTGGTAGTGTAAGGGTGCTTGTTCATTCTGTAGCATTTGGAACCTTAAGACCATATATAGACGAAGAAAAAAAGAAGATGGTCACCGATACCAATATGAACATGACTCTTGACGTAATGGCTCACAGCCTTGTTTACTGGGCTCAGGACCTTATATCAAATGGTCTTATGGGAGAAGGCGGCAGCATTTTCGCACTCACAAGCGCGGGTGGTCACAGGATTTGGCCTACATACGGGCCTGTTTCAGCAGCAAAGGCAGCAATTGAATCTCATATCAGACAGCTTGCAGTGGAGCTTGCTCCAAAGAGAATAACTGCAAATTCTATAATGGCTGGGGTTACGGAAACACCCGCTCTTAAGAAAATCCCTGGAAATGAAGAGATTGTTGAAAAAGCAAGCAAATACAATCCAAGCAAAAGACTTACTACCACACAAGACGTTGCCGAAGCAATTGCAATTTTATCTCTTCCTCAGGCAAGATGGATAACCGGAAACCTTATTGGCGTAGACGGCGGAGAGGATATAGTCTAAATACAAGAATAAGATGCTAAAAAAAGTTAAAACCTATAACACCCTTTCCGGCAAGAAAGAAACCCTTGTACCAAAAGATGAAAACATTATACGGATGTATGTGTGCGGCCCAACGGTGTATGATTCCGCACACCTTGGCCACGCCCGCGCAGCACTGACTTTTGATATCATCAGAAGGTTTCTAAAACACCTACAATATGACGTTAACTACGTAAGAAACGTAACCGACATTGATGACAAAATAATTGAAAGGGCAAATAGTCTTGGTATAGCAGCAACTGAAGTATCAGAGAGATATACAAAGGAATATCAAGAGGATATGGCCGCTCTGGGAATTCTTCCACCTGACCACGAACCAAAGGTATCCGACCATATCCATGACATTATCAATCTAATAGAGACACTGATTAATAAAGACGTAGCTTATGTTAGTGGAAATGATGTCTTCTTTTCAATAGATAAGTTTATAGGCTATGGAAAACTATCGAGGCGCACGCCTGATGACATGATTGCTGGCAGCAGGATTGATGTAAACGAAAACAAGGAAAACCCACTTGATTTTGCTCTTTGGAAGGGTGCAAAGGAAGGCGAGCCTTTTTGGGAAAGCCCGTGGGGAAACGGCAGACCCGGCTGGCACATTGAATGCTCTACCATGAGCATGAAATACCTGGGACAGGACTTTGAGATTCATGGAGGAGGCAAGGACCTTATATTTCCTCATCATGAAAATGAGATAGCACAGTCAGAAGCCGCTACAGATGAGCAGTTTGCAAAGTACTGGATTCATAACGGACTCATTCAGATTGATAAGGAAAAGATGTCCAAATCCATCGGCAATATCATAAACGTAAGAGAAGCGCTTAAGAGATGGAGCAAAGAGGCCATAAGACTTTTCTTTTTATCACATCATTACAGAAACCCTGCCGATTTTTCGCAGCAAAACCTAGACGACGCCGAGGCGTCACTTCAAAGATTGTATCTAACACTACAGAGAATTAAGAACATTAAAACCATTAAGGTTAATGAGGATGAAGAGTTAAAAAAACATGTAGAAAAGTTTAGAGAGTCATGGGAAAGTGCAATGCAGGACGATTTTAATACTGCTGGTGCACTTGGAAACCTGTTTGATTTTTGCAGGGTGATAAATAAATCTATAGATTCAGAAGGTGGATCACCAACACTCGATGATGCTGTTTCAGAGATAAGGTTATTGGGAACTACCTTTGGAATACTCGAGCAGGACCCCGATGAATATCTGCAAAAGGAAAAACTCTCTAAATCGGAGTCTGATATTTCTGAAGAAGAGATAAACGATCTGATAGAGCAAAGAAACAGCGCAAGGGCTGAAAAGAACTGGCAGAGGAGTGATGAAATCAGAGACTACTTAAACTCAAAGGGTATCGTGATTGAAGACTCTTCTGAAGGAACAATCTGGAGAGTTAAGAGTTAAACCCAGACCCCAAGGTATTCGAGGGCTCGTTGTACGTTTGCAGGGCTTTGAGTCTCACCCCTACAGCTAAACCAGCATGCATCGCAATTGGTTTTTTGATAGAGATCAGGACTGTACTCAGAATAATGAGCAGATACTGGCATCTCTGAACACCTCTTTAAATGACCGCTCGGTGTAACCTGTATATGACTAAGACCAGCTGTGCAGTCAGGCACCCCTCCCCTTTTAAAATAACCCGGTATCTCTCTTAGATAGTACTCTGTAGTAAGAATAGTGCCTTTAAGCTCTTTTCTAAGTCTTATAAGCTCATCAACCACTTCTGTAACCTTTTGCAGATTGGTATCAATATAGTGAGACTCGTTATTAGTCTTCATTACAGAGTAAGAGCTGAAGGATACTCCAATATTCCACTGTTTTGCCTGATGTACGAGATCAACTATCTGATCCAGATTATCATCCATAATTATGGTGTTAATAATGACACTCTTCTTGCCTTTAAATTCTTTACCAAGTTTTGGAAGAAGATCTTCAAGGTATTCCCAAAGGCCATCTATGCCTCTGTACTTGTCGTGAGTCTTTCCAATAAAATCAAGTGATACGGCGATCTGATCAAGCCCGGCATTAAAAAGGTCATGCGCTTTTTCCACCGTAAGCAGGTCACCCTTTGTAACCATAGAGGTAAATACATAAAAGGTAGAACCTTTTACCTGTTTTACTATATCCACAAGATCCTTTCGCAGCATAGGTTCACCACCCGTAATAACTACTGCAAGTGGATTTATTTTCTCTATCACAGGGCCGTAATCTGTAAGCCTTTCCTCGTGCTTTGTCTGCCAGTAATCACAAAAGTCACACCCTGCATTACAGAGCTTGGTAATTTCAAGGTTTACTAGCTTTGGCCTTCTCGCAGCCTTCATGTACAAAAACTTTGCTACACCAGGCACACAATCTTTCATTGGTATCATGGGCGAAATATAAACATAATTTACCTAAATACTCAAGTAAAAAATGAATCTCCTTTAATATAATTACTCTAAGCCATATATATTGTTCTTGACTAAAGTATATAAATTTAGTTTAATGGGTTATTAAAATAACTGTATTTAGTTTAACAGAAAATTTTAGAACTTTAGCAATTTTTTCAAGGAGTGAAGAATGTCGAAAAGAACTGTCAAAATAGATCTATTTCACTGTGATTATAAAGATAAGGATGGACAGAGATGCGATATGGAAGGAGAAAGATCGCAGATTAAAGAATGTGCACTTTGCGGAACGGACCTTTGCAGCAGACACTATCAGATACTATCAGTTTCCAATAATAACATGAGATATCTAACCTACTTTTTCTGTGAGGCTCACTCTGAAGAATTTATTAATACTCTTATTTCCACCTTTGGTGATACTTCACCAGTAGAAGGCGGAGGCATGGCAAAATAGCATTGATATTTTTATAATTACGCGAAATACCATTTTAATATAAGTCGGCTAATCTATTCATTACTTTGCGAATAATACTACCTTATCTATTAATATTATTTTTTATTACTTCGTGCATATCCAATGCTGATTCTAATGGAAAATATCTATTTCTCATCACCATAGACGGACTAAGACCGGATGCTGTTACTGAGCAAACCACACCAAATTTAGCCGCATTTCTAAAAAATAGCTCATATTCTCTAAACGCCCAAACTGTATATCCAAGCAACACAATGCCATCGCATACTTCACTTTTTACAGGTCTGGACGCCAAGAACCACAAAAAGACCTTAAATGACCACAGGGAGATAAAAAAGCTTCTCAAGCAGGGAAAATATCTGCAGTTTGATACAGTCTTTACCATAGGTGAAAAAAATGGTTTCAGTACTACATTTATATGTGGCAAGGATAAACTTAAATTTCTAATCAGACCAAGCTTCCAAAACACTGTTTTATGTCACGATATTTATGATAAAAAAGATAATATTATCTCAATTATTACTACAACTTTTAGTTCAACATTAAAGTCTAAAAAGAATAATATAAATTTTATTCACTACCCTGAGCCCGATCTGAGCGGCCATAGACATGGATGGATGACTGAGAAATATTTAGAGTCCTTAAGAATTGTTGATAAGGAAATTGAAAAGCTTCTTGGTTTGATAAGGACTGAATGGGCAGAAAAAGAATATTTATTGATTATCACAGCGGATCATGGAGGCACAGAAAAAACCCATGGAACAAGACTCAAAGAGCATATGACCATTCCATGGATTGCCTATGGAAGTTCTGTTAAAAAAGGTTATAAGATACAAAAAGAAGTTAAAATTTATGACACAGTCCCCACGATCTTAAACTTCCTGGATATTAATATACCTCCTAATCTGGACGGCAAAGCAGTCACAGAAATATTCAATTAATACAATAGGTTACACGCCATATCTAACTGCAATCATAAATCTATGATTGCATTATCAACAACTTTTATATATTCTGTAAGGTATTAGTAGTAACATAATGAAATCATTGCATATTTTGTTAAATAAATATGAAAATAGCATCCAGAGAACAGGTTAGAGAAATTGACCGGTCGGCAATAGAAGATCTTCAGATTGCTGGGCTCATACTTATGGAAAACGCCGGCAGGAGTGTAGCCGAACTTATTGAAAAAGAATATTCACAGGCTAAAAACATCGCCATATTTTGTGGTATAGGAAACAACGGAGGCGATGGATTTGTAGTCGCCCGACATTTAATTTCAAAGGGTTTTAACACTCAAACCTATATTTGTGGAGACGAAAAGAAGTATAAGGGTGATGCTCTTTCAAACTTTAAATCTCTAAAAAATATTAATGCCGAGATTATCAATCTTGAAGAAAAACTTCCTCTGTATCTTGAATGTGACCTCATTGTGGACTGCATCTTCGGTACGGGCCTTGATAGAGAAGTAAAGGGATTTTACGAAAAAATAATAGAATATTTAAATAGAAGAGACACACCAATACTATCAGTTGATATACCCTCAGGGCTAGATGCCAACTCAGGACTACCCCATGGATGTTGTATTAAAGCAGATAAAACCCTAACTTTTGCCCTGCCAAAAACAGGCACTGTTATCCATCCAGGAGTGGATTACTGCGGAGATTTATACCTATCGGGTATAACGACTCCAAAAGAATTAGAAGATAACATTAACATAGAGCTTATTACAGCCAGCAATATTAAGCCGCTTTTAAGTAAAAGGAACAGGGATACCCATAAGGGAACTTATGGCCACCTTTTTATTATTGCAGGCTCTCCCGGGAAATCCGGCGCTTCAGTGCTATCAGCACTAGGGGCTCAGAGGATTGGTGCAGGACTTACTACAGTTGGAATACCTAAAAGCTTAAACCCTGTTATAGAAGAAAAGCTCACCGAAGCCATGACAGAACCCCTTGCTGAAACTAAAAACAGCACACTTGGAAGTGGAAGTCTAAAGCAGGCAGTAAATATTTTATCAGATAACAAATCAGCCCTTGCAATAGGACCCGGAATTTCTACATCAAAGCAAACTGAATCTTTCCTTATTAAGCTTCTTAAAAATTCTACAGTACCTGTAGTCATTGATGCAGACGCTATAACACTTATTTCTAATAATTTACGTACACTAAAAAGCCTCATTGTGCCGGTGATTTTAACCCCACATCCCGGAGAAATGGCAAGGCTTATTGGAAAGAAGAATAAAGACGTACAAAACGACAGGATTAATGTATCAAGAGAGTTTTCCAGGAAATTTGGGGTTTATATTGTCCTAAAAGGAGCAAGAACTGTCATATCCACTCCTGATGGGAAGATATTCATTAACCCTACCGGAAACCCGGGTATGGCTGCAGGAGGAATGGGAGATGTACTAACGGGAATTATCGGGGGATTACTGGCACAGGGTTACAATGCGGAAAATTCATGTAAAATAGGAGTCTTTGTTCACGGCCTTGCAGGTGACATTGCAAGCGAAGAGATTTCGGAATCAGGGTTTTTGGCATCAGAAATTGCCGACAGGGTACCCAGGGCTTTAAACAACATTAAAAGAAATAAAGTAAGAGATTATATTTACCGTGTATATTGAAAACACAAAAGACAGAATAATATTAACAGTAGACAGCGTAAGAGAAACATTACAAATAGGAGAGATAATAGGACGCACAGCACAGCAAGGTACAATAATCGCTCTAAATGGTGATCTTGGAGCAGGAAAAACAGTCCTTGTAAAAGGTATTGCTAAAGGATTAGAAATAGAAGAAGAACCAAACAGCCCAACGTTTGTAATTTTGCAAACCTACAGCGGAAAACACCCATTATACCATTTTGACTTTTACAGGTTGTCATCAGCAAGCGAACTGGATGACTTAAACTTTGAAGACTTTTTTTATGGCCAGGGGGTAACTGTAGTAGAATGGGCAGAACGTATAAGTGAGGTTTTTCCGCAATATTCAATAAATATAGATATTGAGATACCAGATGAAAGCAATAATGACGGCCCTGTGCAAAGCAGAAACATTACAATAAAAGGCGAAGAAAAATGGCTCTTATCGTTCAGAAATACGGTGGAACAAGCGTTGCAAACATAGACAAGATCAGATGGGTTGCAAAGCATATTGTAAACACTAAAAATAAAGGCAATAAAGTTGTAGCCGTTGTATCGGCCATGGCAGGAGAAACCGACAGACTTGTACAGCTTGCCCTGTCCGTTATGGACCCTCCGGATGAAAGGGAGTTTGATGTTATTACATCAAGCGGTGAGCAGGTATCGTCTGGCATGGTAGCAATGATGGTAAAATCTATGGGTGAAGATGCTGTTTCGTATCAGGGTCATCAGATAAGAATATTAACCAATAAATCCTATTCCAAAGCAAAGATTGTAAAAATTGACGATTCAAGTGTAAAAAAGGCTCTTAAGAAAGGTCAGATTGTAATAGTTGCCGGATTTCAGGGTGTGGATGAAGAAAACAATGTAACAACCCTTGGCAGAGGCGGTTCGGACCTTACGGCAGTGGCATTGGCCTCTGTTCTAAATGCAGACAGCTGTGAACTCTATAAAGACGACGTTGATGGTGTTTACACGTCTGATCCCGGGATGGTTAGCAGTGCTAAGAAACTTGGCAAAATTTCATACGAAGAAATGCTTGAGATGTCGAGTCTTGGATCTAAAGTGCTTCAGGCAAGAGCCGTGCAGTTTGCAAAGCAGTTTAAGGTACCCTTACATGTAAAACCAACAGCAAACCCCGATGCCGAAGGCACATGGGTTTTGGAGGAAAAAAAAGCAATGCAGGATATGGAACAGACTTTAATTTCTGGAGTAACATACGATAAAAATCAGGCAAAGATCACTCTTGCCCATGTACCCGATAAGCCCGGAGTTGCAGCAACAATATTTAACGAGATCGGAGAAAACGAGATAGTGGTGGATATGATTGTTCAGAACATAAGCACGGAAGGCTTTACAGACATGACTTTTACAGTGCCTAAAACGGATTTTAAGAAAACATTGGCACTTACAAAGAAACTTGTAAAAGAATTAGGCGTAAAAAAAATAGTATCTGATAATAAAATCGCGAAAATATCACTTGTAGGTGTTGGGATGAAAACACACTCCGGTGTAGCATCCAAAATGTTTACAGCCCTTGCAGATGAGGGTATAAACATTATGATGATAAGCACTTCGGAGATTAAAATTTCATGTGTGATAGAAGAAAAATATACTGAGCTTGCCGTAAGAACGCTGCACGACGCATTTAACCTTGGAGATAAGAAATGAGCAAAAGAGTTGTAAACATTTATGACGTTACACTAAGAGACGGAACGCAGGGAGAGGATATTGCCTTTTCCATAAATGATAAGATCAGGATTGCACACAGACTCGACGACCTTGGTGTGCATTACATCGAAGGCGGCTGGCCTGGCTCAAATGACAGGGATGAAGGATTTTTTGAAGAAGCCAAGAAATTAAAGCTAAAACACGCAAAGTTTGCAGCTTTTGGAAGCACCAGAAGAGCTAAAGTTACATGCAGCAAGGACGGGAATATTCAGGCGTTATTGAAAGCACAGACCCCGGTTGTCACTATTGTGGGTAAGAGCTGGGACTTTCATGTAAAAGAAGCGCTCAAAATTTCATATGAGGAAAACCTCGATCTGGTTAATGATTCCGTAAAGTACCTGAAAAAACGAGTTGATGAAGTATTTTTTGATGCCGAGCATTTTTTTGACGGCTATAAGAATAACCCAGATTATACCGTGCAGGTATTAAAGGCCGCTCTTGATGCAGGAGTGGATTCTCTAGTGCTTTGTGATACAAACGGGGGCACACTTCCATGGGAAGTCGAAGAGATAATAAATGAAGTAAATGAAAAACTGGATAATCCTCCTCTTGGTATTCACACTCATAATGACAGTGAAGTCGGAGTAGCAAATGCGCTGTATGCAGTAAGAGCCGGAGCTTCTCAGGTGCAGGGAACAATGAACGGTTATGGCGAGAGATGCGGCAATTCCAATCTTTGCTCCATAATTCCAAACATTCAGCTAAAGCTTGGATTTAAATGCCTGCAGGATGATCTTAAAAAGCTTTATGATACTTCGCATTTCATTCATGAACTCACCAACCTGCCCCCCATAAAGAACAGGGCATTTGTAGGAGAAAGCGCTTTTGCACATAAAGGCGGCCTGCATGTGAGTGCTGTGATGAAAAATTCACAGACCTATGAACATATAGACCCTGAGATTGTAGGAAACCATAGAAGAGTGCTAATCTCCGATCTATCTGGCAGAAGCAATATACTATATAAAACAAAAGAGCTTGGGATTAATATTAAATCAGACAATCCAAAGATTCCAAACATTCTCTCTAATCTTAAAACCCTTGAGAATCAGGGTTATGAGTTTGAAGGTGCCGACGCTTCTTTTGAGATACTGGTAAAGAAATCCATCGACAAATTCAACAAGCACTTTGATCTCATTAGCGCAAGAACCATCTCAGAGAAAAGAGAAGAAGATGAAGATTCTCTTGCCGAGGCTACAGTAATAGTAAAAGTAGACGGAGTAACAGAACATACCGCTGCAATAGGAAACGGCCCCGTAAATGCGCTTGATACCGCATTTAGAAAAGCCCTTGAAAAATTCTACCCCTCTCTAAAAGAAGTAAAGCTTCTCGATTATCGTGTAAGAGTGGTATCAACCAAACAGGGTACGGAATCCGTAGTGCGTGTTCTTATAGAATCCGGAGATAAAGACAGCAGATGGAGTACCGTGGGAGTTTCTGAAAATATAGTAGAAGCAAGCTGGAAAGCCCTTGTAGACAGCATCGAATATAAGCTTATGAAAGATGACGACAAGAAGGCTAAGAAGGTTAAGAGGAAATAGTTAGTTCCAGTCAAACCAATCGAAAATGCCTGCCCAGTTAATATCCGGGAAATCAAGCCAGGACAGATCTAAATCCAAGAATGATGATGCAGATAACCCGGAAACTTCTGAAAGTAGTTCAGTTTTCATAGAGGCATAATCACATACTTCACCAAGCTGCTCATGAATAAGATCAAACTCTTCATGTGTACAAAAAAAGCAGTATGCCCAGCAGTACCAATCAATGGGGTAACCGTTATATCTTGCTACATTTCTTATTTCATTCTGTGAGTAGTATTTCTTTTTACCATATCGATTTGTAAGGCTCTTTGCCATATCATCTATAAAGGCTTTTTTATCATCCGGCTTAATGTTGCATGTGACCATAACTGACACCTCCTATATTAAAACTAAAGCCCCTTAATCTTCTAAGAGGCTTTAGTTTATGATTTATTCAGGACTATCTGTCTGTTTTTGTATCATGCTGTTTAGTTTGTGTATCATCCGGCTCAGAATGCACATGGTCTTCAAAATCTGATTCAGGTGGATTAGTTACCACTTTTTTTACCGGTCTTGAGGGAGCTTTATGTGTTATGGAGTATTTGGGTTTAGACTCATCCTTTTGTACTTCTTTCGGACTGCCTGTAAACTGACTTAAAATGTTAACACCCGTTGCATTCTCGATCTGTTCAATGAATGATAGAACTGCTACCGGCATCTGATTAACTGCTTTTCCAAGCCCGCTTCCGTTTCCGTTAAAGCCACCCCCTGCATCAATTACACTTAATTTATCAACCTTTACTTCACCTACTGTGTTAACTATCTGCGAAATGATTTCAGGAAGCATATTGAGCATAAACACTTTTTCGCCCTCACCGTCTGCACTCTTATATGTTGCTATCATTTCATTTAAAACTTCGAGATTTGCTTTACCAGTCTCAAGGATTGGAGCAGCCTGACCTTTAGCCTCAAGCTCCATAGCTTCTTTTTGTGCTCTTGCGGGTTCGATTACATCAGCAGTAAGTCTTTTTTGCTGAAGTATAATTCTTTCATGCTCCATAGCCTGTTCATACTCGGCTCTGGCTTTTTCTCTCGCTACGCTTGCCTCTTCTTCCTTTACTACGGCAACCTTATCAAGCTCTGCCTTTATCACCCTGAGATTATTATTTTCTTGCTCAATTTTCTGGCCTGCAAGTGCTTCTCGCACCTTTACTTCTCTATCGGTATTAATCTGAGCTGTCTGAATCTCCTGAGCAGCTTCTGCCTTTGCAACCTCTGCCCTGCTGTGAGATGCGGCATCTGATACATTTTGAATTTTGAGGGTATCGAGCTGAAGCCCAAGCTGTCTTAAGTCATTATCGGCTTCGGATATCAGACTCTCAGCAAATTTGAGCCTGTCTTCATTTACCTCTTCAGGGGTTAAAGTCGCAAGCACTCCCCTTAAGTTTCCTTCAAGAGTATCCTTAGCGATCCTGTGAACCTCGGATTGCGGCTTGTCCAAAAATCTTTCCACCGCATTTCCAAACGTAGGCTCCGATGAATCGACCTTTACGTTTGCAATAGCCTCTACCTTAAGAGGTATACCGCCTTTCGAATACGCATTGTCAACTTTTAATTCAAGAGGGATAGTCTCCAGTGACATTCGCGCCGCTTTTTCAACCATTGGTATCCTAAGTGCCCTGCCCCCTCTGATTATCCTGTAACCTACTATAGATCCATCCTTTAATCTTCTTGACCGTCCGGACAATACTATTACTTCATTTGGATGACAAATCAGTAAAAACTGACTTACCACAATAGTTATTATGAATACTGCAATAATACCGATTACAATTATCGTTCCTATAAAACTAAGCATAATATAAACCCCCTTTTATGAATTTATAAACTCCTTTTCTCCCACATAGGCAGTCCCGCCCTCAATCTTTACAATCACAACCTCATCTCCGGACTTAAATTCATCCCTTGTGGATTCATCTGCTACCATGGCTAATATTTGTATCAACTGCTCATCAGTAGTTACGGATATTTTGCCCTGACTGTTTTTTGTTACTGAAACAAGCACCTTTGCATTATGGCCAACTAACTGTGATAAGCTTTTTCCCTCCCCAACCTCAGTTCTTTTAAGGTAGCTGAGGGCCTTATGACCAACAAACGCTGTAAACAATCCCATAAGTACTGACGATGCAACTGTTAAATACTGTTCTGTCTTTAAATAGGTAAGCACAGTGCCCGTAAAACCAAAGAAGGCTACAAAGAATATTATGTTTCTTAGACTTAGAAACTTTACAGCTTCTACTGCACCTTCTCCATGAGCATTTGAGCCAATATCCGAATCAAGATCAGCATCTATATCGACATCCACATCAGTATTTATTTCTATATCGGCATCTGTATCCATACCTGTAAAAATAGATACGAGCAGAAAAATAAATCCCAGTATAAAACAAGCTATATATACTTTTTCCATGATAGTCAGCGTTTAATTGGTTTTATTTAAATCCTTTTTTAATCTGTCCAGTTCTTCATTTACTGAATTTTCTTCAGCAAGACTTTGCAGATCTAACTCTTTTTTAATTTCCAGCTCCAGCACTTCTTTTTCAGCCTCTGCCTGTGATTCAATCTTTATTATTTCATTTTCAATTGAATCTACATCTGTTATTGATCTTTCAATATCATCAATAAAGCTTTTTACATCAGACACTATTTCCGATGATTTTTTTGCAGCCTTCTGTGTTCTGAGAGCGGCCTCTGCTGAGCGTTTCCTTCTGATAAGCTCTTCTTTTTTTCTTCTTACTTCCTGAGCCCTGTCTTCAAGACGAACCAGATCACTTTTTAGTTGTGCAGAAAGATTTACACTACTCTTGTGTTCTTTTGTAAGATTGTCCCTGGTCTTCTCGGTACGAAGCTTCTTTTTTAATACCTCTCTGGCCAATGCTTCTTCATCTTTTTCCAGAGCTAGCCTGGCTTTACTCTCAAGATCAATTATCAAATCGACTGTAGAAGATAGTTGTTTTTCAAGCTGTTTTTCATTAGCAACAGCTTTAACAGTTTCTCTTCTAAGCTCAACTATGCTTTCTTCTATATCCCTTATAAGCTGTTTAACCATAACCTCAGGGTCCTCAGCTTCATCGAGCAAACTGTTTATGTTTGCCGTGATTAATTTTGAAATTCTTGCAAGCAGTTTCATGTCATACCTCCTGACACTGTATTTTTTATTGCAAGAATATATAGCAACAGATATGCCAGTGGTAACTATCTGTAATTATTGATATTTCGGTTTGGCCCTGGATTATAAAACACCAACCGATGGTGAATTACACCAACAATTCACCTAGGTTGAATTTTTTGTAGTAGTGTCTGAACTGATCATAAGTCATACCCAGTTTAGCCGCGGCTTCTCTTTGGTTTCCAAGACAGTCCTTAAGTGTGGTTAATAGAATTGTTTTTTTAAATGCTTTTGTTCTGCCATAAAAACTACCGTCTAATGGCTCCAGTGAGGTTATTTCTATTGGCAATTCCGATGCACATATAACTCCGTCTATATCCGATATATATAACCTCTCGACTATATTTTTGAGTTCCCTGATGTTTCCCGGCCAGTGATATTCTTTTAAAACTTTTACAGCTGCCTTGGTAAAACTCTTTATCTCCAAATCAGGCATTTCCTGATGGAGCTGATCTATAAAGTGTTTTAGTAATAGAGGTATATCATCCCTTCTTTTTCTAAGTGGTGGAACCACGAGTACAGCAAACGAGAGCCTGTCATATAAATCTGGAAGGAACTCACCGTTTTCCATCATTTCTTCGAGTGGAGCATTGGTTGCGGCGATCACTCTTACATCAACTTCTATTTTCTTTGTACCGCCAAGCCTGTTAAATGACTGATACTCTATTACCCTTAGTAGTTTTTCCTGCACTTTTATCGACATGTTGGCAACTTCGTCAAGAAAGAAAGTACCTTTGTTTGCAAGCTCAAATTTTCCAATCTTGGTACCATCTGCACCTGTAAAAGCGCCCTTTTCATGGCCAAACATATCTGCTATGAACAGGTCTTCCTGAAATGCCGCACAGTTTACAATAACATAGGGATACTCTGATCGGTTACTAATTGCATGAATATAATGAGCAAGCAGTTCTTTGCCTGTACCCCTTTCCCCTCTAACTAGTATAGGTCTGGGAACACTGGCGTAGGTTTCAGCCTGCCTGATGATATCCAAAAATTCAGAGCTGCTGCCGACTCCTGGTTTATAATTATTATCTGTCCCTTGTATGTTAACAGACATTTACTTCCGACCCCCAATTAAACAATATTAATCATTTTTAATATAAGTTACAACAGTAATTTTTAAAGACCTTAATTACATCTATATAAAAATAAACTATTGATCTAGCTGTGCTGGCTGTGATAGAATGAAGAATTGGAATATCTAAATTAGATCTATATATTAATGGAGTTAGGGCATGGATAACAAAGAAGTAGACATCCTTGAGATGTTCAAACTTTCAAACAGGTACGATGTTTTTGAACCAGGAGATATTATTTTTGATAAAGGTTCAGACGGTGGAATCATGTTTATTATATTAGAAGGTGAAATAGAAATACAGGTTGACGGATTTGCAGTAGGTAAATTGTTTGAAGGACAAATACTAGGAGAGATGGCACTTGTAGAAGACCAGCCACGAAGCGCCACTGCCATTGCTATAACACATACTAAAATAGTTCCAATTAACAGAGAGACTTTTCTCTTAATAGTAAAAGAAGAACCGCTGTTTGCACTCTTTGTAATGAAAGACCTTTCACATAAGATCAGGGTTTTAAACCAGCGATTAACTAATTGATCGCACTTTGTTATTATGTAATACCTTAACTATATTCTGATCTAACATAGATTTCTTACATTCTTCACATTAATTCAACTTTTCTCATTTTTACTATTTACTGAATCCTGAGCGTATATATACAGTCTAAATACATATAGTTTGAATTGGAGGTAAAAATAGATGTCATGCAATACAGTTGTTCATGAAGTTGAAGGAAAGCCCGATCATCTTATGCAGTTTTTGGATGATTATGATACCGATACGGAACATGAAGCAATAAGCAAACAACATGATTTGCTTATTGAGATTCTTGAAACTTTTCGCGCAGACAAAAGTGTAAGAAATACGGAATATTAATTAGCATTGCAGCTTACGAAAAGCCCTTAAATAAAACAGCGATTGACAAAGTAAATTCAATGGTTATTATATACGTATAGGAAATAGAGGCGTAGTTCCATTCTAAATTAAGATTCATTTCTAAATTTTTTTCAAGAGCCACCCCCGATGATCCGAGTTTAATTACAGGAGGTATCCCATTATGTCAGAACGAGTAATTGGCACAGTAAAGTGGTTCAATGCAAGTAAAGGCTTTGGTTTCATAGAGCGTGAAAACGAAAATGATGTATTCGTACATTATAGTGAAATTAGCAGTGACGGTTTTCGCAGTCTTGAAGAAGGACAAAGAGTAGAATTTACAGTTGCAGATAATGGCCCAAAAGGCCCACAAGCACAAAATGTAGTTGCAGTTTAATATCTAAACCATTTAAACTAAAACAAAAAAAAGCCCGGTTTTTATGCCGGGCTTTTTTATTTCTAAATCCTCTATTTTACTTTTTTAAGCAGTTCTAAATAAATTCTAACGCCTTGTCCTGAACTGACTAACACCGCTAGTAGTCTGCTCGGTTCCATCTTCAGAAGTTGCAACTATCTCAAAGTAGTAGCGTGTGCTTGACTGAAGTCCGCTAAGAAGCACCGTGTGGTTAGTATCTGTAACACCATCCGTGGCACTTTGTGACAGATTGTTATTGCTAGTACCATAATTTACCACTACGGTCGAGGGGCCACTTATAGTAGACACTACCTCAGCAGATGATGAAGTCTTGTTTTGTACTCCGCTATCAATAATAGATAGGCTGCCTGATGGTGGAGGTGTTGGGGTTGGTGTTGGATCTCCGCCTCCTGAACTTCTGGAAGTTCTAAACTTCTTTGTGGTAGTTGTCTCAGATTGTCCGTCTGCAGAGTCCACAACAATCTGATAGTGGTACCATGTGTTTGCGCTAAGACCCGTAAGATTTATTGTATGGTTTGTATCCGAGACACCGTCTGTTGCAGAGTTATTTAGTGAATTTTTGCTAAGTCCGTAATTTACCTGTGCATTTGTAGGAATATTTGTAGATACATTTACATCGGCTGATGAAGAAGTTTTATTTGTTAGGCCTGAGCTTGTGATTGCAAGCGGGGCCAGATTGTTAACCGTAACTGCGATGCTATCCTCACCCATGTTTGGTTCCAGATCATAAGCCCTAGCTGTGATTGCGCGCTGTCCGTTTGTAAACTGAGTGCTGTCGAATGTACATTGATAAGGGGTCTGAGTTAGTGAGGGGCAAACCTCTACCGCATCTACAAGCACTGTGACAAAATCCACTGTTTCATTATCAGTAGCATTTACCTGTACTGTAACATCTCCCGAAACCTCATCACCATTAAGCGGAGAGGTAATCGATACATCCGGTGGTGTGATATCCGGAGGTAAATTATCCACATTAATGTTTGCGCTGTCAGATGCACTATTGTCGTTTGCATCATATGCCCATGCAGTTACTGTATGTGCTCCAAATGAATACAGTGTAGAATCAATGTTGCAGCTGTATGAAGGCTGATCACCTGTAACTGTACAATAAGGAGTAGCTTCTGCATCCATATAAAACTCTACTCGGTCAATACCCACATTGTCACTTGCATTTGCTATGGCGTTAAAGACTCCGGAGACGGTCTCTCCATCTGTTGGTAAGGTAATATTTACCGATGGAGGTGTTATATCAGAGCCTTCATCCAGTGAGACAATTACATTTGCATGATCAGCAGTACGGCTGTCATGTGTGATAGTAATATTTCTTGCAGCATCAGTAAAAGTATCTCCAACCGCAAGGTTTGCAACAAGATAAGAACGGGAGTTTGATGAACATTTTCTATGTACGCTTACCGTGTTGCAGTATTCAGTTCTTAAATTAGTATCAATTCCTTCGGGCTGTCTGTTTGAAACATAAAAATACTGTCCGTTTATATCCTGTAGAGGAATCCTTAGCATAAGAATTGGATCTGTAAGCGTGCCGGGGTCTCTATTTAGTGGATCGATTTGATAAGTACCTGAAGTCTGAGCTATAGGTTTTGCAGCAGTTGGAATCCATGAGTACTGATTTTTGTGAAATGCATTTACGTGAATATTTCCATATGGATTTCCCAAATCACAGCTTCTGTCTCCGTATTCACTGTTTACTGTACAATCGTTATCAGTATCTGTTGAAGCATGGTGCATTCCATAATTATGTAAAAGTTCGTGTGTCGGCAGAACCGGCCAGTTGAGAGAGCTGCCGTCATAAAATGAATGGCATGATGAAGAACTGCACCCAATATGCGCATATCCGTCCCAACCGCATGATAGCTCCGGAGGAAGTATGAATGCCTTGTGCTGATATGCATCAACATTTACCCCAGCATCACGGGCTGAGTTCATAACGGCATTACCCATAGATACAAGGTTTGAAAAAGCACATGGATTTGATGGAACCGGAACTGAATAAGGACCGAATACGTCATTATTTGTATCGTTATTAAGATCGCAGTTAAGACCGAGCTGATTGTATGAGCTGTCTCTCCAGACTACATCTGTTGAATCTGATGCATCACACATATTATTCATCATCGGATCAGGGTTTGCTACCGTGTAACCTGTACCCCAATCTACAAGAAATGTGATTACCGTCCTCATTTCAGAAGGATCGCCTGCTGCCTGTGCTGATGGGCCGTCTGCAATCTGTTCTGTATTTTCTGTTCCGTCTGCCTGAGAATTAGGGATAATCCCTATTATATTTGCAAAAGCAGATTGAGCCTGTGGGGGAAGATTTTCTATATTGGGATTTTTGGTAAGTACGATGCTGGATTTACCACTTAGTGAACCGCCGGTTTTAATTTTGACCTTGTCACCTGTAATAAGATCAGAATATCTGTTATCAGGTTCATTTTTAGAATTTTTTAGTTTGTAAACACCCTTACCAGGAATGATAATGCTCTTGTCCTCCTGAATAAAAGAGTCAAAGTCCTCTGCAATATATGCTTCAACCTCACCCGTTAAGACCTTCGAGGCTGATAATGGGTTTGATGCAAAAATAACGCTAAGTAGCATAAGCGCTATAAAGCTAAAAAATAAATTGGTTTTCATCTCAATCCTCCTTTAATTATAAACAAAACTTCAACAATCAGATTAATACTTTAGTTATAGCTTAGTGAACTCAACTAAACCTTTAATCGTATAGCGAATTATACTATCGTCTTATCTAATAGCAAAGTCTTATTTCTAAAAGTGTCGTATTTGCTGGCAATTACAACTACCATGTATATAAGCAAGTATTATGCCATCTAAATAGGCATAATACTCCGGCATTAAGGGAAATTAAACCCGAAGATTTTTCGGTAGTTAGGGAATTAATTTACTCTCAAGAATTTTTGAAGTATGTAGAGAGAATTGGGTCTTATAAAAACCACTGCGTTTATGTGATATTAACACCTGCTGACTCACCCTTTGGATTAGGCCCATATTGGTTTTGACCTGGATCACTGTCTTTTACAAGATAATAAAGCAGCAATATTCCTCCTATGAAAGGCACAAATAGTATAAGCAACCACCAACCACTTTTGCCTACATCATGTACCCTACGAATGGAAACTGCTATGTTGGGTATTAATGTAGCAAGAATATATAATCCACCAATCACACCTGGTCCTTCGTCTTTTAGTAATCCTAATTGGGAATCAATAAAAGTAAGCACAAAACATACTATTATATGAATAAGAGAAAATATCCAATATTCCTTACGTCTAGCCCTACCACCAAATACAGCATATTTCTTTAAAACTTCAATATACCAATTCATATTCCCCTCCTATTATCTTTACGAAACTATCATAAAGATTAGATCTATATTTTGAGTAATAGCTGGTGTCATGTCAAATAATGTTAACTATCTGAATCAACAACTTCAAATTTAGGAATTTGGTCATCCTCATCATCAGAAGAAGGAAGGCCTTTTTGTTTTCTTATGCCTTCAATTTTATTAAGTGGTCTTTCGACTGCTCGTTTTCTTGTGGTAGTTAATACCTCATATTCTTTTTGAACAGCGTCTATGCGTTGGCCGAGGGTATCGAACTTAGCAACGAAAGCATCCCACTGTTTTTTAAATGCACCAAACTGAACCAGCATTTCCTTTGAGGTCTGCTCGAGGGCAAAGTTGTCTATTGCCTGTCTTATGATTGCTAGAACGGCAAAGAAGTTTACAGGTGAGCATAGCAGAACCTTATTCTGAATTGCCGTATCAAAAATAGCCGAATCCTCTTCCTGTATAAATGAATATATCTGCTCGTTTGGGATAAAGAGAATCACATAATCAACCGTATTACTTTCAGGGCTTATATAATCCTTGGTCGTAACTTCCTTAAGCCTTAATTTAACATCATTTAAAAACGTCTTTCTATAACCTTCCTTATCCCTTTCAGACTGTGCCTCAAGATAATTTACAAAGTTATTAAGTGGAAACTTAACATCCATATTTATTGTTAAGTCCTTTGGAAGCATAAATGTAAAGTCCGGTCTCTGCGTAGAGCCTTCAAGCGTTTTCTGCTTCACATAGTTTATATTCTCAACAAACCCTGCAAGCCTGAGCACGTCCTCTGCCATCCTCTCTCCCCACTGCCCTCTCGTTTTAGTGCTGGCAAGAGCCTCACGGATGCTCCCGGTGGTTTTCATGAGTTCACTTGTCTGCTGATTTGTGATACGAAGCTGGTTTGAAAGCTGGCCAAACTTTTCCACCCTGTCCTTCTCAAGTTCTTTCATAAGAGTGGAGACCTTTTCTAGCTCGCCTGTCATTTTTCCAAGCTGCTGATCTATTAATCCCTTCTTAGTCTCAAGCTCCTGTTTAGTAAATTCTCTTTCGGGTTCAAGAGTGGACTTAGCAAGAGCAAGGAACTGCTCTGTTGATTTAGAAAGGGCTTCTAAAGACATACTGCCAAAGCTCTCTTTCATGTTCGAGATGACCTGATCTATATTCTCCTGTCTCTTACTCTCATTTTCACTGAATATCTCCTCGGCAAGCTCCTTTGCATTCTTGCCCTGCATTATTTCAAGAAGATAAGATACAGCTACCCCTATCACGATTCCGATTATAAGTACAGCTATGTATATTAATGCAGATTCGGGCATATTCTGTTTAATTAATATTTATATATATTTTTATAACTACTTCATTATGGGTATATCAAAAATACTTGATAGGAATAATATAAAAAAAGCCTGTATTATCCATCCTATTATACAAACACCTACTGCACGCAGGGTACTATCATAGTCAAGCGCCTGCCTTACTGCTATAATCATAGTTACAAGCATCCAGACTACAGCAATAGAAGTAATTATGCCACCTACAACAGGAATAAAATAAAATGCTCTAAGCACTCCTGGAGAAGAAGAGAAACCAATAGTTCTCAGAAGCTCCCCATGATCTGCTTTAGTCTGTGGCTGCGGCAATAACTTTGTGCCGATTATATAAGTAATATATGCCCATATAAACCATCCGGCCAAAGACAAGATAATAAAAATAACAATGCCAGATAAATCAAGTTCTCCGAACCTTCCAAGTCCTGCGGCAAGACTTGAGATAATTACAACAACAACTGCCTGGGTCATAGTAGATTTATCTGCTTCTACCTCTTCATACAGGTCCACATCAAGCTTAGCCGCTCTTATCATTCTCTCAACAAGTTTATCCATTCTCATTTGTCCTCTTCGCTCATTTTAACATCTTGCTGCTCTTTTGTCTCTTGGCACAACATCTTTGTCTTTTCCCAGTCGACATTGGGTAGTAGTTTTTCTGATTCTATTTGTTTTTGGGCAATCATCGTATTTAATTTCTCTATCCTGTTTTCTGTGTTGGGATGAGTAGACAAATACTCCGAAACCTCTGTTGTACCATCATACTCCTTTTTCATTATTTCAAAAAAATCAACCATCCCTTTTGGATCAATGCCGGCTTTAATAAGCATTTTCATTCCTTCAGCATCTGATGATGACTCCTCCGATCTTTTATAAGCAAGGCTTCTTAGCATATTGGCATAATTCAGAGCTGTGCCTACCACCTGAGAATCACCTATCATCAAGCCAAGAAAAATACCGATTGAAAGTTCTTTAATCAGTATTTTTGTAAAATGTCTTTGCTCAATATGTTGTATTTCATGAGCAACCACTCCAGCAACCTCTTCTGGTCTGTTGGACTTTTCTATAAGCCCCCGGAAAAGTATGATCTCTCCTCCAGGCAGGGCAAATGCATTTACAAGTGAATTATTAACAATTGTAATGTTGTATTTATATTTACTACTGTCTAATGTGGCACCAAGTCTGTCTTTAATCTTATCAATTTGAGTATTTAGTCGTTCATCTTCACATACACCAAATCCTTTACTTATCTGTGAAATAAAAGATTTGCCGATCTTTTCCTCCCAGGTAACAGGAAACTTTTCAACCATTATATTCATCAGCGGTGGCACTATCCATTTGTGCAGGAGTACTGCTGATATAAAAAGTGCGATGAAAACATAAGCAACAGTCTTAATCCTTTTATCAGATCCATGTCTGCTAAAATTTCTGCCAAACTGAGGGGATATACTTCTTAGCGAACCGATAAAACTCTTATCTCTGATTATAAGTATTTCCGGCAACTCCTGCCCATATTGCAGTCTAACCTCATTTTCAGAATATATATCTTTAACCTGTGTTATTCGAGGATACAGCCACGTTATAGTATTGCTAAAAGTATCAGCATCAATCCTGAGACTGTCTCTTGTAAGAGTAACTTCTACATCATGACGCCTTGCTGACCTTCCGTCATAATAAAGACCTTGAAATTGAAGCTTATAAGAACTATCAGGGGACATATTTATATATTATATGCCAAGATCCATACCAACCAAATCAATATCGAGAAAACTGGCAACTTCCTCGCCAAGCGCTGTTGGAGTTCTGGCATCCTGCTGTATGGCTATAAGATCCAAATCACCCTGAAGGCTCAGGCGATCCAGCAAGAACTTTATATTTCGTATCTGTACATAAGGATATGCAATACCAAGTGTAAATATGAGCAGAATATAGTTTACTATCTGTAATTTAACATAATCTTTTTCTTCAATATTCAGATTAAACCTGGCAGATACAAATTTGGTATGATTCCAGTAGTGGTTGTGTCTTTGAGCGAGGAACTTAAGAAAGAATATACCCCAAATTATAAATAACACGAAGTAGCCGATATCCAGGATATCGGTACCAATCGTGGGCATAAATACTGTTAGTAGCTGATGAGCGCCAGATATTAGTATTGCTACTAACCATAATTTTGTATATCTGCTGTAGAAATCATTTATGTTACCGTCAAACTCAAACTTTGTGTCTCCAAAGTAGATATTATTTATCAGATATTCTCTGGTCCTATAGTGAAAACTGTAATAATAAAATCCTGCAGTTAATGAAGTAAGAAAAAACCCTTTAACATATAGTTTTAGAAACTCCTTTGTATTACCTCTAAACGAAAACCTTACTCCGCGCCATGAAGTCCTGCTGTACCTGTATTTGACTGTAAACAATATGGCAAGTGGAATTAACAAAACAATCACAATATATATGAATATTCCACCTAATATCTTTGCAATTACACCTGGCACCAGATACATAATTGCAAAGGCCGAACCTATCACAACCCCTATGGCTAATATGGCCTTTATAAAACCCAGGAATAACTCGAGCCCGGTACCATGAAATTCAAATCTGTCCCCATCAAGATCCGCCTGAGAGTAGAGATACCTTGCGGCTCTTATTTTCCCCCAGAAGAAATAAATAAGCAGAGTTGGTATCATAAGCAGGATATTTACGATATATATGCCCAATAGCGTAGTACCGTTGCCAAAGAAATTAATTCTTCTATAAGAGCCGACTCCACTAGAAACATTACCAGTACTCCCGGCGTCCCCAGGCGCAATGCCTTCAGTATTTATAGAAGAACGAACCTGCGCAGCGGGTGTTTGCAAATTAGGGTTTGTCATCTGTATTGGGGTTTCTGTAACATCTAAAATCTGTGTTGAGTCGCCGCCTTTATAACGTTTTCTAATAGCCTCACTCGCTTTTAGCATTTCAGCTTTTTGTTTTGCAACAAGACTCTCCGAATCAATTATTTGCGTGGCATCTGAATCAGCTCTGGTATCAATGGATTGTTTCGCTTTTTGCATTTCGGCTTGCTGTTTAGCCATCAGATCACTTGTATCTAGAATCTGAGTAGCATCTTCAGATACTCTTTTTGTAGCAGCACTGTCCGCAGGGGCTGGACGAGAAGTTTTTTCTATAAACTTTCTGCGTTTTTCGGTTAATTTTGCAGACTCTACATTTTTTTTATAAAGAGGAGTCGCTACAGGTTGAGAAGACATGAGGTTGTAACCGCACCTGCAAGTCTTCCAACTACCTGGCACTATAGCATTACAGTTTGGACATTTCACTTCCTTCTCTCCATATATCAAATGTGACTCTTAACATTTTAATACTTAATTGATACATTTATCAAGTAGAATTAATTAATTTATAATAAACCGATCAAAATAGTTTAAAAAAGACTACACTTTTATATAATACAAATCTTAAATTTAACTATAATCATCAAAAATAATGGAATTAATAAATCTTATCTCAATTATCATCTCCGTATCAGCTGCGTTTAGCTACATTAACTACAGATTCATAAAACTTCCCACGACCATTGGGGTATTAGTAATAGCCATTATATGCTCGCTTGGATTAATCGCTCTTAGCAGTCTTGGATTTATTGAGTTTGAGAAAAATGCCAAACTCATAATATCGAGCATTGATTTTGATAAAACCCTTCTCCATGGAATGCTAAGCTTTTTGCTCTTTGCAGGCGCACTTCATGTAAACATAAACGACCTTGCTAAACAAAAATGGGTTATCAGCACCCTTGCAAGCATAGGTGTAATATCATCTACGTTTTTAATAGGCACACTGACGTGGTTAATATTAAGCTTTTTAAATATAAATCTGGATTTTATTTATTGCATAGTCTTTGGAGCTCTTATTTCCCCCACTGATCCCATTGCAGTTCTGGGTATTCTAAAAAAAGCGGGTATTCCTAAATCACTTGAAACCAAAGTAGTGGGTGAATCCCTTTTTAATGATGGAATGGGGGTAGTTATATTTCTGGTTTTATATGAAATAGCCTTTTCAGGGCATACGTTTGATCCATCTAACGCACTGGTTCTATTTCTTACTGAAGCCGTGGGAGGAGCGGTGTTTGGTTTTGCCGCCGGATGGGTAGTTTACAAACTGATGCACTCGGTAGACAATTATCATGTAGAAATCCTCCTTACGCTTGCTCTTGTAATGGGCGGGTATTCACTTGCCATGTACCTTCATCTTTCAGGCCCTATTGCTATAGTGGTTGCGGGTCTTCTTATAGGAAACAGGGGGCGCATTCTTGCAATGTCTGACAATACAAGAGAAAATCTGGATACATTCTGGGAGCTTATAGATGAAATTTTAAATGTAATATTATTTGTGCTTATAGGGCTTGAGATTTTAATACTGAGTTTTTCCAAGAGCTACATTTATGCATCACTTCTAATTATTCCCGTGATACTGCTTTGCAGATTTATAGTAGTATATATTCCCGTTAGTATCCTTAAGTACCTTAGAGATTTTAGCCCAAACGCGGTTAAAATCATGACTTGGGGAGCACTTAGGGGAGGAATTTCCGTTGCGCTTGCGCTTTCTATTCCCGCTGGAGAACAAAGGGAAATCATAGTTTCAATTACGTATATCGTAGTAGTATTTTCAATCGTAATTCAGGGACTTACTATAAGCAAGTTAACTTAATAAATCTCTTATTTTACAGGAGTAGGAGTAGGTGCAATATCCTTTGTGATTTCAAAACCCATTTCATCCATTGTCCTTTTAAGTTTTAAATAATCCTCGAGCGCTTTTAGCTGCCTCTCATCCAGAAATGTTTGTGATTTATCTGTTATTATCTGATCCAGCTCTTCTTTTTCCAGCATATATCTGTTAATCCTGGCCAAGTCGACCTCAGAAGCTTTGCCGCTGTTGAATTCATTTGCCTGCAAACGTTCTGTAAAATTAAAATCCTCAGATTCATTTAGTATAAGAAAAAGCAGATCTTCTTCCTGGTCCAGATCAAGAAAAATCTGTCTGTCAGCAAGGTAAGTCTTGAATTCTAATATCCAGGATCTGTACTGTAGCGTAAGATTATACTCTTCAAATAATTCAAACTCATCATCTTCAAAAAAGCTTCTTAGGTTGTTATCGGCTCTTGCTATCATTTCATTGAATTTTTTCTCATTTTCTACAATCTGCGCCTCATTCATATCACCCTTTAGTAAAGATACTATAATTTCGAGATTTACCATCTGTTTATCTACTAAAAGTCCAATAAGTTCATTTTCTTCCGACTCATTTAAAAATAGATCGACCATGAGATCTTCATAAATTTCATTTACAACAATCTTTTGCTGGTCCCTGTAGAGCTTTCTTCCATTTGGATCTTCGATAAATTTAAAAAAATCTTTACCAATTTGATCAGAATAAATCTGATCGGAGATTATCATGGTCAAATCACTAAATTTGTGCTCAAGATTTTTTTGCTGGCCTTCGAGGATATTAACTTGTTCATTAATCTCGGCCTTTTTTTCATCTATCTGCTGATCTAGCTTTGCCAGGTCTGATCTATACTGTTTCACTCTTTGATTCTGGTAATAAAGTAAACAACCAAAAATTATGAAAACTATAACTGCGGCAAATATCCCTAAGTTCTTATAGTCAGCACCAAGATTCTTAAAAAATGTTTTAAGATTTTTCATAATTATTATGAATTGTTATTAAGCTCAGACTCTGTCGGAATGATTATCCAGCCAAAAATATATGCAATTGTAATCGGAACAAGGGCTGTGACAAGACATAAAAACACAAGCCCCAGCCTCACTAAAGTGGGATCAATATCAAACATCTCAGCAAGACCACCGCAAACACCTGCAACCATTTTATTTTTTTCTGATCGGTATAGTTTTTTCATTACTTTATTAATCTATTGTCTTTTGAGTATTCAGCCTGCTCATATAATCTGCAGACAGCAGACCCTCTGCACACAGGAGATGAGATAAATATTCTTTTGTGGGAATTAAGTCGTCCGAGGTTCTTGTAGGCTGTGCTATATATACATATGCTTCTTTTTCAACACCATTTTTTAATATCACGCTCATTAGTCTTCTGTCATATTCCACAGGGTAGCTTTCATATTTATCCAGATTAAATATGCCATTATTGTCTATTTCATATAAAATACCCTGCACAAGCTCATTTTCATTCTCAACTATATTTGCATGCCCTGCACCACCAAATGTATAAGTGGTCTTATTAAATCTAAGAGTATAACCAAATAGACATGCTTTTGCTCTTTTAAAGACGGTTACTCCTCTTTGCTCCATCCGTTTTATGTTCATATTTGAACCATAGGCAAAATATTTCATTTCTTAAATTTTTATAATATTTTTATAAACTACGCCGCAAGGAAATCCGAATATGAAAACCGTGAGAATCACAAAAATTCCAGGAATCTCCAATTGCCAGAACAAAATACTAAGCTCAATCGAATTATAATTTTGAAAACAAATTATTGTAATAATACATCCAAGAACTATTCCACCTACTAACTTTAAGCTCATAATAAGAGATTACGATAAAGCCAGATATCATATTATAAATTATTTAATTAAAAAAATACAATATTTTAAATTAGATTTAATTATAATTGATAAAATTGTATATTAACCGCCAAATGTATTCAAAATAGCTTGCTGATATTTCTGTACTTTACTAGAATCTATAAAATAGTGAGGGGCACTAAGTATCGGAAGGTCTATTAATTGTTTATAATCATTAATCTTCTCTCTACACTCGTCCGCTGTGCCGACTACAGCAAACGTGTTTACCATACTGTCTGTAACAGTGCTTATCATTGTACCTATGTCTCTTTTAAAATACGCTTCTCGTATTTTTTTGCATTCTCCTTCAAATCCATGAAGCTTAAATGGTGCTTCATAGGTTTTAACAGTTGCGTAAAAAGCTATTGTAGCTTTAGCTGCTTCTAAAGCTTCTTTTTTATTTTCAGAAATGGCACAGGTTATTATGGATGCAATAGTAAAATCTTTTCTGTTTTTTCGTGAATTACTAAGACCATTGTTAATGCTTTGGATTACTACTTTTTTTAAATATTCTTGGGAGCATACTACGTGACCCAGATATCCATCGGCCACCTGCCCCGAGGCTTCAGTCATTTTTGCTCCTACTCCTGCAAGATATATGGGCACATTTTCACGAACAGGATTATAAGCCCTGTAGTAACCTTTTGTGTTTATATCAAAGTACTCCCCTTCGAACGTGAAATCTTCTTTTTTGTGTGAACTATTAATCACATTTCTTATAATGTGAATACATTCTTTGATTTTTGTAACAGGTTTTCCATGCTCTACACCATGCCACATTTCATTTGTTCTTTTCGCCCCGGAGCCAAGACCAAGTATGAGCCTTCCGCCGCTTATTTCATCAATATCCATCGATGTGATTGCGGTAATAAATGGACTTCTTGTAAAGGCAAGAGCTACGGCTGTGCCAAGCTTGATTTTCTTGGTAGCATGCGCCGCTACGCTTAACTGCTGAAATGAGGTTCTGTAAAGTTCGGTAGCCCAGACGGAATGGAAATTATGGTCTTCAGCCTGTTTGGCAAGGATGGCAAGATCCGAAATGTTATGAGCATCAAGTATCAGACCTATGCCGTTCATTATATTAGGTAAACAACCCGTAATAACTTACAGGTTGGATGTGCAATAGATAAGTATAATTACTCTTTCTTATCTGTAGATTCTTCCTCAGCCGCTTGTTGAGAGCTATCATCTTCTTGTGCTTTAACTTCAGGCTCAGATGTCTCTTCCACAGACTGTTCTTCTTGTTCTTGAGGTTCAGATTTAGCTTCAGGTTCTTCTACAGCTGCTTGCTCAGGTTCAGCTTTTGCTTCTGCCTCTGGTTGTTCTTCAGTCTCAGATTGCTCTGTAGCCTCTTCAGCAGCTGGTTGCGCAGTTTCCGGCTCTGCTTTCACTTCAGGCTCTGGAGCTGTTTCTGTCTGTGTAGCTTCAGTACTTTGTGCCTTTGTTTCTTCTAATTGCTCAGTTTTCTCTTCTGTATCGCTCAAACCTAGCTCTTCTGCAGATTCTTTTTTAGTACTTTTTACCTCAGGCTCTGCAGCTGCGGTTTCAGCCTTTTTCTTCTTGGCTCGTTTCGGTCTCTTCTTCTTTGGTTTATACTCTTCTTGTATAAGTTCTATTAGTGAAATAGGAGCATTATCTCCAGTACGTACTCCAAGTTTAACAATTCTTGTGTAACCGCCTGGTCTGTCTTTGAATCTTGCTGCAAGCTCATCAAAAAGCTTTTGAATCACTTCTTTATCCTTTACAAACGCAGCAGCTGCGCGTCTTGCAGAAAGAGTGCCTTTCTTTGCAATTGTTATATATTTTTCTGCAACTCTTCTAAGCTCTTTTGCCCTGGTATCAGTTGTTTTTATCTTTTCATGCCTAAACAGATCGGTAACCATATTCCTAAACATAGCCCTTCTGTGTTTGGTTGTTACTCCAAGCTTTCTACCAACTCTTTTGTGCCTCATTTTATTTCTCGCTCCAGTTTATATATATAACTATTGAATATTATGCGCTTTCTTCTGTCTCAAGCATTTTTTGTTTTTCCGATTCAAACGCTTCTACATCAATAACAGAACCAAGTGAAAGTTCCATCTCTTCAATTCTTTCTCTTATTTCAAGAAGTGACCTCTTACCAAAGTTTTCAAGATTTAGCAGATCATCTTCGCTTTTTTGTATTAATTCTCCTACATATGCAATCTCAGCTTTCCTAAGACAGTTAAGAGATCTTGCAGACAGGTCCATATCTTCAATCGACGTAAACAAAATCTCCTCTGTACCGCTTATTTCCTTATCATCCTCTACCTCAATTATTGCATCAACTTCTTCCTCATCGAAATTAATAAACACAGTTAGCTGTTCTTTTATTATCTTTGCTGCATAAGCCACGGCATCTTCTGGAATAACCGTGCCATTTGTCCATACTTCGAGGTTTAGTCTTTCATAATCGGTTCTTCTACCAACCCTTGCATTTGTGATTGAATAGTTAACCTTTCTTACAGGAGAATAAATTGCATCCAGAGGAATAAGCCCAATAGAGGTCTGAATATCTCCCCTGCTCTCCACAGGTTCATATCCATAACCAACTTCCACAGTCATTTCCATTTCCAGTTTGGACCCTTCGGATAGGGTAGCTATATGGTGGTCCGGATTTAGTACATCTACCTGATGAGTAGTGATAATGTCTCCTGCAGTAACATCACATTCACCCTGAGCACTAATTGTTATCGTCTGTTTTTCAAAAGTATGAACCTTGAGTTGCAAACCCTTAAGGTTAAGAATAATCTGAGTAACGTCCTCTTTTACACCCGGAATGGTTGAAAATTCATGAAGTACTCCCTCAACCTTAATTGATGTAATGGCAGGCCCCTTTATAGACGATAGCAACACCCTTCTAAGCGCATTACCCAGAGTGATGCCATAACCTTTTTCCAGTGGTTCACAAATAAATCTGCCATAATATTCTGTAGACGATTTCTCGTCTATCACTATTCTCTTAGGTTTAATTAAATCCTGCCAATTAAGTTGAAGATCCTTCACGTTCCTTCCTCCATATCTTTTTTATTTGTTAGGAAGATAAAATTCAATATTATACTCTTGAATAAAACTCCACAATAAGCTGCTCTTCAATCGGAATGGTTACATCCTCTCTCTCAGGCAACCTCTTCACTGTCCCCATGAGCTTTTCCTGATCTATTTCCAGCCACTCAGGAAATCCTCTTCTGGCAAGCCCCTCTAAAGACTGCAATATTCTTCCGACCTTATTGCTCTTTTCAGATACCTGTATTGTATCATTTAACTGTAGTTGATAAGAAGGTATATCTACCTTACGGCCGTTAACCATAAAATGACCGTGTCTTACCATAATCCTTGCTTCTTTTCTGGAGCTTGCAAATCCAAGTTTATAAACAACATTATCAAGTCGTCTTTCTAGAAGTGATATCAAAAGGCTTCCAGTTACACCCTTTTTTCTTGATGCTGTTTCAAAATATCGGCTAAACTGTTTTTCAGTAAGGCCGTACATTCTTTTAACTTTCTGTTTTTCTCTGAGCCTGATGCCGTATTCAGAAAACTTAGGGCGCCTCAGACCATGATCCCCCGGTACCTGCTCGGGCCTTTTATCAACAGCACATTTTTCACTAAAGCACCTGTCGCCTTTTAGAAAAAGCTTCATTCCTTCACGCCTGCAAAACCTGCATACTGAACCTATATATCTAGACACTCTTCCTCGGTCCTCCTTTTGATATCTGTAAACTTCCCATAAGCTTAAACACGTCTTTTCCCCGGAGGTCTACAACCATTATGAGGGATTGGTGTGACATCCTTTATCATTGTAATTTTTATTCCTGCCCCCTGAATCGACCTCATGGCAGGCTCTCTTCCAGGACCCGGTCCTTTAATGTGTATTGATACTGATTTAAGCCCCATTGAGGCGGCCTTCTTAGCGGCATCGTCCGATGCTATCTGAGCAGCAAACGGAGTACCTTTTCTTGTACCCTTAAAACCCTTTGCCCCGCCGCTTGACCATGCCACAACATTACCGGCTTTATCACTTATACTCACTACCGTGTTGTTAAACGTAGCCTGAATATGAACTATTCCTTCTTCTAGAAATTTCTTAGCTTTCTTTGTTGTTTTTTTCTTAGCCAATGCTGCTACCCCTCCTTATTAACCTTTAACCTTCTTTTTCTTAGCAATAGCAGTTCCTTTTCTACCCTTTCTGGTTCTTGCATTAGACTGTGTCTGCTGACCTCTTACCGGAAGGTTCGACCTGTGCCTCACCCCTCTGTAACAACCAATTTCAACGAGTCTTTTTATGTTTGTCTGAACCTCTCTTCTAAGGTCACCTTCTACTATAAATTTTGAATCAATTATATCTCTTATTCTTGCAATATCCTGTTCGGAGAGATCGGAGCTTTTTGTACTGAAATCAATCTCTGCTTCAGTTAGAATTTTTTTAGAAATATCCTTGCCCACCCCATAAATGTACTGAAGGCTTATCTCTATTCTCTTCTTTTCAGGAATATCTACTCCGGCTATTCTAGGCATAAAAAACTTTCCTCCTAACCCTGTTTCTGTTTGTGTCTTTTATTTACACAGATCACTCTTATAGCACCCTTTCTTCTTATCACTTTGCATTTATCACAAATCTTCTTTACCGATGCTCTAATTTTCATAATTATCTACCTCCAAACTTATTTCTTAAGTCTGTAAGTTATTCTGCCCTTTGTTAGATCATAAGGCGAAATCTCTAATTTTACTTTATCTCCTGGCAATATCCTAATAAATCTTGTTCTCATCTTACCTGATACATATGCTAATATAATATGTCCACCTTCAATTTCCACTCTGAACATCGCATTTGGCAGAGCTTCAACCACCGTTCCCTCAAATTCAAGTCTTTCCTCTTTTGCCATAAATTAATGCACCCCGGACTCTGTAAGTATTTCCGGTCCGTTTTCTGTAATTGCAACAGTATGTTCAAAATGCGCCGAAAGACATCCGTCAATTGTAACTGCAGTCCAGCCGTCCTTTAGTATTTTAACATCCGGACTACCTACATTTACCATGGGTTCAATTGCAATTACCATACCTGCCTTTAATTTTCCTCCCTTGCTCCAACCACTGTTTTTGGGAACAAAGTTTGGTACCTGCGGGTCTTCATGAAGACTTGCTCCTATCCCGTGGCCCACAAATGTTCTAACTACCGAATATCCATTGCTTTCTACATGCTTTTGTATTGCTTTTGATACCTCAAATAAATTATTTTTTGGTTTTGCCTGCTCAATACCCTTGTATAAAGCCTCTTTTGTGATCCTAAGCAAATTGACTGCTTCATCACTAACAACTCCAATTGCTGCTGTTATTGCCGAATCTCCATAAAATCCGTCCTTATAAATACCAAAGTCCATTCCTACTATATCACCCTCTTCTACAATCTTTTTCTTTGATGGAATTCCGTGAACCACTTCTTGATTAATCGCAAAACACACAGAGCCGGGGTAATCACGATATCCCTTAAACGCAGGTTTTGCACCGCTTTTTATAGCCATATCTTCAGCAATTCTATCAAGATCATAAGTAGATATGCCTGGTTGTGCTTTTTCAGAAAGAGCACTTAGTACTTCTGCAACAATACTGCATGATGATCTGATTTTATCTATTTCCTCTTTGTTTTTTAGTACAATCATAAATTACTAACCTATTGTTCCAGCTATGCGTGAAAACACTTCATCTACGCTTCCAATCCCATCTACTTCACTGAGTTTTCCTTTTTCTTTATAATAATCCTTAAGCGGCTCTGTCTGATTTCTGTATACTTGCAGTCTGTTCTTTACCACATCCTCGGTGTCATCAGCCCTTCCTTCTTCTTCTGCCCTTTTTAGAATTCTTGTTATTATCTCAGAGTCCTGCACCTCTACCGAAACCACAGAATCAATTTCCAAACCTTCGTTTGAGAGCATGGTTTCAAGCGCATTAGCCTGAGCAATCGTACGAGGGAAACCATCCAGCAGAAACCCGCCCTGGCAGTCCTGCTCTTTTATTCTGTCCTTTATAATTCCTATTATTAGTTCGTCTGGAACAAGCTCACCCTTATCCATGTATTCTTTTGCCTTTTGTCCAAGCTCCGTGCCATTTTTTACTGCACCTCTTAAAATATCACCGGTGGAAATATGGGCAACTCCATATTTTTCAACTATATTTACAGCCTGAGTACCTTTTCCTGCTCCCGGTGGTCCGAATATTATTAAATTCATTTTATCTAAATATATCTCCTAATTTTTCTCTAAATTAATATCTGCGTGGCCCTTTCATACCTTTTTTCTTAACAAGCCCTTCATAGCTGTGGTTAATTAGAAATGATTCAATCTGCTGTACCGTATCCAGGGTAACCCCCACAACAATCAGAAGTGAAGTGCCTCCAAAGAAAAACGGCACATTAAATGGATCAAGCCTAAGCACAGAGGGCATAATACATACGACAGCAATATATATAGCTCCAATAAAGGTAAGTCTGCTTAATATTTTGTCAATATACTCTGAAGTTTTCTTCCCCGGTCTCATTCCGGGAACAAACCCCCCGTTTTTCCTCAGGTTTTCTGCAAGGTCATCGGGGTTATAAATTATTGCTGTATAGAAATATGCAAAGAAGATAATCAGTGCTGCATAAATAAGGTTATAAAATAAGCCGTTATCAAGGATCAGTGAAGATATGTCCTGAAGAGTAGGGATCTCGGCAAACTGTAGAATCGTAGCAGGAAAAAACAATAGGGATGAAGCAAAAATAGGTGGGATAACCCCTGCAGTGTTAACCTTTAGCGGAAGATAAGAAGACTGTCCGCCATATACTTTTCTGCCAACTACTCTTCTTGGGTACTGAACCGGTATTTTTCTAAATGATCTTTCAACAAACACTATTGCTGCCACAATACATCCAAGAAATACAAATAGTATTACTGTTCCGAATATGGTCATCTCACCCGTTCTGATGAGTCTTACAAGATCCCAAAATGCTCCGGGAACGGTAGTGATAATTGATGCGGCAATGATAAGAGAAATACCATTTCCAATACCTCTTTCTGATATCTGCTCACCTATCCACATAACAAACATAGAACCTGCAGTAAGTGTAATAATCGTAGTTAATACAAAAGAAAAACCGGGGTTTGTAACTACGTTTCCAAGCTGACCGCTGTTAAGGGTAGCTGCAAGCATACCTCCCTGCACCAGACAAATGAGAATAGTTCCGTACCTTGAGTACTGATTAATTTTTCTTCTACCGGCCTCTCCCTCTTTTTGCATTGCTTCAAGTGTGGGAAACGCCTTTACGAGAAGAGACATAATAATGGATGAAGTAATATAAGGCATTACTCCAAGAGCAAAGATTGAAGCTCTTTCAAGTGCTCCGCCAGAAAAGAGGTTTAGCATATCAAAGATTGTTCCGCTTGCCTGCTGGTTAAAAATATCCAGTATTTGTTCGGAATCTACACCGGGAATGGGCACAAAAACCCCAAGCCTGTATACAACAAGCATAAAAGCTACAAATAAAAGCCTTTTATTCAGCTCTGGAATCTTGGGAAGCGATGATATACCTGAGTTCATATTATTTCAATTGTTCCGCCCTGCTTTTCAATTTTTTCTTTTGCGCTTGCGCTAAATCCATTGGCTTTAATGTTAAGAGATTTGCTGAGATCCCCGTTTCCAAGAATCTTTATGGGGCTATTACCGCTTACAAGTCCCTTCTCTCTTAAAATTTCCGGTGTTACTTCTCCGCTTTCAAAAATATCAAGTCTGCCAACATTCACTACATCAAATTCTACTTTATTTATATTAGTAAATCCTCTTTTAGGAGATCTCATTTTAAGTGGAGTCTGTCCGCCTTCAAACCAAAGTGGTACACTACGGCCTGATCTGGAACGCTGACCCTTATGACCTTTTCCACTGGTCTTTCCGCTCGAACCCGGGCCTCTGCCGATTCTCTTTCTTTTCTTCTTTGCCCCATCAGTTGGCTTTAATTCATTTAACATAAGAAATTCTCCACATAAGTTTAATTGAATAAACGAAATACCTTGATTCTTTAAGAATAGCTACCTGGCTGCAGGAATATCCAGATCACTTAGCTGCTTATCCCTTATAGCAGCAATTTCATCAGCCATGCTAAGCGATGAAAGTCCCTGGATTGTTGCGTTTACTACGTTTATAGGATTAGTAGACCCCATTACTTTTGATAATATGTCTCCAATACCTGACAATTCGATAACTGCCCTCACCGCACCGCCTGCAATAACACCCGTACCAGGGCCTGCAGGTTTTAGCATTATTCTGCTAGAACTGTGCTCACCTATAATCTCATGAGGAATAGTGTGACCCTTTCTTGGAACCCTAATAAGCTTTTTCTTTGCTTTATCTATAGCTTTTTTAATAGCATTTGGTACTTCATTTGATTTTCCGATTGCAGACCCTATTATGCCGTCTTCGTTGCCTATGACAACAAGAGCTGTGAAATGAAATCTCTTTCCACCTTTTGTTACCTTTGCTACTCTTCGGATATGAACTATTTTCTCTTTAAGGTCCAGCCCATTTGGGTTTATTTTCTCATTGCTCAATAATCTATTCTCCTCACTTATTAAAACTTTTTATTAAAATTTGATCCCCTTTTCCCTTACAGCCTCAGCCAAGGATTTAACCCTTCCTGTAAAGGGAAAACCACCTCTGTCAAACTTTATCGTATTTATACCTTTTTCTTTACATCTGTCTCCAAGTTCCTGCCCTACCAGTTTAGAAGCTTCGGCTTTACCGAGCTTATCTTTCTTTATCAGTTCCGAGATTTTCGGTGTAAGTGTAGAACATGAAACCAACGTGTTTTGAGTCGTATCATCAATTACCTGGGCATAAATATGTGAAAGTGATTTAAACACTGAAAGTCTTGGGGTTTGAGAATTACCCGCAACTTTCTTCCTCACACGTCTGTGCCTGAGGTTTTTCATACTCTTTCTGCTTTTTACTTTTATCATTAATTAAGCTCCCGTCTTAGCGCCTGATTTTCCAGGTTTTAACCTTGGCTGCTCCCCTTGATATCTAACACCCTTACCTTTATATGCATCAGGTACTCTTAACTGTCTTATCTTTGCAGCAGTCTGACCTACAGCTTCTTTATCAATACCGCTAAGAATCACCCTGGTTCCCCTTTCTTCAATAACCGAGGAGATACCTTCTGGAAGTACGAAGTCTATTGGATTAGAATAACCAAGGCTAAATTTTATACCCTGCTTGCCGGCTTCTTCAGCCTTATAACCTACTCCTACAATTTCGAGTGTTTTAGTAAAACCCTCAGAAACTCCGGTTACCATATTTGCAATAAGTGACCTTGTGAGTCCATGAAGTGCCTTGGCCTTGTTATCATCACTGCTTCTCTCAAATATTAATTTACCATCTTCTAGCTTTATTTTAATAAGATCGGAATAAGTACGCGAAAGATTACCCTTGGGGCCAGTTACTTTTACTATGCCCTGTTTAAATTCGACTTTAACGTTATCAGCTACGGTTATAGGATTATTTCCAATTCTAGACATAAAAACCTCTCATTACATTACTGTACATATAAACTCTCCGCCAAGCTTTTGCTCCCTTGCAGCCCGTCCAGCCATTATCCCTTTTGATGTAGAGATGATTGATGTTCCAAGCCCGCCGCTTACTCTTGGTATTTGCGTACTTCCTACATATACTCTCCTGCTGGGCTTGCTAACTCTTGTAAGTTTCTTAACAACGGACTCTTTTTTTGAACCGTGATATTTAAGCTCAACATCTAAATATTTAAACTTATTTTCCTGCACTTCTTTCACTTCTCTAATATACCCTTCATCCTTAAGCACTCTTAGTATTTCACTTTTTATCTTAGAGTCTGGAATTCTCACGCTAGGGTGTCCTGCGATAAGAGCATTTCTAATTCTCGATAACATATCAGATATAGGATCAGTCATATAATTTTAAACCTCTTTTTATTCTAATAGCCTTTACCAGCTGGCTTTTCTTACTCCTGGAAGCTTGCCAAAACTTGCAAGTTTTCTAAAACAAAGTCTGCACATTCCAAACTTTCTCATAAAAGACCTGGGTCTTCCGCAAAGCGGACACCTGTTTTTGACCCTTACTTTATATTTAGGCTCTTTATTCGATTTTTCAATTAATGCTTTTCTTGTCATATGTCCCTCTTGTTTACTGTTTTACAAGCGGCATCCCCATGCCAATTAGAAGTTCTTTTGCCTGTTCATCATTTATGGCAGTTGTTATAATTGATATATTCATACCTTTTGTTTTTTCTACTTTATTGTAATCGATTTCAGGAAAAATGGTCTGATCCCTAAGACCCAGGGTGTAGTTACCATTACCATCAAATGCTTTAGCTGATGTCCCCCTAAAATCCCTTACCCTTGGAAGCGCTATACTAACAAGCCTGTCGAAAAACTCATACATTCTTGTACCCCTCAGTGTAACCATACATCCAACTGCTGAATTTTCCCTAAGTTTAAAACCTGCTATAGAATTCTTTGCTCTTGTGATAACTGCTTTCTGACCAACAATTAAAGAAAGCTCCGATGCCGCGTCTTCAATGAGTTTATAATCCTTTCCCGCTTCGCTTAGTTTTCCAAGTCCCATGTTTAGGACTATCTTATGCAGCTTAGGCACCTGCATGATATTGTTATAGTTAAATTTTTCTTTTAGCTGAGGTATAACCTGCTGCTCATAATGAGTTTTTAATCTTGCTGACATTAGTCTTTAAACTCCTCTTCACATCTTTTGCAGTACCTTATTTTTTCTCCATTCTCAAGCACTTTATTACCTGCCCTTGATGGCTTGGCACATTTTTTACAATATAAAAGCATATTTGAAACCGGTATTCCTACCTCAACCTCATTAATTCCTCCGGTTGGACTTTTCTGAGTAGGTTTTGTATGTTTTTTAGCTATATTTAGTTTTTCAACTACAGCCTTATTCTTAACCCTGTCTATTTTTAGCACTTTGCCGGTTTTGCCCTTTTCCTTACCCGCTATAACATAAACAGTATCTCCGGTCTTTATATGAGTGCTATTCTTTTTTATTGCATTAGTCTTCAATCTAAACAACCTCCGGCGCAAGTGAAATAATTTTCATAAATCCTTTGTTTCTAAGCTCTCTTGCAATTGGTCCAAACACTCGGGTTCCAATCGGCTCCATATCTTTTGTTATAAGCACTGCTGCATTATCATCAAACCTCACATACGAGCCGTCCTCTCTCCTCTGTTCTTTTCGTGTTCTTACAACTACTGCTTTTTGTATTGATCCCTTTTCTACCTTGGAATTAGGAATCGCTTCTTTTACAGAAACTACTATCAAATCACCTATTCTTGCATACTTTCTCGATGAACCTCCAAGTACTTTTATACAAAAGAGGTTTTTTGCGCCGCTGTTATCGGCCGAATCCAAAACTGTGTGGTGCTGTATCATTGATCCTCTCCTGCAACTACTGCAGCTTCGTCTTTAATTTGCAAATCTGGTACAACCTTTTGTTGAATTATTTTGCTAACGCGCCATCTCTTTGTTTTACTGATTGGTTTTGATTCAGTGATCTGCACTTTATCACCCACGCTGCACTTATTTTCCTTATCATGCACCTTGTATGTAGAAGATCTTTTAATAGGCTTATTATATACTTTGTGTTTTACCGTGCTTACGATTTCAACAACAACAGTTTTATCCATCTTGTTGCTTTTTACTACGCCTATTCTCGTTCTTGCTTTTGCTCTTGCCAATTTATTACTCCTTCGCTCCTTTGAGCTCGTTCTCTCTTTGAACAGTGTTTAATCTGGCTATCAGCTTTCTCACTCTGCCAACCTCGGACACTTTCGTATTTTGCTGTGTTGAAACCTGTACCCTTATGTTAAAAAGCTCATTTTTAGATTCTTCAAGCTTTTTTGCAATCTGATCACTGCTTAAATTTCTGATTTCACTTATTTTCATCTTATACTTATCCCTTCTTCACGTCTTACCATTCTGGTTGCTAGTGGCAGCTTGTGTGATGCCAGCCTGAATGCTTCTTTTGCAAGCTCATCATTTAGACCGCCAATCTCATAAAGGATTGTCCCCCTTTTTATGGGTGCTACATATCCGTCTACATCTCCCTTACCTTTACCCATTCTGGTCTCAGCAGGCCTTTTAGTGATTGGTTTGTGTGGGAAAATTCTTATCCACAGCTTAGCACCTCTTCTCACATGCCTTGTGATCGCAATTCTAGCAGATTCTATCTGCCTCGAAGTAATCATGCCGTTTTCGGTTGCCTGAAGACCAAAATCTCCAAATGCAAGGTAATCCCCTTTTGTAGCCTTGCCTCTAAGTCTACCTTTAAACTGTTTTCTGTATTTAGTTCTTGATGGTTGTAACATTTAATACTCCATTTATGAAGCTACCTGTGGCTGCTGCCTGCTAGTTTTTTTCTCTAATACTTCACCTTTAAAAATCCATACTTTTATACCAATAATTCCATACGTTGTTTTTGCTTCGGCAAGGCCATAATCGATGTCGGCCCTGAGAGTTGTAAGGGGAACCCTTCCTTCTCTATACCATTCTTTACGGGCAATTTCTGCTCCTCCGAGCCTTCCGGAAACCATTATCTTTATACCAATTGCACCAAGTCTCTGCGAGGATGACATGGAACGTTTCATGGCCCTTCTGTAAGCTACCCTTCTTTGAAGCTGAAGTGCTACGTTTTCTGCTACAAGCTGAGCATCGAGCTCAGGTCTTTTGACTTCTCTTATATCTAGATAGATGTCCTTACCTGTCATACTTCCCAGGCGTTTTCTAAGAGTCTCGATTTCCTGACCCTTTCTTCCAATTATCATACCGGGTCTTGAACAGAAAATAACTACTCTTACCCTTTCAGATGCTGCCCTTTCAAGCTCAATCTTTGAAATTCCAGCCTGATAGAACTGGTCTTTTATAACCTTTCTGATTTTAATATCTTCGTGAAGAAGCCTAGTGTACTTTTGCTTTTCAGCAAACCACTTGGAATCCCAACTCTTAGTTATCCCTATTCTAAGTCCTATCGGACATACTTTCTGACCCAAACTATAACCCCCTCTGCTCTAATACAATTTTTATATGACTCATTTTCTTTTTTATACTAAATGCTCTGCCCATGGCTCTTGGCCTTATACGCTTGATAAAAGGGCCTTTATTAACAAACACCTCTTTAATATACAGGCTGTCAGTATCACTATGTCCTTTTTCCGACGCATTTGCCACTGCCGATTTTAAGAGCTTGGATATTATCTTTGCAGCTTTTCTGTTTATAAGCGAAAGAGTTGCAAAACTTTCCTCAACACCCCTTCCCCGGATCTCATCCAATACGATCTTAGTCTTTTTATGTGACAACCTAGCAAATTTTAATGTAGCGCTTGATACCATGACAATTATCTTATCCTATATAAATTATTTTCTGCCTTTACCCTTTCTATCCCCACCGGCATGACTATAAAATGTTCGTGTAGGAGAAAATTCTCCAAGCTTATGAGCAACCATGTGCTCTGTTACGTATACCGGAATGAATTTCCTGCCGTTGTACACTGCAAACGTAAGCCCTATCATATCTGGCGTGATCATAGACGATCTAGACCAGGTTCTGATAACTTTCTGATCATTCGTTTCTTTGGCTTTATCAACTTTCTTTTGCAGTTTAGGGTCTACAAACGGCCCTTTTTTACTCGATCTTCCCATAATTTCTCCTAAATTAATCCATTCCGTAACCTATTCTTCTTCTCTTCAATATATATTTATCAGTTCGTTTATTATTTCTGGTTTTATATCCAATTGTAATCCAACCCCAGGGTGATACAGGATGTGGGTTACCCTTTGTTGCTCTACCTTCTCCTCCGCCATGCGGGTGATCCACAGGGTTCATCGCAACACCTCTTACTACAGGCCTTTTGCCTCTATATCTCTTTCTTCCCGCCTTTCCAAGCACTATAAGCTCATGATCGGTGTTACCCACTCTTCCGATTGTAGCCCTGCAGTCCAAAGGTACAAGCCTAATCTCTCCGGATGAAAGCTTAATCTGAGCATATTTTTGCTCCTTTGCCATAATCTGCGCAGATGTTCCTGCAGATCTTGAAAGCTTGGCTCCGTTTCCGGGTTTAAGTTCTATATTATGAACTGTTGTACCATCTGGTATTCTTCTAAGAGGCAGGCTGTTACCCGTTTTGATTTCAACATCATTGCCGCTTACAATTTCATCACCAACCTTTAATCCATCAGGTGCAGTGATGTATCTTTTCTCACCGTCTTTATATACCAAAAGAGCTATTCTTGATGTTCTGTAGGGATCGTATTCAATGGTGCTTACCTTTGCAGGTATATCAATCTTATCCCTTTTGAAATCTATTATTCTGTAAAGCTTTTTATTCCCTCCACCTCTGTGCCACACCGAAATTCTTCCTTCGGAGTTTCTGCCGCCAGTTTTCTTAAGCTTAATCGTAAGTGGTTTATGGCTTTTTTTAGAAGAAATATCCGAATAATCAGATACCGTCATAAACCTTCTTCCAGCAGATGTAGGGTTATATTTCTTTATTCCCATTATTATACACCTTCAAAAAATTCAATATTTCCTTCTTTTAATTTTACGTATGCTTTTTTAACCGAAGAAGTCTTTCCTATTGCTCTTCCGTATTTCTTAACTGTTTTTCCCGGACTGATAGAAGTTCTTACCCTATCCACCTTAACTTTAAACAGCTTTTCTACTGCGTTTTTTATCTCAATCTTGTTTGATTTTTTATCAACAGAAAACAGATACCATCCCGCCTCTTTTACCATCGATGATTTTTCAGTTATTAAAGGTTTTTTTATTACTTGAGTAGGATGGTTCAATGTGCTAGCACCTCTTGGACTTTAGTTAATGAATCAACCGTGAAAACTATATTTTTAAATTTTAGTATATCGTAAACATTCAGGCCTTCTGGTTTTAGGACTTTTACGTTTGAGAGGTTCTTGGATGATTTTTTAAGAACTTCATAATTGCCTGATTCTATTAGAAGGGTTGAGTTAATATCAAATTTATCCAATATTGCAGAAACGTTTTTAGTCTTGATTTCTGATGCCTTAAAATCATCCAGCACTATAACACCGTTTTCACTGTTAGCATGTGAAAGTGCCGACAACAGCGCTTTTCTTCTAACTTTCTTTGGAAGTGAAAATGACCAGTCCTTTGGTTTAGGGCCAAAGGTTACTCCACCCTTTCTCCATATAGGTGACCTGTTACTACCAGACCTTGCTCTGCCCATACCCTTTTGCTTCCAGGGTTTAGAACCTCCACCACTCACTTCACCTCTTGTTTTGGTGCAGGCTGTACCTGACCTCTTTTTTGCAAGCTGCCAGTTAATAACCCTATATATAATATCGCGGTTAACCGGAGCTTCGAACACAGTCGTTGCCAGGTCAATCGTATTTACTTTTTTCTTATTAATATCGAATACGTCTGCCATTTTATCTAATTCCTTAAACTCTTCCCTTTACAGTGTGTTTTAAGAATATGTGTGATCCATTAGGCCCGGGAACTGAACCTTTTACAAGAACAAGGTTATTCTCAATGTCTACTTTTACTACCTTAAGACCCTGAATCGTAAACTTCCTTGCTCCATAATGACCCGGCATTTTCTGCCCTTTCCAAACTTTTGCAGGAAAGGAAGCCTGACCTATTGAACCCACTCTTCTGTGTGCCATACCGCCATGTGAATCTCTCTGACCACTAAATCGGTGCCTCTTCATAGCACCTGAAAAGCCTTTACCCTTACTTACTGATGTAACATCAAGGTAATCACCTTCAGCAAATATATCTGCAGAAACTACGTCTCCGGCATTATATTTATCCGAGTCATTATTTAGTACTTTAAATTCTTTTAGCAGACCAAGCGGCGGTACTCCGGCTTTTTTAAACACTCCGGACATCGCTTTATTGGACCTTTGCGGCTTTATCTCTGCAAAACCTAGCTGTACAGAATCATAGCCATCCCTTTTCTCGGTCTTTTTATCGACCACATAACAAGGCCCTGCTTCAATTATAGTAGTGGGTATAACTTCTCCTGTTTCCAAGAACAGCTCGGTCATCCCTTTCTTTTTACCTATTAGACCTTCTATCATTACCTGTTAATTCCCTGTTAATTTAATTTCTACTTCTACTCCGCTTGCCAGATCCAGTTTCATAAGAGCATCGACTGTTTGCTGCATTGGCTCTAGAATATCTACAAGCCTCTTATGCGTTCTGATTTCAAAATGTTCTCTTGAGTTTTTATCTACATGCGGAGACCTCAGCACACAGTACCTGCTAATCCTAGTAGGTAGTGGAACTGGCCCTGCTATTCTGGCACCGGTTCTTTTAACCGTGTCTACTATCTCTAAAGTAGATTTATCAAGAAGCTTATGATCAAATGATTTTAATTTAATTCGTATTTTTGGAACTCGACTCATAATAATTTTTTATCATTACTCCAATATTTTAGTTACCACACCGGCACCTACTGTTCTGCCGCCTTCTCTTATTGCAAACCTCAGCTTCTCTTCCATTGCCACTTCTGTTATTAACTCCACAACCATGTTGATGTTATCCCCAGGC
>JBFFSH010000014.1:0-44643 GCA_041572575.1 Thermodesulfobacteriota bacterium
TAAATAGGATGCATCTGGTCCTGCACACCGGCAAGCTGATACATATCCTCTGAAGCCTCTTCTGTTATAACATCTATGATGTCGTCCGCTGTTATTCGGCCCAGCAGTTTTCCCGTTTCATCTATAACAGGCAGAGCAAAAATATCGTATTTTTCAAATATTTCGGCAACCTCTTCCTGGTCAATTAATGGGGTAACAGTAACCTCTGGCTCCACCATTAAATTTTTTAATTTTGTACTCGGATTTGATAGTAATAGCTTCTTTGGAGAAACCATCCCCAGCAATTTTTCAGCATCATCAATCACATATATATCCTGCAGGTCATCAATCTCATCTGCTATGAGCCTTATCCAGTTTATTGCATCCCTCACAGTAGAATCATCTGTAACCTCGGCAAGCTCGGTCTGCATAATACCACCGGCAGTGTCTTCAGGGTACTGAAGTAGTGTCTTTACTTCTTCAAGTTCCTCAGGGTCTAGTTTGGACAACACCGGTGCAACATCGGCATCGGCAAGATCGGCTATAACATCTGCCGCATCGTCTGAGTCCATTTCCTCAACAATGTCGGCAATCCTTTCATTATCCAGGTCTTCAAGCAGGTCCTGTCTGTGCTCATCATCAAGCTCCAATAAAACTTCAGACGCAGTTTCATTATCCAGGGAGCTTAAGATATTTGAATGAATATCGGGATCGATATTGTCCAGAATTTCGGCTATTTCAGATGGATGGTATTCTGAGAGCAGGCTCTTTATGTTATGGAGATTTCCATCTTCAATGTTTTTATTGATTTGATCCTTCAGTTCCTGCAGTTCCATAACAAATCCCTAATACTAATTAGATTTTGGTATTCTAAAATACAAACCCTAAATGTAAAGATTTCCACTACTTATATTAATTAATTTAAAAATAATGAGTTATAGGTAAAATCGAAATAACAAAATCCGAATTGATAAAATCATGGGAAAATTAAAAAACTACGGAAACTTTATAAAAGTTGAGCACTCACTTTTTTCACTACCTCTTATTTTATGCGGGAGTTTTTTAGCGGTTTGGGGTCTTCCTGACCTAAAGCTCTTATGTCTGATTATAATTGCTGCTGTAGGAGCTAGAACCGCAGCACTTGCCATAAATAGGATACTCGATGCAAAAATTGATGTACTAAATCCTAGAACAAAGGATAGGGAGCTTCCCTCAGGAAAGATAAATATTACCGAAGCTATTGTTATAACACTATCGGGGCTGGTTATTTATCTGATTTCCGCTTATTTCATTTGCGACCTTGTTTTGTATCTGAGTCCCATACCTCTTGTTGTGTTTATTATCTATCCCCTTATGAAAAGATTCACGCCGTTTTGTCATTTCGGCGTCGGGCTTGGGCTTGCCCTTGCTCCCCTTGCAGGCTGGGTAGCTGTTACCTGTTCGCTCAGTAATCTGACTGCTCCAATGTTGTTATTCCTGTTCACTCTTTTCTGGGTAGCCGGCTTTGATATCATATATGCAACGCTCGATGAAAAGTTTGATAAGGAAAAAGGCATATATTCCATCATTTCTGTATACGGCAAAGATAAAGGTCTGCTCATCTCTGCCGTACTGCATATTCTTGCATTTCTTAGTATTTTTGTTCTTTACCTGCTAATTTTTAAATCATACATATCACTATTATTTCTTTTAATAACAGGGGTTTTTCTCTATCTCGAACACAAAAAATCAGAAAATGTAGACCTTGCATTCTTTAAGATAAATATAGTAGTTGGCTTTTCCGTATTTATTTTCGTACTAAGTGGGATATACTTACCCTGATATGAGAACGATAATAGGATTTACAGGAGCTTCAGGTGCTGCATACGGGGTCGATTTTTTAAGAAGATGCCCGGACGAAAAATATGCGATATTCAGCAAGTGGGGAAAACGCGTACTTCACGAAGAGCTTGGCTTAAAAGTAGAAGAAGTCTCCAACTGGGCTACAAAGACTTTTAGTGACTCAGACCTTGCAGCCCCTTTTTCATCAGGCAGCAACCATTTCGATTCACTTGTAATCATTCCATGTTCCGTTTCAACACTTGCTAAAATTGCAAACGGCATAGCAGATACACTAATTACCAGAGTTGCTCAGGTTGCACTTAAAGAAAGAAGAAGGCTTGTAATTGCACTTAGGGAAACCCCTCTAAGCTCAATAGCACTAGAAAATGCGCTAAAGTTATCTAGAGAAGGGGCAGTAATCATGCCCATAAGCCCGCCGCATTATATCGATGCAGAGAACATTAGTGAGCTTATAGAAGGATATGTGGATAAAGTACTAAATGTTGTGGGTGTAGAGACAGAGGGCGGGTGGAAGTACGAAGAGCTTGAATAAATTTCACCTGAATTAGTCGCTAAACTATAAAAATCAGAATTTTTCTGTTATACCTCTTTGCTTAAAAATTAAATTCAGATTCAGTAATAATATCATTATGGGTAGACACAATTTTCATGACTTACAGCAGTTTATAGATCATCTTGAGGCAATAGGTGATCTTAAAAGGATTACGGCCGAAGTAGACCCGATTTTAGAAATAACAGAGATTGCCTCAAGGGTTATTGAAGAAGGAGGCCCTGCACTTATATTTGAAAACGTAAAAGGTGCCGCATTTCCAATGGCTATTAACCTCTTTGGAACTATGGAGAGGGTAAACCTGGCGCTTGGAAGGGAACCAAGAGAGGTAGGAGAAGAGCTTGTTTATCTGTTTGAAAAAGTAAATCCACCATCGTTTAAATCATTTTCTACAATACTCCCAAAAGCCTATGATCTTCTTTCTATGAGAACAAAGAATTTAAGAAGCGGTTTTTCACAGCAGGTTGAAGAGCAACCAAATCTATCCAGGCTTCCTATTATGCAGTGCTGGCCTGAAGACGGCGGAAGGTTCATAACGCTTGGTCTAGTACTCACAAACGACCCGGTTACAAAAAGAAGAAATCTGGGCATATACCGCATGCAGGTATATGATGATAAAACTACAGGTATGCACTGGCATCCACATAAAGGCGGTGCTGCGCACTACCATGAAGCAGCAAAGCTAGGGCAGGACTTAGATGTCGCTGTAGTACTTGGCGGTGATCCAAAGATGATATTTACTGCAATCGCCCCGCTTCCTGACGGCATGGACGAGCTTGCCTTTGCAAGCTACCTTAGAGGAAAACCAATCCCTATGGTACAGGGAAAGAGCGTTAATCTAAAAGTCCCGGCAAATGCTGAATTTATCATAGAAGGCACTGTACCTCAGGGAGTGCTTAGAGAAGAAGGCCCGTTTGGCGACCATTTTGGCTACTATTCGATGCAGGCAGACTTTCCTGTATTTAATGTCAGTGAAATCACAAGAAGGCTGCTGCCTGTTTTTCCGGCAACTATAGTGGGCAAACCTCCAAAAGAAGACATATTCCTGGGAATCGCGGCAGGGGAGATGTTTTCCCCTCTTATAAAAATTATTCAGCCTGAAGTTAAACGCATGTGGGCTTATCCTGAAGCCGGGTTTCATAACCTGTTAGTTGTCTCTGTAGATGAGAGATATCCAAAAAACGGAATAAAAGCCATGCTTGCACTCTGGGGCACGGGACAGCTTCTTTTAACAAAATGCATGATAATGGTCTCTAGTGATGTAGACCCGACTGACTTTAGCGCAGTACTTACTGAGATTGGAGAAAATTTCTACGCTAAAGAAGATTTTCTTCTCATACCATGGGCACCGCTGGATACTTTAGATTTTACGAGCGGCAAGCTAAACGTCGGAAGCAAGATGGGTATAAATGCTGTAAGAAAGCCGCACACTAGCGGAAGAAAAAAGTCTCCAGTTCCAACATCAGTTCCTAATCCAAAAGAAAAGCATAAAGAAATTCTGGATTACAAGCTTTTGCCTGGTGGTATTCTTGTATTAAAAATAACGGATCAGAAAGAGCCAAAGAAAGTTCTGGAAAAAATGTTTAAAACTCCCGGGTACAAAGATGTCAGGATAATGATACTTCAGAGCAAGGATATTGATCTAAATAACCAGACCGAACTTATCTGGGGAATGTTCACTAGATTTGATCCCTATCTTGATGTAATATTCGAGCACACTGAGCTCAGGGGTTCGGCAGTGATATATGACGGTAGAATGGGAATTGATGCAACGTATAAAAATTCGTATCCCAATGTAATAGAGATGTCATCAAATATTAAACAAAAGGTGAGTAAAAGATGGAAGGATTACTGGAAACAATAGAAAAACTTTGCAGCGATAAAGAACTGTTACCAATACTTAATAAGGTAGAAAAAGAGGAGCGCCTCTCATTTGATGAAGGACTCAAAATTTTAGAGACCGATGATCTTAACACTGTGGGTATGATGGCAGATTATGTTAAGCGCAGAAGAGAGGGAGACAATGTTTACTTTGTTGTTAACCGACATGTAAATCCATCAAACATCTGTGCAATTTCATGCAGGTTCTGCGCATTTGGAGTCACAAAAAAATCAGCAAATGCCTATGAGCTATCTATTGAACAGATCCTTTCGATGCTAAATGAAGAGATCAGGGAAGTGCATATAGTAGGAGGCCTTCACCCTGATTGGGAATTTAAACATTATTTAGAAATTGTAAAATCAATTAAAGACAGTTACCCCGAAACTCATGTAAAAGCCTTTACCGCAGTTGAAATAGACTGGTTTTGTGAAATAAGCGGCAAGAGCTTAACAGAGGTATTAGAAATCTTAAAAGAAGCAGGAGTAGATGCCCTTACAGGTGGAGGAGCAGAAATACTGCACCCTGATATAAGAAAGAAGATCTGCGCACCAAAGACTATTGCAACAAGGTGGGAAGAAATACACAAAACTGCACACAGCCTTGGAATTCCTACAAACGCGACAATTCTTTACGGTCATATTGAAAAACCATTTCATGTTGTAGACCATCTGGAAAGACTTAGAAACGTTGAAGATGAATCCCCGGGGTTTTTTGCATTTATCCCTGTGTTGTTTCAGCCTGATAATACTGGTCTAAAAAAAGATGTTAAATTTTTCCCGGCTTCATATGATATGAAGGTTCATGCACTTGCAAGGCTTTACCTTGATAACTTCCCTCACATAAAAGCATACTGGATCACTCTTGGAGAAAAAGCCGCTCAGGTGGCACTTCATTACGGATGCAGTGATGCAGACGGTACAATTATGAGAGAAAAGATCATCCACGATGCAGGCGCCCCATCAGAGCTTGGTCACAGCCGTGACTTCATGGTAAATATGATCAAAAACGCTGGTTATACACCCGTAGAACGTGACGCGCTCTATAATGTGGTTAGGGTTTATAATTAAACTTAATATATATTTATAAATCCCTCTCCATATCCATGCTTCCGTGAAGAATTCTCATTACTAAGATTCCAGCTTCTTTTTGTTTATAGATAATTGAGTGACTTACATATTCATATCGAAAATATCCTTGTTTTATATAATCGATCTTTCTTCCTAAATTAGGTTTGTCAGCTAGCTTAATTAAACTTTGTTCTAATCCCAGGAAATAAGAATCCGCTTTCGATTCTCCAAAATTGTTGTAGGAATAAATATAAATTTCAGTTAGGTCCTGATCAGCCTTTCCTGAAAGCTCATAGTCAGCCATTCTTTAGAGAACCTTTAGTTGCTGCAACTATGTCTGAAACTTTTCTATTACTAATTCCACTTCGTTCCCCTTCAATAAGTGCAAGCCTGATTACTTCATGCTCGCGTTGGTCATGCCTTATTAAATCACGCATATAATCACTTGCGTTTGCGTATTCACCACTTTTTACCTGTTCATCAATCCATTTCCTCATAGAATCTGTTAATGAAATATTTAATGTAGCCATATTTAAGCCCCAAAATATTAATTTATGACATAAATTATACAAAGTTTGCCAATATTAATCAATTGTTTATTATCATGATAGTTTATTCCCATACCCATCCAAATGAAAAACCTCCTGTGGGGATTTTCTGAATTTGGTTGTGTTCGCATAAGTTTTATTAAAATAGCCAAATGGCAGTACGGTCAGAACCTGCCATCTGTTGGGAATATTTAGCAGTGACATTATTCCACCGGTATCAAGCCTGCCAATCCAGCACGTTCCAAGATCAAGGCTCCATGCCGTAAGAGCCATATTTTGGGCTGCTCTTGTAGTATCTATCTGAAACCATTTAGAGGATTGATCTGTGAGAATTACCACGGCAAATCCTGCCTGAGAGACAAACCTTCCGCTTATGCAGTAGTCCCCAAGCTTTTTTAAAACCTTCTTATCCTTTACTAAAATAAACTCCCATGGCTGATCATTATGGGCGCTTGGTGCAAGTCTTGCTGATTCCATAACTTTCATGATTACTTCATCTGAAACCTGTTTATCAATAAAATTCCTTACTGAGCTTAGTGTACTAACACATTCAAACACATCCATTTTAGTCTCCTTATTAATGCTTCAATTGATAATAACCTTGCAAAAAAATTAGCACTTTGATACTATAAGATAATACAATTATGTGCCAGACAAACCAAATGACCGAGAATGGACTTCCTGCAAATATTTTAGTAGTTGATGACGAGCCTGATCTTGAGCTTCTTATTAAACAGAAGTTTAGGAAAAAGGTTAAGAACAACGAATTCAACTTCACATTTGCTAACAACGGCCTTGAGGCTCTAAATAGAATACAAGAAGACAAGGAAATAGATATTGTACTTACAGACATTAATATGCCGGAGATGGACGGTCTTACTCTTGTTTCCAAGCTCACAGAACAATACCCCACACTGAGATCGGTAATCGTGTCTGCCTACGGGGATATGGGTAATATAAGAAAAGCGCTTAACTTTGGTGCATTTGATTTCATTACTAAACCCATCAATTTTGAAGATCTCGAAATTACAATTGATAAAACTATTCAGGAAGTATCCGGTCTTAAAGAAGCTGAGGACAACCGCCAAAAATTAACGAAAATCCAGGATGAGCTGAATATCGCTTATCAGATACAGTCCTCAATGGTTCCTAGAGTTTTTCCTCCATATCCGGATAGGAATGAATTTGATATATTTGCCAAAATGTATCCCGCAAAAAATGTAGGTGGAGACTTTTATGATTTTTTTCTGATTGATCCATATCATCTTTATTTTTTAATAGGTGATGTATCTGGAAAGGGCGTACCTGCAGCACTTTTTATGGCCATGAGCAGAACACTTATAAAGGCAACGGCTATGAGAGGAATTCCCCCTGATGTATGCCTTGCAGAGGTTAATAAGCTACTGAGCCTGGATAATGAATCCAGTATGTTTGTAACAGTTTTTGCAGGAGTTCTCAATACATTTACCGGAGAGGTAATTTACTGTAATGGTGGACATAATCTGCCATACATTATAAAAAGTTCAGGAGAGGTCTTAAGCATCGAAAATACAAACGGCGTAGCGCTTGCATTTATGGATGAAGAAAATCTTTACAGCAGTAAATCTTATAATTTAAGCCCGGGTGATAAGATTTTTCTATACACTGACGGAGTAACAGAAGCTACCGACTCTGATGACTTCTTTTTCACTGACGAGCGGCTGGAAAAGTTCTTAAATGACCATAAACAAGACTCGATTACCGATCTTGTTAATAAAACTGTAGAAGAGGTTTATTCATATTCAACGGGTACCACACAGTCTGATGATATAACTGCCTTATGTGTACAGTATATGAAGTAATATCTGTATTTTCATATCTTAATTTTTCTTTATTCACATATTTTAATATATTCTAATTCTTATGAATAATGTCGATTCTGACAAATCCTATCTATTTGCACAGGTAAACCCCGAGCCCGTACTTAGGCTCGATTCAAAGGGAAATGTTCTTGTGGCAAATGAAGGTTCTAAAAAGCTTTTTAAAAAGGACGAGATAGAAGGCCTATCATGGTTTGAGTTATGCCCTGGAACCACAAAAGGCATCTTTCAAAAGCTTATTAAAGAAAATAAATCAGACCAATTAGAGTTTGAAATAAATTCTAAATATTATCAGTTCAACATTAGACCCATACCGGAATATGGTTTTGTGCATCTTTATGGCACCGATATAACCAAGAGAAAGAAAACTGAACTGGTGCTAAAGGAAAACATTAGTGAGGTTGAGAGAAAAAACAGGTTTGTATCTATTATTAACTCTATTTCCACAAATGTTCATCAGTCTATCAGCCTGGGTGAAGTACTCGAAAGAACAGTACAGTCACTTTCTGAGAATCTACATTATTTACATTTAATAAGCATCTATATAATTGAAGACAATTGTTTAATACTCAAAGCACACAGCGGCCTTCCGGACTGGCTGTTAGAAAAAGCAAAAATCATTCCGTACCCCAACGGCTATATGTGGAAAACCATTGCAGCAGGGGTAACTCGTTACTCTCCTGATGCAACAAAAGAAGAGGTTATTGGCAAGACCAGCGAAAGGCTCAATATAAACAGTTTTCTTTGCATACCTCTAAGAGACAAAGAAGAGATTATAGGTGCGCTCAGTGTAAGTTCTAAAAATAAATATGCATTTGAAAGCGGTGAGCAGGAACTGTTCAAAATAGTGGTTTCACAAATAGAAGACGCAATTAGCAATGCAAGACTTGCTGAAGAAAGACAAAATTTAATTGGCCAGCTCGAAGAAAATTTAGAAAAAATCAAAAGCATTCAGAAGGAACTTATAACACAGGAAAAGCTTGCATCCCTTGGTACACTCACAGCTGGTATTGCTCATGAGATAAAGAACCCTCTCAATTTTGTTAATAACTTTTCTGAAATAGCGTTGGAACTTACTGAAGAATTAAATGAAGCTTTGGATAAGGAAAAGGATAATATTTCTAAAGAAACTTATCTGGATATAACCGATATCATTGAAAACCTGCAGAGTAATTCTAAGAAAATCAATGAGCATGGAAAACGTGCAGACAGAATAGTGCACACAATGCTCCAGCACTCAAGAGACAAAAAAGGGGATAAGCAGCTTACAGATATCAACACTCTGTTGGATGATGATATAAACCTTGCTTACCATGGAATGAGGGCACAGGACGACACTTTTAATGTCTCAATTAATAAGGACTTTGATACTTCGATAGAAAAACTAAGCATTGTGCCTCAGGATATTAGCAGAGTTCTATTAAATATTCTTACTAATGCATTTTATGAGACCAGTAAAAAGTATAAAATGAGGGGCAGTGACTACTCTCCAGAGGTTAGAATAAGCTCAAATAATCTCGAAAATGAAGTTGAGATAAGAATTAAAGATAATGCTGATGGTATTCCAGTAGAAGTACAAGATAAATTATTCACACCATTTTTTACTACCAAACCCTCAGGTGAAGGCACAGGTCTTGGACTATCGATCTCCTATGACATTATAGTCCAGGAGCATGGTGGTACTCTTTCCTTTGAGACCGAGGAAGGAAAGTTTACTGAGTTTAAAATTACACTACCAAAATAAATTATTTTGAATAATCTTTTAATATAACTAATTAAGTAGGTGTAATATCGTCTCCCATTACTACTCCAAGTGGAGTGTATCCGCTGTAACCCGGAAATACAGTGCTGAGATTAGGATTTGCAAATCTTCTTATAAGTATCTCGCTTAGAACCTGTCTGTAGTCAGTCATTACATCTACTTCCCTGCCTTGATGCAGCTGCTCACCGCTAAGCCCCGGCCATGATCCATATAACTGGCCGCCGTTTACACAGCCGCCTAGAACAAACATTGCATTTCCTTTACCATGATCAGTTCCAAGTGAATCATTTTCATTAAAAGTCCTGCCAAATTCACTCATTATTGCCATGGTAAACCTCTGCCTGTAATCAGTAGTGGAAGTATTTAAGTCATTAAAAAGCGCATAAATTCCTTCAGAAAAAGTCTGTAGATGGTTTGCGAAATATCCTCCGCCACCCGGTCCCTGGTTGTTATGAGTGTCCCATCCGCCAAAATCAAGAGTGGCCGATCTGAGGCCAACCTGAGCTTTAATAAGCCTAGCTATGGTCTGTAAATCTCTTCCGAAGCCACCACCCGGATAATTTACTCCTGGTTCGGGTGTATAGCTTCCAAGCAGATTGTTTGCTACAATATCAAGCGATGCTATGGCATTACTTCCCGTTACCTCAACCTGACTCTCTCCGCCATATATAGAAGTAAGCGCCTGTCTCTGCTCTGTTCTCCAGGCTGACGGCCCAATATTAAGGGTAAAGTTATTAGGATTTGCAATAGTAAGAGTATCTAAGTAGCTTAAAAGGGAAGTGGGAGATAAATTTCCTGTTGCAAGAGAGGCCTGCTCTTCCGGGCCTGCGAATATGTTTGCAGATTCAAGGTGCCTTGCAAGCCAGCCCGATGTACCTACTTTTGAACCCGGTGTGCCAAGCTCCATAAAGCTCATGGAATCAAAATGGCTCCTATTAGTTAAATTAAGAATACCGGTTGCCTGAACTGCCGCTAAATAACCTGCGTTGTAAAGCTCATGGAGTCTAGCAGCCGATGGGTGAAAGAAAAAATTATTAGTTCCTAATTGATAAGTAGAATCAGCAGGTACCTGAATAGTACTTCTTGCTGCTTCATAAAAACCCCTGTCTGCTCCGTCAAACGGCGGCATTATATTGAGTGCATCCCAACCACCTCTAATAAATATAGTAAGCATTATTTCCTGATCAGGCTCTGCTAGCGGATCACCCATAACTACCGATGTTAACCTCGAACCAGCCATAGCAGCTATTGCCGCCGAACACCCAACTAAAAACTGTCGTCTTGAAAAATCAGCCATTTTTAATATCCTCCCACAACTTTGCTTTTATTATTTCATCTGAAATTCTGGTGACATCTGAATAAGGGCAATTAATGACCTAACTCTGTCTCTGATTGAGTTATTCCCTGGAAAATCGAGCAGTACATCAGGGTCACCACCATCTGCCATAAAATTAATCATCTCTGTCCTGTCTGCCTCGGCAATACCTGTGTACCCGATTAACTCAGCCAGCCAGAAATCAACTATCTCTGTTGCACTCTGCTCAGTCTGGGGAGCCTGCCCTATAACATCAATTGCAAGTGTGTCACCGATCTTTCTGTCTATAAACCAATTTGCAAGCCTCCACCTCATCACATATGAATTAGAATTCTGCCAAGCCCCTGCAACATCAGGCCATCCGTTTGGCGGTTTCCAGTGAAACAGATGCTGACCAATGAGTCTGTATCTATTTATAAAAGAATTGAGCCACGATTCATCTATAAGAACCGAAAAATCAGCACCTAAAGTCCTTAAGGAACTAGCTGTAAATTCAAATCCTCTTTTAAACTTGCCACCATATGAAGATTTGAATGCACTGTGTTTTAAAATTGTTTCCATAACAAGCTTTAATTGCTGCGGACTGTCTGCATTACTTAAAAATGTGTTTGCTGCTGCCGCAACTACATCTGCGGGAGGACTGTCTGATATAAACCTTCTGCAAAGCTTAAATACGATATACTCCGCCACTTTTTCATGATGTGCCAAAATATTGATCACATCCAGTCCGTCCTGAAGCGGTCCTTGCCCTGCAGGTATCTGCTGACCAAGAACAAGCTTGGCATCCGTATCATGCCAGCTTTCCTGATAATAAAATTCCCCTGTTTGTCCTCTACTTGTATTATTTGCAACAGTCCAGCCTGTAAAACACCTTGTGACCTCAATCACGTCGTTTTCTACATAGCCGAGTGAATTTGGATATCCCGGTACATCCTCGGGTGGAATTGATCCGAAGTAGTTATCCGTACCCATTGCCATAAGCTCGAGTAGTTCTCTCGACCAGTTCTCATTAGGCCCTGAAGCCCTGTTATTATAGTTATCTAAATAGTAGAGCATGCTTGTGCTCTGGCTTACAGCTTCCAGCATATCTCTGTAATTTCCGAGTACATGCGGTCTTATTACATCTCTGTCATAATGAATAGACATCGAACGTTCCGGGCTTCCACCAAAATATATACTGAAGTGTGAATGCCAGAAATCAGCAAGCACTTCTACAAGCTGTTTCTTGCTGTGTGTAGCCCTTATAAGAGTTAGTAGTTCAAGTTCTCTTACAGGTTTTACTTGATCAGAACCCATACTCGATTTTACATGCTCCTGCCAGAGTTGAGTCCTTGTTTTATTGATGGTAGTAAAATACCCCGCAGATTGATAATCGCTTATTATTGTATCTAGCTCTGTATCGTCTATCGAGCTGGGGTCAGTCTGTTGATCGATATAATTATCAAGCCGTTTCTTCTCACTTTTACTAAGTGCCTCAAAATCGGCTATATCACCGGGCCTGGGTCCAAAACCCATTTTGTTTAGAGCAACAACAGATGTGGGTACCCCAGAATCTCCTGAGTTTTTACCCTTTCCACCCTTGTTGCCTTTATCATTATTTGGCGGCATATCATCATCCTCACAACTAAATTAAGATAACAAATGATAAACCCACTTTATAAAAAAAGCAATACTAAAGTATTAATTGTATTTAATACTAAATATTTATGCTTGGATAGGAATTATTATTAAACTAAAGTATTATCTATTTTTTATTTATTATTCTGTCACAAATTCTATATTTTGATGGTAAAATGAATTGGAATTATGAGTAAGCTTTTAGTATTCAGGCATGTAGCCTACGAAATTCTTGGTACACTAGATCCACTTCTAAGAAATGCGGGGTTCAGGATTAAATATGTGAACTTCGAAAGACACCCGGATGCAATTCCTAATATCGACAATTATGACGGCCTGATAGTCCTGGGAGGTCCAATGAATGTTGATCAGACCGATGAATATCCAAACTTATTAACAGAAATAGATGTTATAAGGAAGGCAATAGATGAACGAAAACCTGTGCTTGGAATCTGCCTCGGTGCACAGCTTCTTGCAAAAGCGCTTGGGGCAAAAGTGAATAAAAATAAGAAGCCGGAGATCGGGTGGTATGACGTAACACCAACATCTAATGGAAAGAAGGACGATCTGATTTCTCATTTTGCAGGTACTGAAAAAATTTTTCAGTGGCATGGTGATACATTTGAAATACCCAAGGGTGCAGTTCATCTCGCATCTTCCAAGCTATGTAAAAATCAGGCATTCAAATACGGTGAGAATGCATATGGGTTTCAGTTTCATCTGGAAGTTGATACAAATCTTATAGAAAGGTGGCTTAATGTACCTGCACATAAAATAGAAATTAAGAATACAAATGGAGAAATAATTCCTGAAAATATCCATGAGCAAACACCAAAACATATAGACAGGCTTATAGAATTAAGTAACTTAGTTTTCGGACAGTTTTTCGCCCATTTTGAACTTAAAGGAAAAGTTCACACACTTCCATCAAGATAAATCATATAATATGTATCCTTTTTATTATCTGCTAATCTAATAGTTTAGGGTATGAAAAATGAATAAATTAATCATAGCAACTTTATTAATATTTCTTACAGCACTTTTAGTAATAAATATATCCTCCAATGCAGACCAGATGTCTGAAAATGAAGTACTTGAGAGAACCGGACTTACTAAGGAAGACTGGAAGAAAAAACTTACAAAACTTGAATATCATGTTATCTGGGAAAAAGGCACCGAAAGACCTTTTACAGGAGATTTACTAAACAACAAGAAAAAAGGTGTCTATGTCTCAGCTGCATGTAAGCAGCCTGTATTCCATTCAGATCATAAATATGAATCAGGCACAGGGTGGCCAAGTTTCTATCAGCCTATTTCAGAAGATTCAATCAAGCTTATAAAAGATACCTCTTTTGGAATGACAAGGTGGGAAGTTGTTTCAAGCAAGTGCGGTGAGCACCTTGGTCATGTTTTTAACGACGGCCCTGCTCCAACCGGCCTTAGATACTGCCTAAACTCCGCAGCACTGGATTTTGTAGAAGAATCTGAGTAACAACCTTATTTTAAGGTTTAGTCCCCTTTTATATTTTTCACAATCCCTTTTGTGATTACTTAACTAATAAATATTTGCAATATAATCTGTTCTGTATTATAAAATTTTAGACATAGGCACTAATAAAATGAGTATATAGTTTATTAAATTATATATGGAACAAATACTCAACCTCGACAACATTGTATCACTTGGTCTGCTGATTTTACTTCAGGCTGTACTTGGCTTTGATAACCTTTTATATATCTCACTGGAATCAAAACGTGCTCCGGCTGAGAAGCAGGCAATGGTACGCAGGCTTGGGATTGGAATTGCTGTAGTTCTTAGAATAGTGCTTCTTCTTCTGTTATTAAAGCTTATACAATATTTCCAGGATCCTCTTTTTGGAATTCATACAAGCATTATAGAAGGAACATTTAATCTGCACAGTATAATAGTTCTTCTTGGTGGAGTGTTTATTATCTACACATCTATACAGGAAATTTTTCATATGATAGGGCTTGAGGATCTTGGAAAAGAAGAGAAGGAAAAAAGCTCGGTTTCTATGATTATATTCTGGATAGTCTCTATGAACCTTGTATTTTCATTCGACTCCATCTTAAGTGCAATGGCTCTTACTAAGGTATTCTGGGTAATGGCAACAGCTATCATCATCGGCGGGGCGCTTATGATCTGGCTTTCCGATAGTGTGGCGGAATTTTTGGAAAGAAACAGGATGTACGAAGTGCTGGGACTATTCATTTTATTCGTTGTGGGAATTATGCTTCTTACTGAAGGCGGCCATTTAGCTCATTTGACCATAATGGGTCAGGCAATAACTCCTATGAGCAAGACAACATTTTATTTTGTAATTACCGTATTAGTGCTGACTGATTTAGTTCAAAGCCGCTATCAAAAAAGATTATTAAAAGTAAAACAAATTGGAGTAAAATAAAATTGACTATGAAATACCAAACTCCCGATCTTTGTGACGAATATACTGATCTTGTAAGAGTAGTGGAGCCGATCTTTAACAGCTACGGCGGCAAATCTTCATTCGGCGGACAGATAGTTACTATTAAGTGTCATGAAGATAATTCAGTGGTAAAACAAACTGCAGGTACTAATGGTAATGGAAAAGTTATGGTTGTAGATGGTGGCGGATCACTTAGAAGAGCGCTGCTTGGAGACCTTATTGCTGCAGATGCGGTAAAAAACGGCTGGGAAGGATTTATTATTTATGGCTGCATTAGAGATGTGGATGCAATCTCTGAAATGGACCTGGGTGTAAAGGCTTTAAACACTGTACCTCTTAAAACAGAAAAAAAGGGGATAGGTGAATTAAACATCTCTGTAACATTTGGTGGTGTAACTTTTAATCCAGGCGAATATCTTTATGCCGATAATAATGGCATTATTGTATCATCCAAACCTCTGGATAATAAAGGTTAACAAACAATGACACAGCTTGATTGGTATTTCGATTTCATATCCCCGTTTGTCTACCTGCAGTTTACTCAGCTGCATAGAATACCGGATAATATTAATATCAATTATAAACCCGTGCTGTTTGCAGGCCTCCTAAAACATCATGAACACAAAGGACCCGCCGAGATACCTGCTAAGCGAAAGCTCACTTATCGTCATATAGTCTGGCTTGCCAGAAAAAATAATATCCCTTTCAAAATGCCCCCGGCCCATCCTTTCAATCCTCTAAAAGCTCTCAGGCTTAGTATAGCATTGGATAATAATATTGATGCGATCACTAAGATTTTTAATTATATTTGGGTCAATGGACAATCTTTAGAAGATGAGGAGGCATGGGATAAATTAGCAAAAGAGCTTGGAGTAGAAAATCCAGAAGATATGATAAAGCAGCCTCAAGTAAAAGAACAACTGCGTACAAATACAGAACAAGCAGTGAATCTGGGTATTTTTGGAGTACCTACAACAATTATAAACGGGCAGCTTTTTTGGGGTTTTGATACAACCGATATGCTTTTAGAATATATTAATTATCCTGATATGTTTGAGGAAAAAGAGATGAGCCGTGTATTCAATCTACCTGAAGCCGTGCAGAGAAAAACGTGAAGTAACAACTTTCTCATTTGTTGTATATAATATGTCTTCAGAACATAATAGCTCAATATAATATATGACTAATAATAAACTCTCAGCAATTTTGCTTTTTTCCTGCCCTGACAAACCGGGCCTTGTTTCAAAAATCTCACATTTTATCTTTGAGATAGGGGGAAACATACTCGATCTGGTTGAACATGTTGAAATAGATGAAAAGTTTTTTTCTATCAGGATTGAATGGGAAATGGATGGTAGTTCTATTTCCCCATCAGATCTGAACGAAAAATTTAAGCCCATTGTAGATCAGTTTAATGCACAATGGAAAATAAATTTTAAGGATAAGAAGAAGAGAGTAGCAATATTTGTATCAAAATATGACCACTGTCTTCAGGAAATTCTTTGGAGGCACAGCACTGGTGAATACGATATCGAAATACCCCTTATAATTTCAAACCATCCAGACCTTGCTCCGCTGGCAGATCACTATTCAATCCCATATCATTTGTTTGAAATATCTAAGGAATCAAAACAGGTTCAGGAACAAAAAGAACTGGATCTATTAAGAGAAAGCAACATAGACACTATAGTAATGGCAAGGTATATGCAGATCCTATCACCTGTGCTCATTGATGAGTATCCAAACCAGATCATAAATATTCATCACTCATTTCTTCCGGCTTTTATAGGAGGAAACCCATACAAGCAGGCGTTTGAAAGAGGAGTGAAAATAATAGGGGCAACCAGTCACTTTGCTACTGAAAACCTGGATGAGGGGCCTATAATAGAACAGGACATCATTCGAATTTCTCATAAAGATTCAATAGAAGACTTAAAACGCAAAGGAAGGGATCTTGAAAGAATGGTTCTTGCACGTGCTCTGCATTTTCATTTTGAAGACCGAATATTGGTAAGAGGAAAGAAAACAATAATTTTTGAATAGAAATCAGTACCAAAGTCTTAATTATAACCAAATCCTTTCTAATTCACTCTAAAGATACTTAAAAATTATTAATATACATTATTAATTGCAATATTTATTGTTTTATCATACAATCTCTAGATAGAAAGATTGGTTTTAAAGTCTTACTTATTAAGAGCACCTGAAATTTTATGATTCTGATCATAAAATTAACTATATGAAGGAGAATAGAGAGAATAAGTAAATTTATATATAATATAATTTGATTATTTATGAATGATATTAATAGCACTTCTCAATCTCTTAATAATGAAATAGCTTCTCTAACAAAAAGAGTAGAAAAGTTAGAGAAAATAAGGGAAATTAGCTGTAAGCTAAGCTCTTCTCTAAGACTCGATCCGCTCTTAAAAGAAATAGTTACAACAGCCGCTGAGGTAATAGACTGTGCAGGCACATCAATATTTCTTGTAGATGAGAATACCGATGATCTTCGTTTTAAAGCTACAACTATAAAGGCATTAAATCTTATTTCCGATGTTCCGGTCCCGTTAAATGAATCTATTGCGGGGCAGATATACTTAACAAGTAAACCTCAAATAGTGCATGATGTGAAGTCTAATAGACGTTTTTTTGATAAGATTGATAAAATCCTTGGCTTCGAATCAAAAAGCTTACTGGGAGTGCCACTGATTATTAATGAAAAATGCATTGGTGTTTTAGAAGCTGTAAATAAAAGAGGAGATGATGTTTTCGTTGAAGATGATATAGATACTTTAACTGCACTTGCAGCACATGCGTCAATTGCTATAGATAATGCAAGACTATATGAATCGGTTCTGGACACAGCCGCTGAGCTCGAACAGAAGGTAGAAGAAAGAACAACTGAGCTCAGACTAAGAAATGAAGAGCTCTCATCCTACGATCATACAGTAGCACACGATCTTAAAAATTTACTTTCTATTATAATTAGCTATTCCAAGATATTGGAAGATGATTTCCCGCTTGTTTCTGAAAAGGAGCTTGGTGATAGCCTGCAAAAAATAACAGACTATTCATTCAAAATGTCCAGTGTAATAGATGAGATGTTATATCTGGCCGAAGTACGTGATACAGATGTGCAAAAAGAGAATCTCGATATGGCAGAAATAGTCGAAGAAGCCAAAAAACGCGTGGATTTTATGCTCAAGGAATTTAATGCTGAACTTAAAACGCCAGATTCGTGGCCAGGAGCTCTTGGCTATGCACCCTGGATTGAAGAAGTTTGGGTAAACTATCTTAGCAATGCAATAAAATCCGGGGGCCAACCTCCAATAATTGAAATTGGATCAACAGGGCTTTCAAACGGCGACATCGAGTTTTGGATAAAAGACAACGGTAACGGAATATCCGCTGAAGATCAAAAAGGATTATTTACAAGGTTTATGCCTTATGATCAGTACCGTAAGAAAGGACATGGTCTGGGACTTTCTATTGTTTACAGAATAATCCATAAACTTGGTGGAACGGTTAGTGTACAAAGCGAGGTTGGCTCGGGAAGTAAATTCAATTTCACCCTTCCTGCAAACTGAGTTTCAAAATATCCTGATATTTAGTTAAATTCCATACTCTATATGCCCAAATAACATTAAATAGATATGAATGAAAAGATATACTATTTTATTGTTTCCATACCCAAAGAAAGTCATATTGAGTTTGTAACCAAGCTTAATTCTTTTATCCTCAAACAATTCCCGGGCAAAAAAAACCCTTACACAATAAGACCTCTGGAAATTAGAGATAATGACACTCTATCAAAAGTAACTATTAAAACTACTGAAGAAAATATTACGAGATTTTCTGACTCACTTTTTGAAAAGGACTACTTGTTCTTAGAGCAAAACAATGACGAAATTGAAATAGTGCGAAAGGACTCTGTAGAATTTAACCTGGATGACAATAGCTTTACCAGACATTGAGCTACATCAATATACCTAATTTATTTTATCCTAAGTGTCAGGTTAAAGTTGTATAATTAATTATCCTTTGTTAAGGTAAATGACAACCCTCTGGATGAAATTAAAAAGAATGCTGATTATAATAGGAGGCGCCTTCTCAATGCTGCTTGGATCAGGCGGCATAATTGGAATTGTGCTTTTTCAAAAGCCCGAGATGAAATCTGCATATATGTATATTGGTCTGTATGGAAGTGAAAAGCAGATTGGGGACTTAAGTTAAAAACACTCAGTGCAGATATTTAGGGGGTTGGGAATCATCTTCATCACTGTCTATTTCAATAATAGATCCCTCATCATAATCTTTTTTTGCAAGTTCATTCTCATAATATCTTATCTTTCCTATGGAGTTATCCTTCTTATATTTCCATCTTTTATAAAAATGCATACACAAATATACAATAAGGAATAATACGAGAAATTTACCCACAGCAATTTTAGGTTACACCAATAATAATTAAATGTGAAATTATTTTTCCATCCCAGGCTTAACCTATTATTAAAATCATTGGTCACATTATTGAAATGTTATACCAACCCTCTTATTAAGATTCATATAAACACCTATCGTATTTTTTTGCTTAATAAGAAAATTTCTAGAATTATAACCCGTATGCAACAGTTACATTCGTCATTGCTTATGATTATATATTGTTTATACATGTAAGAAGATTTTTTACTTCAATGGGTTTAGTAAGATAATCCTTAAAACCCTCATCCAAGGCTCTTTGCACATTAACTTTCATTGCGTTGGCACTTAGTGCTACTACTGGTATGTGTTGGGTTTTTTCATTATCCATCAAATGTTTCAAGACCTCATATCCATCCATTTCAGGAAGACCTATATCTAGAAGAATAAGGTCTGGATTATCTACATTCGCCATCTCTAATCCAATTTTAGCACTAGATGCTGTTATAAGATTATGATTAGTATGTTTTTTTAGTATATGAGACACCAACCTGATGTTAGGCTCTATATCTTCTATATATAGAATTGTTTTTGCCCCGTTAGTTGTAGATTTTTTTACAATATCAATAGGATTTTCTTTAATAACAGATGGTGTTTCAGACTGACTTAGATTGAGATCAATCCAGAATGTAGAACCCTGCCCCGGCTCACTCTCAACTCCTATAGAACCTCCCATCCTTTCTATAAGCCTCTTGCTTATCACAAGTCCAATACCTGTACCCTTTATTTGACTATCTTCTGCCCCCGCACGATCAAACGGGTTAAATAGTTTTTCTATCTGCTGTTTAATAAGTCCTTTTCCGGTATCTATAACTTTTATACGTATCCGATCATCAACAATTTCATGGCTAATAGTTATTGTGCCTCCACTCTTGTTATATTTAACAGCGTTTGAGAGCAGATTAATTAACACCTGTTTTGTACGTGTATAGTCGGCATATATCATATGAGCTGAATTTGTAGTAACGTTATTGATTACCTGAATATCATGTTCTGCTGCAAGGGGTTTTATCAGGTTAAAACACTCGTTTACTATCTTGTTCAAACTTATGTCCTTCATTTCGATTTCAATGTTGTCTGATTCTATTTTAGAAAGATCCAGCAGATCATTAATGATATTAAGCAGATGCTGGCCGGCACTGTGAATAATATAAGCATCTTTTTTATGTTCTTCATCCAGATTGTTGTCTTTACTGAATAACTCGGCAAAGCCAATTATAGCTGTGAGTGGTGTGCGGAGTTCATGACTCATTCTCGATAAAAAATCAGTTTTTGCCATATTGGCACTTTGGGCAACATCTCTGGCTTCGAGCAGTTCCTTATTCATATGTTTTAGCTCCTGCTCGGCAAATTTACGCCTGCCTACTTCTTCTGCAAGTTTACGGTTATAAAAATATAAAACACCCAGAACTAACACAAATACTCCAAGGATTTTCCAAAATAGACTGTAATCAAACCCGTATTCATAGCGTACCCCTATCCACCTGTTATGAATCTCGTTTTTTTGTTCATCGGTAATAGAATCAAAAGCCTGCTGCATAATAGCAGCTAACTCCGGCCAGTCCTTTCTTATACCTACCCCCAAATCGTATCGGATAGGCATTTCACCCGAGATCTTAAGATTAGTAAGGCCTATTTTAGGTATAAGATATGATGTAGTTGCCAAATTCCCCACAAACGCATCTATTTTACCCTTTGATAAATCCTTCAGTCCATCGGTTGCAGACTTATAAGTTTTGACATTAATATCCGGATGGTTTGCTTCAAAATACTCATGTGTAGCATATCCCTCCACGACACCCACACTCATATGTTTTAATCTATTAACCCCGTCTATATATCCGCTTGTATCAAGAGTCGTTATTACCATTGGAAACGATAGATATGGGCGTGTAAAGTTCAAATATTTTTCCCTTTGCGGATTACTTGCCACGCATGGAAATATATCAAGCCTCTTATCTTTTACATCTTCCACTACCTGCGGCCACAGTTTATCTTTCTCTACATAAAACTCTATTCCAAGCTTCTCCTCAATAAGTCTCATGTAATCCGAAGCAAGGCCCTTATACTCATTATTTTCATCTACCCATTCAAATGGAGGCCAGTTGATATCGGGAGCCAGTCTAATAACCGGGTGTTCTTTAAGCCACTTCTTCTGTTTTTTAGTGAGATTGAGTTCACTTTTTTTAAGAATAGCATCCTTTTCAATTAGACTTGAAGTAAGCCATCTGTCATGAAGAAGTTTTTCCTCTTCACTGCTTATTGATTTAAAAGCCAGATCAATGATATCTCTTAATATTCCATTTTTTTTGGAAACACCTATGTGAAGCGCAGGGTTTGATACCTCTTTTAAATCAGCATCTGTAATGATTTTGACATTAGGTACAAAATTATTTTCTAATATATATGATACAAAACCAATGCTATCTATAAATGCTTCAGCTTTACCTACCGAAACAGCCTTTATACCGTCTACAGTACTTGTTACCGGTATAATTTCTATATTCGGATAGTTCTCCATTAATGTTTTTGTTATTGAAAACCCATTAACACCTGCAACTTTTTTACCGGATAATTGTTCAAGGTCACTTATATACTTACTATTTTTATTTACCACTATTACAGACGGCTGGGAATAATAGCTACTACTAAAATTTATAAATTCCTTCCTTTGTTAAGTTAAATATATAGCTGGCATGACATCAATCTCGCCTGCCTTAAATTTTTGCATTAACTGCTGCCATGTGTAACCATTTACAAACTCGATACCTAACCCAGCCTTTTTAGCAATAAGTCGCATAAGGTCAACAGAATATCCCTTTGCTAATCCATCCTCGGCATAATCAAACGGAGGCCAGTCAATTTCGTTACCTACAATTATGGTTGGATTTGAGGATATCCAGGCCTTCTGTTCTTTAGTGAGATTTAGTACATCGCTTGCTGAAGAATGAAGTGGGCACAGAAGCCAGTAGCTTATAACAATACTTATAATAATCTTAAGCTTTTTCATTTATCCAGGTTGCTATATGAGAAATACAATCTATAAAATATACAGCTTCTATTTTTCTATTTCTACCTTTATCTTATTCTTAAGCCACAAATCCCGCTGCGGAAACGGAATTTCTACCCCTGCTTCCTTAAGCTCATACCATCCCTTAAAATATATCTCACTTATAAGAGGATTTATTCTCCAAAGCATCCTGATGTTTATCCAGCAGAGTAAATTAAAAACAAGTGCGCTATCACCCATTTCTTTAAACCAAACATTTGGTGCAGGACTCGAAAGGATAGAAGGATGGTCCTTGCTCACTTTCAATAAAATTTCCTTTATCTGGTTTGGATCGGATGCGTATGATACTCCAAACGGGATCCTGAGTCTTATATCACTATCAGAAAGTGAGTAATTTACTATCTGCCCTTCAATAAATTGTGAGTTAGGAATAACTATTTCTATGTTGTCAGTAGTCTTCACAACAGCACTAAGTACATCAATGCTCTCGACCCTGCCGTATATGGTCTCAAGTGTATTGCCAATTGCCCTCCCGGCATTACCCTCTATCTCTATCACATCCCCTACTTTTAGTTTCTTGCTAAATAGTAAAATAAATCCGCTGATGTAATTGTTCATTATTGTCTGCAGACCAAAACCGATTCCGATTCCAAGAGCACCCGCAAAGGGGATAAGCACTTTCCAGTTAAGCCCAAGTTGAGAGAGTGAAATAATAATCACCAATAAAAGTCCCAGGTTTGAAATAATTGCCCGTGTCGTTCCCGCCTCGATCTCTTTTCCTCTTTTATTGTAGGAAAGAAACGCGATGTTTTTAAACACTCCTATGAGAGAAAAAAGGACAAGAAACAAAAATACTGATGATATGGCAGAGAAAAAAGAAATCTTAACAAGATCGGTTTTCAATATAAACAGAGACTGCAGATAGTGTACAAAATATCCAAAATTGAAGAAAGTTAGAAATATCTTATACAATCCGTACACAAGCAGCAGCTTAAGGAGCAGCTGTAATTTACTAAGAAGCTCTAGGTATGACTCGGACTGACTGAAAATTTTTGTTGCAAGCTGTGCTGTGGAGTAGGCCCTAAGGAATGCATAGACTAAAATAATAATTATACAAAGCACTAGCCCCCTGAATATGTTTGATGAAATATGAATAATCTCGAGTAGCCAGAGTACAGATACGATAAGAAACAATACAGAAATAAAAGGGATCAGGTTTTCAACAAGCCTCTGCGCTAAAATACGTTTATCAGATATATAACCTGTTAAATTACCAGTACTTCTATAAAAAAATGTATAAAAGAGAAGCATCAATGAGATCTTTAATACAATTAAAAAGAATTCATTAGTTTCAGCGTTGTTTGAAAAGCTTGCATTCAGATTAAGCACCAAATATGCAAACACACTGATAATCGACAGTACATAGATAAGTACACCCCAGGGTATATATTCAAATGATTTAAGCTTTATTAAGTTTCTTATAAAAAAGAATGCAAAATAAAGCTGCCCAATAGCATTAAACAAAATCTGGCTTACTTTGTCGCTTAATACTTCAGGTGCTATATACAAAACAAAAGCAAGAAAAATGAGAGGAAATAAAAGATCAATTATAAATAGAAAATATCGTTCTTTTGCAAAATCGTGCGTGTCAACTGTTGTCCTGATTTTGTTCTGAAGTATAAGAATAATAAGTAGAATTACAGCATGAAAAATTACCGATGAGAGCTCGTTATGTGATCCGCTTATTATGTATCTAAAAAGCTCTGAAAATGTTATATTCAGTCCTTCAATAATGTTACCCATGGTTGTTTGATATTATACTATAAAGATATAAATTGTTATTAATTAAATAGTCTGAATTAAAATATGACAAGATCATTTTACATTTTATTCAATTTCGTACTATCAGTAGTTTTTCTCTCCTCAGTATGGGCAGATGATAACAAAGAACCTATTGTAATAGGAATGTCCGCCGCATTTTCCGGTCAGTCTAAAGACCTGGGAAACGAGCTTCACCGTGGAATAATGACTTACCTGGACTATGTAAATGAAAATGGTGGGGTAGACGGCAGGAAGGTTGTGATTAAGAAATATGATGATGGGTATAACCCAATACCGGCACTAAGAAATACCCTCAAATTAATGAAAGAAGATAATGTATTACTTCTTTTCAGCTATGTGGGCACTCCTACTGTAACAAGGGTGCTGCCTCTGCTCAAACTAAATAGCTCTGATCATTTTTATCTATATTTCCCATTTACAGGAGCACAACCCCAAAGAGAAGCACCTTATAATGATTTTGTTTTTAATCTAAGACCTTCATACAGAGATGAAACTGCAGGTTTGGTGAAAAATTTTATCAATATTGGAAAGAAGAATATATCTGTATTTTACCAGGCTGATGCATATGGCAGGAGTGGATGGGCAGGGGTAAGAAAAGAACTAAATAAACATGGCCTTAATATCACAGCTGAAGCAACATATAAAAGAGGTTCAGAGTATAGTGATAGTTACAAAAAACAGGTAGGCATTCTAAAGGAGGCTTCTACAGATGCTGTTGTTGCAATTGGCTCCTATGCTGCCTGTGCGGGATTTATAAGAGACGCAAGAGATGCCGGCTGGAATGTGCCCATCGCTAACCTTTCATTTGTTGGAAGTGAAAGCCTGTTAGATCTACTAGTGCAACAAAATAAAACCGGTGGGAAAGACCATACTGTTAATCTTATAAACTCTGAAGTAGTACCTAATTATCGTGATACTAGTATTCCAGTAGTAAATGAATACAGAAAACTTTCGGGCATTAATAACAATAGTTCAGATAATGATCTTAGTTTTGTAGGTCTGGAAGGTTTTTTAAATGCTAAACTTCTTGTTCATGTGCTTACAGTTATGGATGGAAAAATCGAAAGGAAGCACTTGAAACAAGTTACTGAGAGTATACGCGATTATGATATCGGACTGCCCGATAAAATATCATTTGGCACTGGTAAACATCAGGCACTGGATACTGTCTACTTTAATACTGTAAAAGACGGAAAGTGGATTAACATTAATAATTTTGAATCATTCAGATAAAAATGTCTAGACTGTTTAAAAGAACTCTGATCATAATTATCATCCTATTCGGTGTTATTGCTACACTTACCTCAGCACTCTCTGGCTGGAACATCTATAACGGTCTATCCAAAGAATTCACAAGTAAAGGGCTATCAATTGCAACCAGTATTTCTGATTCGAGTGTTGAAATACTTCTAAACAGGGATCTATCTACGCTTCAGTCAGTGATTGATCAGTATCTCAAAATTGAAGGAGTATCGTATGTGCTTGTTGAAAATAATGAAGGTGAAATCGTTTCTCACACATTTGTCCCGTCTGTTCCGGCTGAAGTCATACAACGTAATACTAAAAACAATGACTCCTTTTTAAAAGAGAAACACACGATCCGAGATTTAACCATTAAAGGAAGGGGAGAATTCATAGATATATCCGTGCCAATATTGGGCGGTGTTGCAGGTCAGGTTCAGGTTGGTATGGACAAGAGTATTATCAAGAATGAAATTGTTTCCATTATTGCAAAACAGCAGGCACTAATGTTTGTTATATTTTTATTTACCATAGGACTTTCATATTTCTTTATTAACCGAATATCTAAACCGTTAAATGCTCTAACAGATCAGGTAAAAAACATCACAACCAAAGAATTAACCGTTCAAAATATTAATGAATCACAAATTAAGAGCATTGCGGATAATTCTCAGGATGAGATAGGCGATTTGGCAAGATCATTTATAAATATGGAAGTAGAGTTAGTTGACTATATTAGTAAACTAACAGAAACAACCGCTGAAAAAGAACGAATAGAGAGTGAACTGCAAATTGCACACGATATACAGATGGGTTTCCTGCCGCAGAAATTCCCACCGTTTCCTGAGAGAAACGAATTTGAAATATTTGCAAATCTAATTCCTGCTAAACATGTAGGAGGAGATTTCTACGATTTTTTCTTTCTGCAGGACGATGAATTTACTTATAAAGGTAATAACAAACTTTTTTTTGTAATTGGAGATGTATCGGGCAAAGGTGTACCAGCATCACTTTTCATGGCTCTTACTAAAACTCTGCTAAAAGCAAAGGCTTCTTCAAATATTAAACCTAGTCAACTACTCGCAGCCGTAAACAGGGATCTTTGTGTAGATAATGAAAGCTGTATGTTTGTCACCGTTTTTTGTGGTGTTCTGGATGTTGATTCGGGAGAGTTTGAATATAGTAACGGGGGCCACAATCCGCCATATATAGTCTCAAAAACAAGGGGAGTAAGAATGATTGAAGGTGAAACAGGTATAGCTCTTGGTATTCATGATGAAGCTAAATTTGTAACCTATAAAGAAAAGCTTAGTGTTGATGAAGGACTGTATCTGTTTACAGATGGCGTCACAGAGGCTATGGATATAGACTATAATCTGTATTCCGAGGAGCGTCTTGAGAAGTTTCTGGGAAAACTAAACGGATGCTGTGAGACTGAGCTACTTGTAGAAAGTTCAAAGGCTGAAGTAGTAAAGTTTACCACAGGCGCCGAGCAGTCAGATGATATTACAATTATGGCAATTAAATATCTGAGTCAGTCATAAGGCTTGAATTAACCCATTTTTCCAAGCACTTTATCGATTATACTATTTACTGCATCATCATTTTTTTCTCTGAAATAACTCTCGAATACAGGAAAGAATTTCATAGCCATATCGCTTCCCAGATCAAGCTTGGAAAACCCTGCGCCAAGTTTGGAAATTACAGCCAGTTTTTCTCCTCCGCTTCCAAGTCCCGAGGCAAGCCCTCCCACTTTTCCTAGAAACCCTCCGGTCTTTGGAGCCGAAGCGAGTATATCTTCTATACCTGTAACGTGTTTAGCGATTTCAGAAAAATCCGAGGAGTTAAGCTTATCCTTAGCTACCTGAAAAATTAACCCCGCTCCTCCCATAGCCTGTGTGTGATTAACTCCCAGGTTTTTAATTAGAAGTTCTATCAGATCCAATTTTCTCTCCCGTAATACTATATCTATACAGATTATATGTCTGCAATACTGTTAAGTCTTATACCTTTCACTGCGATCTCGGGTGCGTGTATAACTTCTTCAGCATCCCAGAGCTGTGTGGGCTTTTTTTCTTTTGATATTCCAATTACATCATTTAATAGTTTAACAAAATTATCAGTGATTCGTACTGAGTTGGGTTTTAGTGCAGAAATAATCTTTCCGTTTTCTATTATATATGAATCACCAATGACCGTCCCCGTGAAGTCTGCCTTAGCAAGTCCGTACACAGGATAAAGATACCAGAGCCTGCCAATATAAATTCCATTTTTTACCTTAGATAATAATTCGGCTGAATCAGTCTCTCTATTTCCTTCAATTACAAAGTTGGTTGCATAAATGGAATTTTGTCTCTTATAGTCCCTTCCACCACCTCTGCCAAACTTAAACCCGTTCCTTGCCGGAAATTCTATAATATTTGATTGCAGTTTTTTAGCGTAATAATTATTGGTAAGAAATCCTACAAGCCGTCCTTTCTCTATTAAATCTGTCCTTCCTGTTAACACTCCTTCACAAGTAAATCTTTTTGAAGCAGGCCCTTCTTTCATAGATCCATCATCATAAATATTAAGGTTTTTATTAGCTACGATCTGACCGATTTTTTTTCCGTACGGAGAATTGCCTTTATCAATGGAGTTGAGTGATAAAGCAGAGATGATCATCTCTGAAAATAGCATCGCAACTGCCTGCGGGCCAAATATTACTTTATATTTGCCTGACTCTATTCGCTTTCCGCCAATGGAGTTTATAGCACTCTTTGCAGCCATACTTCCCGCAATAGTCGGATCAAAATCATTTATTGAATTTCCAACATTCCAGCCGGTTCCCTTTGCATTTTCATTTTCTATCATTGAAGTAACAGCAGAAGAAATAAATTGTGATGTGTCAGAAGCAAAGAGACCATTGGTGTTTCCCACTGCCATTTTCTCTAAGAGTATATTAATATCTCCACCAACTATGAGACTCTTTGAATAATTCATTTTCTGAAATTCTTTAATTGCAGATTCTAATGTTTTCCAACCAAGTGAAATAATATGTTCTTCTGAAACTTCATTATCAAAGTTAATGTCTGCTGTCTGTATATCTTTAGTATCTGAAGATGTATCCGGAAGTGATTTATAGTCCGGATCAAGTACGGCATTTACTCTTGCTTTTGAAAGTGCATTCTTTACTCCATCCAGAGATATATCGGCAGTCTCACTGCCATAACCTGTCTTGAGTCCCTCGGTAGTTTTGAAACTTGCAAAAACACCCACGCCGTAGCCCAGGATGTTCTTTGGTTCTTGCACCCCGCTGCAAGGGATGTCTGATGTATAGTTTAGCCTTACGGTAATATTGTCGTACCATGATACGAATACCTCGACATCCTGTATATCACTTTGAGATTTAATATAGTCCAACCCTTGTTTAACAACTTTCCGGAGGTCATCTAATTCTATCATTTTCTTCCCCCGGTGAGTTTTGCTATTCCTCTCATCGTTGGCCCGCCATTTCCCACGCGCTTGACCTGCATCGGTTGTCCCTTACCGCAGTTTGGCATGGGGTATAAAACGAAATCATTTCCAACTGCGTCTATGCTCATAAGATACTTCTTCGAATCAGAAGTTATGCCGCCGCTTCTGTATGTCTTTACTATTTCACCTTTTTCAATCTTTGACACCCTTCTTGCAGAAATGCTGAAGTTTTCTCTCGACTCTCCAATAGACGGAGTGTGATGACCTTGGAGGTAGTAGCCATCGTCAACTTCTTTAATTATTTCTTCCGGATCGGAACCGCCACCGTCAAACACCGTGTTTGTCATTCTTACTACAGGAATGTACTGAGAGCCGGAGGTCTGCATCGCTCCGTTTGGTTGTTCTTTTAAAATAGCTGCACTCTCTCTGCTGTTTAAAAATCCCCTGAATATTCCGTTTTCTATGTGTGTTACACGTTTGCCTTTCACTCCTTCGGAATCGTAACCATAAAATCCGTATCCACTTATATTGGAATCCGAATAAGCTGTCACAAGAGGAGATGCAATCTGTTTTCCTATCTGGTTTTCCTTGAGGTTTGTAAGAAGCCAGCTCCTACCCGCATAAGCCGTTTCCATCTTAAGCGCCCTGTCGGCCTCAACCGGGTGGCCAACTATTTCATGTACGACAAGAGCATTAAAGTGAGGGTCGGTGACAACTATAACATCTTTATCCGGTGGTTCAATGATGTCTGCCTTTGATGTTTCTATAGTCTCTGCCGTAAGATATGTCGCAAACTGCTTTATATCAGTTCTAAAAACATTTTTTCCTTCCAGCACTTCCCAGCCGCCTTGTGCTCCTAGCTGATCATAGTTGTATTCGTCTCCTACAAGTACATAAATAAATCCCTCTGTTAACGGAAAAGTCTGATCGATAAATGAACCTTCGGTTGAGACGAAAAGTTCCCGTATTATTTCTGTTGAAAGAGAAACTACATTGTAGCCGTTTTTTGAATACTGCTCTTCAATATCCTTGGAAATTAAAACCGCTTCATTAACTATCTTATTAAGTGATGTATCATGCGGATTTTGCTCAAAAGAAACTTTTACTTCATCCTGATATACTTCAATCTTTCCAAGATCGGTGCTTCTAAGTGAATCACTCAAATTACCAAGGGACGACTTTATATCATGTTTATGTTTGGAATTAATAAGCGCCCTGCTATGTGCCTTTTCAATAGACTCTTTTAATATCTTATCAAATTTACTAAAATCACCCGGGCCTAAAAACCTTCCGGAAAACCCCGATGCCAGCATCTTATCTCCGGCTATAACTCTTATCCCAAGAGAAAGATCAGTCTCATCACTGCTACTCTTTGCAACCCCTTTTTCGGCAGTCGCAGTCTTTATATGATGCGCCCCAACCCGAACATCAATATAGTAACAGTGCTTTAGACGAGACTTACTATCCGCAACAATCCCTTGCGCTTTATCCTTTATTAGATCAATACTTTCGATTCCAGAACTCATATATATAGTTTTAACCTTTTATAATTAAATATTAAATTGTAAGGGTGTTATTTTATAAATAGTAAAAAGAGATGCAAGAATTAAAAATAACCAGGATAAGTAACCCAGTGTTATGATTATTTCATTTGGTTTAAATGGAAGACTTGTTTTCTCTTTATCCCTCAATATAACAAAACCTAATAAACATCCCGTTAGAAATCCACCTAGATGAGCAGCGTTGTCTATTATTTGGTAACCCACTATACCCATAAGCGATATAATTAATACATCAGTAATAACAGATTTAAAGAACTCTTTAGGAAATATCTTTCTTTTATAATAAGTAATTATCAAAAGAAATCCGATACATCCCAAAATTCCCCCTGATGCCCCGACTGATGTAGCATTAGGTAATAAAAAAAGACTAAAAATACTTCCTACTATTGCAGATAATGTGAATATAAGTCCAATAAGCGAAAAATGTGTGATTGCATTAATCAATTGTCCTATACTAAACAAAACCAATCCATTAAAAATTATGTGTAATATCCCACCATGAAGTAGTGTTGCCGTTACAACCCTAAAGTATTCCCCGTTCCAAGTTTTTTCCTTTACCAGACCCGCCAATTCAACCGAATTAGAAAGACCAAAGATGAATTGTAAAATTGCTATAAGCACTAATACAATGCAAAATGCAATAAGGGGTCTTGAAACCTTTTTCCCAATCCATCTATTGTATAAAATATCATAAGCTCTATCTTCGAAAGTTATATTATCTAGTCGTGAAAGCTCGTACCTGCCAGATATTACAGGTATAACTCCAAATATTAAAAAAAGTAGTGGAGTAAGACTTGGTCCCTTATCTTTAAAAACGAATACGTCTATAACAGTTAAGATGCCAAAAAATACAGTTATCTGATATCCTTCCTTTATTTTCGCTTTTAAATCATTGAATGTTTTTCTCTTTATTACATCTGAAAGAAATGAAATTGTTTCAAGTGGAATCAACTTATTTGAATATGGTGTCCAAGCTGAATAAATGTCTTTATTATTTTCAGCTGCATTGACTAATTCATCCTGTGTACATTGAATATATGTAGATTTAGATAAAATTTTTCCTTCCATGATAGCATAACCATATTCCGACGTTTGATTATGATCTTCTAGAAAATAATATGTATCCCAAGGAGCTTCTTTCGATTCTGATGGTTTATAGATATTCATTTTATTTATGGTGTCAGATTATACAAAAGAATATTATAAATTTTGATACTACCAAATATTTCTCTTGATTTTTTTCTACTGAAAGTATATTGTCTAAAAGTAAGCATTATTGATCTTTAACAATTAAATAAGTTTCTGGGTTACGCATGTATTAAAAGGGAAGTCCGGTTAGAGGCCGGCGCAGCCCCGCTGCTGTAATCAGTGAAAAGTCTTTGCAGTTGCCACTGGAGGCAAAACCTCTGGGAAGGCGCAAAGAATTATCCAAAAACAATCAAAGAACAACACTGAGAGCCAGAAGACCTGCCATAGAAACCTAAAATATTACTTATTCTTCGAGGGGAGAACAGTAAATGATTATACATAGATACATGTTGTTCCGTCTTTTCCCCAAGAGATGGGATGGCAAATGAAGTTTTTCATAACATTACTAATACTATTAATTCAAACAGGATTAGTACGTGCACAGGATGCCGGCCAGGAGTTAGAACCTGTGATAGTAGAGGACACCTATCTGAGGCCGCCGCTGGATTACCCCTCCGCCTTTTCCACGGTAATAGACCTTGATGCATATCTTGGAGAATTTAACACCGCAACAGAACTGCTAAATTTAAGTCCCGGGGTTGTTGTAAGAGATTTTGGAGGGCTTGGTCAGTTAAAGACACTATCTATCAGGGGATCGTCAAACGACCAGGTCGTTGTGCTATTGGATGGGGTGAGGCTATCAAGCCCCATTGGCGGCGGGATAGACCTGTCTACTATCCCGATCGATTATATCGAATCAATTGAGGTAGTAAGGGGCGGCGGCTCTGCACTAGCAGGTTCTGATGCAATTGGCGGAGTAGTTAACCTCATACCAAGAAAAACAGGAGATAAATATTTTTCCACATCTGCCACATACGGATCGTTTGATACTTTTAAGGCCAATTTGTCCGGTGCCGGAAGCTTTGGAGAACTTGGATATTTCTTCTCCTATACTCACGCACAAAGCGAGGGAGACTTTGAGTTTGAATCAATAAACGGCTTCGATGTGAAGAGAATAAATAATGAGTTTTTATCCGAGAGCTTCTATTCAAAGCTGGACTTTGAACTAGGTGACTGGAATTTGAGCCTGTTCAATGACTTTTATTATGATGACAAGGGCATCCCGGGGTTGGGAGAGTTTCAGGAGCCAAACTCAAATCAGCAGGACATAAGAAATCTTACATCACTCAAGATAGCAAAAGATGGGTTGTTTACACCCTCACTTAATTTTGAGACGATAATTTTTAACAGATTCGATGAGCTGGAGTTTAAAAATCCTGAGCCCGTTCTTGGACTTCCGATTGATACACTCAGTCAGAACTACTCATTCGGTTTCAACACAAAATTCACATGGTTTGCTCCAAAAGAGCACACGATTACTTTTGCAACGGAACTTAAGGCAGATGTTCTACAGGATGACGATTTCAAAAATCCTGAAAGACTTACATTCAGTTCATACCTGGGAGATGAATTTAGTTTTTTCTATAATTTCATTACTCTCCATCCACTTGTAAGACTGGATGTATTCAAGACATTTGCTGATGAAAATGACACTGAAGCTCAGGTCTCTCCTAAGCTTGGTCTTATGGTTTCACCATTTAACTGGATAGCTCTTAAGGCAAATGTGGGCCGGTCGTTCCGCGCCCCAAACTTCGGCGAGCTTTTCTTCCCTGAGCAGGGGTTTATTGGCGGCAATCCTAATCTTGAGTCCGAAACCTCCATAGATTTTGATATAGGTCTCGTTGTAAACCGCCCACGGTTCGCATTCGAGGTCAATTACTTCAAGAATAACATTGATGACCTGATATTGTTTGTTTTTGTAAGCGCCCAGAGAATAGAACCTAGAAACGTTGGCGATGTAGACCAACAGGGACTTGAGGCAAGCCTGCGAGTGAGGCCAACAGACTTTCTCGAGCTTTATTCAGCATACACACTGTTAGATGGAACACTTGACGATACCGGCACACAGCTTCCCGGTCGTCCAAAACACAAATTTGATTTCCGAGGTGATCTGGATATTAAATACGCCTCACTATTTTGGGAATCACATTTTGTAGACGAGATTCCTCTCAGTGCTTTTCCAAACGCAAGAAGAACAGAAAACAGATACACACACGACACAGGCGCAAAATCAGGATTCAAGAGTTTTGATTTAACATTCGAAATAAAAAATCTATTTGATAATAAAGAAGTACGAGACGCCTTTGATTTTCCGCTTCCGGGAAGATCATTTTTTGTTACGGCTTCATACAGGTTTTAAAGGAGATATTTATGAAAAATATACTATGTTTGTCATTAGCACTAATAGCATCTGTCTATTTTATAGCATGCGGCGGGAGCGATGATGAGTTTGATCCAGACAAATTCTTTGCACTTAATAACGGCCCTGTGATGATTCTAAACAGCGAACTTAATCAAAATGTCGACCCAAACACAACGGTAGTTGTAGGTGGCCTGGATGGTGCAGTTAATTCTAACGCGTTTGTATCCATCACTAACCTGGATACTACAGAGCAAAGAGTAGTAAGGGCAAATAGCAGGGGCGGTTTTATAGCAGCACTCACGGGTTCTGTGTTTGATGAGTTCGAGATTGTTTCAGGTGGTAAGAGTATCATTGTAAACAGTCAGGTTTTTATTGATATTCCGCTCGATACAAGAATTAAACTCATGAATGGAGCTGTAAATAGAAACCTTGCTCAGCTTGGCAGTGTACCTACAAACATAAAAATATTTAACGGCAGGGCATATGTCCTGAATGGCTTTTCCGATAACATTCAGGTTTTCGATATTACACAAAATCCACCTGTGCAAACTGGCACTATAGTATTACCTCTGGGATCGGACCCTGTAGGGATAGCGTTTTTTAATGACGAACATGCCTATGTTACAAATTTGATTTCACAGACAGTAGCAATTGTTAATATACAGGATATGACATGTGAAACTATCATTAGTCAGGATGAAGGTAATTTCACTCCCTGTGACGAAGTTATCATTGTAGACGAAGGCACGTTTGCAAACCCTGCTGGAATTGTAATAGCTAATAATAAAGCTTATGTTGCAAATCAAAATATAGATAACTCAACATTTGCGCCCATGGGTAAAGGTTTTATCACAGTGATCGATTCTGAGACTAATGAGATAGATACAGTTATAGATGCTACAGGGGAAGGCACAAGCGGAACCGGTAAAGGAATTATGTTATTTAATGATAAAGTTTATGTAGTCAACAGTGGAAATGTACTGTTTGATTTTGATACAGGTCTTTTTTCTTGTGATACTGAATCTCCTATCAGTATCGATGTTATAAACACTGCATCTGACACAGTTGAAGACTCTATAGAATTTCCACTTAGTGAGATAAATCCCACTGTATGTTCTCCAGAATCAATTTCAGCATCACCTGACGGTGATTTTGCATATATAGGAAGCCAGATTTCCGGTGTGCTGTTTAAGATCAATCTAAATACAAATGACCTTATAAGAGGTTCTGGAGACCCTATAATAATAACCGATACTGAAGGATTGGATGCAACCTTTGACATTGAATTCAGCTCAAGCGGTTACGGATTTGTGGCAATGTTTAATTCCGATACAGTATTTGTATTCGACCCTGAGATTGATGATATAAGCCCGTTTCCTTTTCTTGGAGAATTTCCTGTAGGGCTTAGAGGAGACAACCCTTCATCTGATTTTTTTGATGGGCCTCAGGTAATGGCAATAACTGATAATGGACAAAATCCTGATCTGTTTTTTATCACAGGAATTAGCGAACAGCTTGGTTCTATTAATACATCACTCTTTATACCTTAATCATGAAACAATTGCATCTAAGAGATAGATTAATTAGACTCTCCAATATTTTTATGTGGAGGTCTAATTAATGCGAATATGCTCTTTTCTTCCAAGCGCAACTGAAATACTGTATGAGCTTGGTCTTGGTGAAAACCTTACGGGTATAACACATGAGTGTGATTATCCCGAAGATGTTAGTAATAAACTACGTGTAATAAACAGCTTCTTAAAACCAGAAGAATTAAACAGTAAAGATATAGATGATCTGGTAGCAAAGAATAAAGAAGAAGGCAAAAGTACCTACATAATAGAGTTAGAGAAATTAAAAGAAGCAAGTCCGGATATAATTATTACGCAGGGCCTTTGCGAAGTATGTGCTGTGTCTGGAAATGAAGTAGTGAATGCAGCAAAGGCACTCGGCAGCATGCCTGAAATAGTAAGTCTTGAGCCTAAAACGGTTGGAGAAGTTCTGGACTCTTTTATCACTGTAGGTAAGGCAACTAATAAAGAAAATGAAGCTAAAGAACTTCATGACAAACTTAGCAAGAGATTAGATACGATAAAACAAAAACTCGAGATTGAAGACGAACGCCCAAAAGTATTTGCACTCGAGTGGTTTGATCCACCCTATGTGGGCGGACACTGGGTGCCCGAGATGGTAGAGCTTGCAGGAGGTAATCCCGTACTAGGAAGAAAAGGGAAGCCGTCACTTAAAGTCACATGGGACGATGTGCTTAAAAGTACCCCTAGATATACAATAGTAATGCCCTGCGGTTACGACATCGATAAAAGCCTGGATGAAATGGACAGCCTTCTTTCAGTTGATCAGTGGCACAAGCTTCCATCTACCAGAAAAGGACATGCATACATCGTAGATGCTAATTCATACTTTTCACGCCCCGGGCCCAGAATAGTAACCGGCATTGAAATACTGGCTCATATATTACATCCTGACCTTTTTGGCCCTGATTTTCCGGCTGATTCATTTATTAATTATAGAAACTACATATATCTGCAGGACTTTTTGGGTTAGGATGAACTATATTTTTAGACCTATTATTTGCTTCATATTCGTATTCTTTTTTATTCCGACCACCTTTCTATATTCTGAGTCAAAATATCCCGATCGTGTGATATCACTTTCTCCAAGTATTACAGAAATCATATATGCACTGGATGCCTGGAACAAGGTAGTTGGTGTGACAATGTACTCAGATTTCCCGCCAGAGGTTAAAGATATTCAAAATGTAGGCGGGTGGGTTAATCCCAACCTGGAAATGATTATACAACTGCAACCAGACCTTGTTATCATGCTAACCGATCAGGACAATATATTCGGTGATAAGCTGAGGTCACTTGGACTAAGTACGCTGAGTGTAGATAGTAATCCATCAATTGCACGTATAAATGAATCTATAATCACGATAGGAAAAGCACTGGGTAAGCAAGACGAATCCATCAGGCTCAAAGAGCAGATTGAATCCGAGGTTACAACAATAAAAGAAATATTATCCAAACAAGAGCCAAAAACTGTATTATGTGTGATTGGTAGAAACCCCGGCACACTCGAGGACATTTATGTGGTTGGTAATACAAGCTATATAAATGAGCTTATTACTGTTAGCGGTGGAGTAAATGTAATTGAAAAGAAGAAAACTGCATTAAAAATCTCCAAAGAGGCTATCTTTTCTTTAGATCCAGACATAATAATTGAGATAAACCATGATAAAACCGATAAAGAAAAGGAAGTTAAACAAATATGGTCAGCGCTTTCTGAAGCAAGAGCTATTAAAAATGATCAATTGAGTGTTATATCCAGTAGTGCCATTCTTCATCCAAGCCAAAGAATTATTGCTGGTTTAAAAGAGCTTATAAATATTATTCACCCTCAACTTGCACACTGATTATGAATGAGATAATAAAAACAAATAATATAGATTTTTCATATATGAAAAATCCAGTTCTTAGCAATATTGAAATATCTATAAAAAGAGCAGAAATAACATATATCCTCGGTGCAAACGGAGCCGGCAAATCTACATTGTTAAAAGTTCTCTGTGGAATTCTAGATCCTGATAGCGGCTATGTTTTATATGAAGACACTGATATTAAAACTATCGGCAGAGCTGCTCTTGCAAAACAAATCGCCTACGTATCTCAGGAAACCACTTTTGGATTTCCTTTTACGGTAAAAGAGGTAGTTCTTCTGGGAAGATCTCCCTATATTGGAAGATATGAGTTTGAAAGAGACAGTGATTTTGAGATAGCAAAGAGTGCGATGGAACAAGTGGGTATTACTCATCTTCAGGACCGAAACATAAATAATATATCAGGCGGCGAGAGACAGCTGGTTTCACTTGCAAGAGCCATTGCTCAGCAGCCTCAGGTGATGGTTTTAGATGAGCCGGGCACTTTTTTAGACCTAAAACATAAATCCATGATATTTTCTATAATAAAAAAGCTATGTACAGATGAAGGAATAACAATAATAGTGGCAACCCACGACATTAGCTCAATTATTAACACCCTCGGTATTTCCATACTCTTAAAAAACGGAAAGGTTTTATATTCAGGAAATTCTTCAGATGTACTTACCGAGCACAACCTCACAGAAGTTTACGATACAGATGTAAAAATACTAAGGGACAATTCCAGTCTGCTCATAACGGCTAATACCTTGAACTAAAACTCAAAATAATAAATATTTTATGATACTGAATTCTTCAGCTACACAAAAAAATAAACTAATACTTACTTTTTTAATTTTACTGGCTCTTTGGACAGTAGTTGTACTAATTAGCATTTCATCAGGAACATTTAAGCTTGAATTATTAAGCAATTTTGACTCACTTTCCGAAATAGATAAAAAAGTGTTCTTTGGTATCAGGCTTCCTCGTATACTGCTTGCTAGCATAGCCGGCGGCACTCTGGCTGTTTGCGGAGCTGCCCTTCAGGCAATGTTTAGAAACCCTCTTGCATCACCATTTACTCTTGGAGTATCAGGAGGTGCATCTCTTGGAGCTTTAATTGCTATCAAGCTTGGTTTTGCATATAGTATTTTAGGCTTTTCACTCATTTCTGTTTTTTCTTTTATATTTTCAATACTCACTATTTTATTTGTCTACTCAGTTTCAAAAGTAAACGGTGTTGTAGCTACGGGCAGATTACTTTTAGCCGGGGTGGTAATGAACTTTTTATTTTCTGCTTTCATTTTATTTATTCAGTTCTTTTCCAAATTCACTGAATCACTACACACTCTAAAGTGGATTATGGGAAGCCTGGATATTATAGGATTTTCACTGGTATGGAAAACAGCCTTGCTTGCAGTGCCAGCATGTCTATTGCTTATATCAATGACAAAGGATATGAATATATATTCCCTGGGAAACGACGTTGCCTCTTCACTTGGAGTAAACATTAAAAAAATGGAGTTGAAAATCTATTTTGCTACGTCTCTTGCTGCTGCGGCTGTAATATCAGTCACCGGACCAATAGGTTTTGTAGGGCTCTTCATTCCTCATATACTTAGAATGATAATTGGGGTTGATAATAGGGTTCTTCTCCCATGCTCATTTCTCTTGGGTGCATCATTCCTAACAATTACAGATACAATATCGAGAACAATTATCTCTCCAGTTGAAATACCCGTTGGGATAATTACGGCTTTTATAGGAGGAATATTTTTCTTGTGGCTCTTGATTAGAAGTAAGAAAGAGGTTCTAGTCTAAACTACTAATCATCACAGCCATGTGAATTCCGGTCTGCCTGGAAGGTGCCTGCTGTATTGGTTGAGCTTGTTGATAATGTGCAGCGAATTGTACCGTCTCCATACACTGAAAAATCTTTTCTTCCGGTTATGTTAAAGGCCTGCATTGAGGTTTGCCATCCAAAATCAAAATCTGTTGAGCCTGATAAAGCGGAATCATACTGAATACAATATCCGGCCTTGGAATCCAGACATTGAGCAGTTGCTCCAGTTGCCACAGCATTTTCAAAGCTGCTATCAATAAGCGTATCTAGCGGTTCGCAAGGCGTAGCGGGGCATATCAAAGAATTAGTTGTTGTAATATTTCCTATAATATCAGTATAGTTAAATACTCCATCATTATTTAGATCCTGATTAGCATATAGTGCTTCAGCATCCCTAAGTACTTGCATAGCTTTTCTTGCATTAGCTTCGTTAGAAGAAATTCTTGCTTTAAGAAGATTTGGAATTGCTAAAGCTAATAATATTCCTATTATTGCAGCGACAACTAATAGTTCTATTAATGTAAAACCTTTCTGGTCTTTCATAACTACCAACCCCCTTTTATGCTTATCAATTATCATAACATATACTGGATTTATGGTCTCTATAGCACAAATCTTACAATATATAATACTTACGTTGTATATTAATGCATAAGTATTAGATTGTCAAATATGATTTCTCTTCTATTAATATGACTTTGGTAATAATATCTATTACAATTTTGATAAGGAATGTGCCTTCGATACCTTATTGAATATGATAATAAATTTATAAGCTATAATCAATACAAAAGTACAATTTGCAATCTACGTTGGGTTCAACAAATTAAAATTGTACCTTGGGCACTTCTTTTTCGGCAAGATCATCAATTTCAAAATATTCTCCTTGTGAAAATCCAAACATTCCTGCAATAATATTTGTGGGAAACATTTCTACTTTATTATTTAAATTAAGTACCTCATCATTATAAGCCTGTCTGGAAAAACTAACCCTGTTTTCAGTTGTCGTGATCTCTTCCTGAAGGTTAAGAAAATTCTCATTGGCCTTTAGGTCAGGATATGCTTCACTGACTGCAAAGAGAGATTTTAGGGTTTGTGTAAGAAAATTTTCAATCTTTGCCCTTTCTGCAACACTCGCACCCGATAAATCGATTGCCTGCTGTCTGGCTTTTGTTACTGCTTCTAGAGTTTCTCTTTCATGCTTAACATAACCCTTTACTGTCTCTACCAGGTTTGGTATCAGGTCATGCCTCCGCTTTAGCTGTACATCTATCTGTGACCATGCATTCTTTACACTGTTTTTTGCATTTACAAGCCCGTTGTACATTGATGCCAATACAACCACTACTACTGCTGCTATTCCAAGTAAAATTAATAAACTGCTCATGTTAACCTCCTAACGTTTAATATAATCATTTTTTGGTAATTTCAAGTTAAGTTATTTTCTTTCAGCCCTGTACTAGAAATTCTCCTAAAAAATTAATCATTTCTTTATTTCCTAAACCAGATATTTCTCTGTTCTGATTAACAATTCTGCTAAGCTCTCCACCATCAAACCACATACCTTGTCCCTGCGGACATTTATCTATAACTACATTAGTATTTTGTCCGAGTTTTATCTTATCCATTCTATTATCACATAGTGGACAGTCTCTAGGTTTTTCACTATATTCATTTAACTGTGTAGTTTGTAACTCTTTTATCAGATCAAGCCCTAGTGTTTCAGATAGAAGATTGAGCTCTCCTCTATCAAACCAGAATCCCTTACATGAAATACAGTAATCAAGCTCTATCTTGTGCCTTTCGACAACTATTAATTGTACTTTGCAAACTGGACATTTCATGAAATTATAATTTAATGTTCATTATTGAATTGCTATATATAATGTTGATATAATAATTGATATATAAAACAAAACCAACAGTTAAATTATTTATTTTAGAATGATTGGAGGAGTTCACAGTGCCCATTTATGAATTTTACTGCAAGAAATGCAACACCATGTATCAGTTTTTTTCGAGGACAATAAATACCGAAACGATCCCCAAATGTCCTTCATGCAAAAAACCAAAGCTTGAGAGAATGATGTCGGGGTTTGCCACTATTTCAGAAAGCAGCGATGAATCAGAATCTTCTAATGATATACCTGATATAGACGATGCTACTGTGCAAAAAGCAATGTCTTTGATTGAAAAGAATTTATTAAATGTTGATGTTGATAACCCTGACCCACGGCAGACAACACAGCTTATGAAAGACTTATCGAGTATGTCAGGACTTGAGATGGGAGAAGGTATGCAAGAGGCCCTTAGTAGACTGGAAAAAGGTGAAGATCCTGAAAAGATAGAACAGGAAATGGGTAACATTTTAAAAGATGAAGATCAGTTTTTTAAAAAAACTTCAAGAGCAAAAAAAAGAAGTTCCAGACCAAGGAAAGATGAAACTCTATATGATTTGGAGTGATTTAACGCGTAGCTAATCAATAAACAGAATTTGTTTTATTCGCTTGCCAATAATTCTCAATGAAAAATACTTATTGATTAAATAGATAAACCCCTTCAATAACTTATTTCCGAAGTAGTAATAATTTATTCAATCCTTATTGTCAGATGTATGAATTCTAGACGAATATAATCTCTTCTGAAAGTCGAATTATTTATATATTTGCCAATGTTTACAATAGGTTATACAGATATCAATTAGTGGTATAAGGCTTGCACAACAGTTAATTATGAGACTTTGAGTTTATTTAGTTCAAACAATTTATTGAATAAACAGGGGGGACAAATGTCTAAAATTAACCAACCACTAAATGCAAAAGCTTTTTGCGTAAACATCTGCTATCTGTCTGTAATCTGTTTGCTCGTAATAGTATTTGGGAAAAGTGTGCAAGCGCATACTCAGCCTAACTCTGAGATTGAACCTGCGCACAGCCTGATAGTAGCAAAACTTCCCGAGGGCGCAGAGCCAAACACAAACAGGCCCGGGAAGGATTATAAAAACTTCGACCTTGAAGCGCCAAAACCGAAGCTTTGTATGGCGGCATGCGAAAAGGATCCAAAGTGCAGAGCATATACGTATGTCAAGCCCGGTGTGCAGGGTGAAAAGGCCCGCTGCTGGCTTAAGTCAGCCGTGCCCGAGCCAAAAAAGAATAAATGCTGTATTTCAGGGGTGAAAAAAACCAAAGAACCCAGTATAGAAAAAAGCACAGAAGTACATGATGCTATTCCTAAGGGCTCTTACCAGCAAACATGTAAAGGTATTAAGGTGTCCGGGACAACTTTAAGCGCTAAATGTAAAACAAAAAGTGGCTGGTTTAGACAAAAATCTACAATCGAGGAATTTGATCGATGCACAGGCGATATTAGTAACTTTGATGGTTACTTGACTTGTAACAAAAGCGGAGAATTACCTCCCGGCTCTTACTTAATGTCCTGCACTAATCCAAGCCTATCAGGCACAGGCTTGACCGCAATTTGTGATAACAAAAAAGGTCATACGATTACATCAACTCTCGAGCAAGTTGATCATTGTACAGGAGATATAAGCAACAATGATGGTTACCTGACTTGTGAAAAATCAAATGCACCTGCTGGATCTTACCTCGAGTCTTGTGTGAATATAAACATATCCGGAACCACTTTATCTGCTTTCTGTACAACAAAAAAAAGTCGCTATGGATCTTATAGTTACAGAAAATCTACTCTTGAGGAATTAGACCGCTGCATAGGTGATATAAGTAATTTGGAAGCTAAATTGACATGCCAGAAAAGTGGTAATGTGCCTTCCGGTTCATACATGAGAACCTGCACAAATCCAAGCTTATCAGGCAATACACTTAGTGCTGTATGTGAATATGTCATGTCATCGTCAGGTGATAGACGAACGAAAGAAACGACTCTCGAACAAACTGACCTATGTGTTGGGGACATAAGCAACCACGATGGTTACCTGACCTGCGAAAAATCAAACGCGCCACCGGGTTCGTATCTTCAATCCTGCGTGAATATAAACGTATCCACAACCACTTTAACTGCTCGTTGCAGGAAAGAAACGTCATATGGACACACATGGCCCAAACCAACTCTTAGGGAGTTCGACCGCTGCACAGGTGACATAAGTAACTTTCATGGGATTTTGACATGCCAGAAAAGCGGCAATGTGCCTCAGGGCTCTTACCTTCAGTCCTGCATGCACCCCAGCTTATCCGGCACTACACTTACTGCTATATGTGAAACTACAAGTGATACTTCAAAATTTTCAACTCTCAATGATTTTGACCGCTGTACAGGCGATATTAGCAACAACAACGGCAACCTGACCTGTCAAAAGAATTGACGGCTTTATAAAAGAGGGGGGAGAGACATCATGATATTTGAATGGAAAAGACTGAAATTTACTTTTATTACACTTCCATGTCTATTAATTGCGTTCTTAGCAATATGTGTCTTTTGTACAGAAGCAAACGCTCAGGGTAATTATGATGATGGACTCGCGTTTATACTGGTACAGGCAAAACTGCCCAGGGGCGCGGAGCGAAATACAAACAGGCCCGGGAAGGATTATAAAAACTTCAACCTGGAAGAACCAAACCCTAAGCTTTGTATGGCAGCATGTGAGAAGGATGCAAAGTGCAGGGCATATACATATGTTAAGCCAGGGGTACAGGGGAAAAAGGCCCGCTGCTGGCTTAAGTCAGGCGTGCCTAAACCAAAGAAAAATAAATGCTGTATTTCCGGCGTTAAAACCATTCAAGAAACTGTTGTGGAAAAAAGTACGGAAGTGCCGGATGATAATATTCCACCGGGCTCTTACCAACAAACGTGCACAGACATTAGTGTATCAGGAACGACTCTGACTGCATATTGCGCAAGAATAAGCGACACTGACATGATGTACAGGTCTGATCTTGCCGACATCAATCTCTGTCGAGGGGATATTAGCAACAATGATGGTAGATTGACCTGTAAAAAACCAACAAACATTCCACGGGGCTCCTACATGCAAACCTGTGAAAATATTAGTGTGTCCGAAACGACTCTGACTGCATATTGCGCAACAAAAAGTGACTCCCGTATGACACACAGGACTCAGCTTTCCGAAATTGATCTCTGTCTCGGGGATATAAGCAACAATGACGGTTATCTGACCTGTGAAAAAACATACTATCCACCAGGCTCTTACCAGCAAACGTGTAGAGTCATTAGTGTGTCCGGAACAACTCTGACTGCATATTGCGCAAAAAAAAGTGGTGATTGGGGTATGATCTATAGGACTCAGCTTTCCGAAATTGATCTCTGCCGTGGTTGTAGATGTCACGTAATTCGAGGACAGTTTTTTAGGAACTCTACTGGTGGTACTCCCCCCAGAGACTGGTGAGGTCTTTGGTGATTGTAATACACCAGGTACTCAAGCAGTTCCTGTTTTAATTCCTCTTCTGATTCAAA
>JBFFSH010000015.1:0-44124 GCA_041572575.1 Thermodesulfobacteriota bacterium
ATCGAATACCGGTGTTATTGATAGTTCAAGTAAATTAGACCATTCTGCAATGTGTGTGGCTATGCCGGTCTCATCTCCTTCAACCAAAACCCATCCATGATTTGACCCAAGAGCGTGCCATCGTCCTAGAATGGTAACACCATCCGGTGCCTGCGCTCCATTTTGCAAGAATATCTCTACAGCTTCTTTATAATTTTCTGGCTTGATATTCCATGTCACTATGTATTTCATGATTTATCTCCTATAAAATATGTATCAACTTTTATATTTGTGAAGCTATATAAAGTGCTTCAGGATTTTTCTTCTTTATCTGATTTCTTAGTGCATGTTTAATAATCCATTTTCTTTCAGTCGTAGCCCTTCGAGACCATTTAGTTAGAGTATCTATTCCTATATTATAATTATCTTTAAGGATATCATTAAGATTGTTAGCTACCGATTTTTGTACAAATTTGGATGGATCATCTTTCAGGTTCTCGAGAATTGGGATAATAGGATTTGGATTTTCTATGAATATTTGAAGTTTAGGTGCCCATGGTAGTCTTGGTCTCATGCCCTCGCTTGATAATCTTCTAACATGAACATTTCTATCCTTTGACCATTTTTCCATAACCTTGATAGTTCTTTCAGGATACTTTTCTATAAAAGGCCTTATAGCATATTCACTGGTACTTCTTTTGGTAATTTCCTTAATGGCATCGATAGATTCTTTAAAATGATTAATTCCATATTTTTCTACATATTTAGCAATGGGCATAACCCAGTATCCTTGAGTAAACATTCCTGTCTCTTTTTCATTTTCAGGGCCTAGAATGCTTACCAATATTTCAACAGAATCTTTGTAATTTAGGTAAAGAAGATCATTTAAAAGATCTGCAATAAGTTCGACTCTGTCCTTTAGTTCCAGTACACTCGTTCTGCTATCAACATCTTGAATAAAAGATTTAGAATCAAACTATGGGTATAGTGGTGTTATTTTATGAGCCAATAAAATTGCTAATTCCTTGTCAAACCAGAATTTTAATTTTTTATTGGGCATGAGTACACACCCATCCATTATTTATGAATGTATAGGTGAATAACCGGTGATAAAAATAAATATACTTATATATGTTACATAATTATTCAAACTTCTTAAATGCCAATGTAACGTTAGTTCCACCAAAACCAAATGAATTACTGATTGCTACCTTAATGTCCTTTTCTCTTACTTCATGCGGTACATAATCAAGATCACATCCTTCATCAGGATTATCTAGGTTTATAGTAGGAGGCACTATTCCATTGTATAAAGATAAAGAAGTAATACCTGCTTCTATGCCTCCGGCAGCACCAAGAAGGTGTCCTGTCATGGATTTTGTTGAACTGACTGGGATTTTAACGGAATTGCCGTTAAAAACCTGCTTAATAGCATTTGTTTCATTTATATCATTTTGTTGCGTAGAAGTGCCGTGCGCATTAATATAATCAACATCAGATGGATTTAGTTTAGAATTTTTAAGTGCTGCTTCCATACATCTTTGAGGTCCGTCGAGTGAAGGTGATGTAATGTGATGAGCATCTCCACTCATTCCTGAGCCGAGATATTCTGCATATATTTTTGCACCTCTTTTCTTTGCATGTTCAAGCTCTTCTAAAATAACAATCCCTGAGCCCTCGGCAATGATAAACCCGTCTCTGTCCTTATCAAAAGGTCTGGAGGCTTTTTCTGGTGGATCATTGCTTGTTGATATAGCTCTCATTGTGTTAAACCCTGCAATTGTCATAGCATTTACAGGGGCTTCTGTACCACCGCAAATCATTGCATCTGCATCTCCATTCTGGATAGAGTAAGCAGCATATGCAACTCCGTGAGCACCTGCTGCGCAAGCAGTTGTTGTACAGCTGTTTGGTCCTTTAGCATTAAAAAATATAGACACATAACCAGAGGCCATATTACAAACTATATTCGGAACAAAGAATGGAGAGACTCTCATAGGTCCCTTTTCTTCCATGGTTAAAACTGTCTGATAATATGTATCCATACCACCAATTCCCGAGCCAATTATAGTTCCAACCCTTGGAGCCAGTTCATCATCTATTACAAGCCCTGCATCATCTAGAGCAAGCTTTGATGCTGCACATGCAAACTGAATAAAATGATCACTTCTTCTTGCTTCTTTGGGATCCATGAAATCAGTAGGGTCAAACTTAGGCACCTGACCTGCTATTTGAGTCCTTAATATGGATGGATCAAATTTAGCTATTCTGGTTACTCCAGAACGACTATTACATATTCCTTCCCACGTAATATCGTTTCCAACACCAAGTGGGGTAACAAGTCCAATGCCTGTTACTACGACCCTTCTGCTCATTATTTTTTGCGCTCCGTAATAAAATTTATTGCATCCTGCACCGTAACAATACTTTCTGCATCCTCATCAGATATTTCGAGTCCAAATTCATCTTCCATAGACATTATTAGTTCTACTAGATCGAGTGAATCTGCTCCTAAATCTTCTATAAATGAAGATTCTGGTGAAATCTCGTCCTCATCTTTTCCAAGCTGAGCGGCCACCATTTTTTTTACATTATCAAGTAGTTCTTGATCAACAGCCATAAGTTATTCCTCCTACATACATAATAATTTTAAGTATACATGCCTCCATTAACCCTTATAACTTCACCAGTTATATAAGAAGCTTCATCTGACAATAAAAAACTAACTACACCTGATACATCTTCCGGACTGCCAAATCTTCCAAGTGGTATTTGACCGAGATAATATTCTTTAACCTTTTCAGACAATTCACTTGTAATATCTGTTTCAATAAATCCGGGTGTAATACTATTAACAGTAATATTACGAGATGCAAGTTCTCTTGATACTGATTTTGTAAATCCTATAATTCCTGCTTTGGTTGCAGAGTAGTTTGACTGACCGGGGTTACCCATTTCACCAACCACTGAGCTTATATTAACAATCCTTCCGGATTTTTGTTTTATCATATATTTAGCTGCAGCTTTGGTACAGTTAAATACTCCTTTAAGATTAACATTTATAACTGCATCCCAGTCTTCTTCCTTCATTCTCATAAGAAGACCATCTCTTGTAATACCTGCATTATTTACTAGAAAATTCAGCTCGCCATGATCATTTATTATCGAGTCAATATGTTCATTAACCTGAGCACTTGATGAAACATCAAAACCTCTTATTTCACATGTACCACCTGTGCTTTCAATTTCATCTTTTACATTTTGAGCGGCCTGCTCATTGGAAGTATAGTTAATAACAACATAAGCCCCTTTAGAAGCTAAGTTGGTAGCAACCGATTTTCCAATTCCACGAGATGATCCGGTTATTAGAGCTACTTTTCCTTTAAAATCCATTTTCTTTTAATGCCTTAAGGTCTGCAAGCTTATCAAAGTTTACTACCTTAACATCTTTTAGTGTTCTTCTTATTAAATTTGTAAGCACATTCTTTGGCCCGATTTCTATAAACTTCTTTGACTCGAGATTTTCATAAATTAGTTTTATAGATTCATACCATCTAACTGGAGCCATAACCTGGTTAATAAGATTTTCTCTAAGTCTTTCAGGATCTTTTATGAGCGTGGCTTCCCAGTTATTAATAAGTGGGATTCTGATATTTGAAAAGTCTATTTTATCTAATACTTTACCAAGTTTTTCAGCAGCAGGCGCCATCATCTTACAATGAAAAGGAGCGCTCACATCTAGTGTGACTACTCTCTTTGCACCCTGTGTTTTTGCAAGTTCTTTAGCTTTTTCTACAGCTTCATTATTTCCGGAAATTACTGTCTGGCCAGGTGCATTGAAGTTTGCAGGACTAACTATAAATCCATCTGTAGAAGCATCCCTGCAAATTCCTTCTATTTGTTCTTTATCAAGCCCAAGAATAGCAGCCATAGAGCCTATACCTACAGGTACTGCCCCTTGAGTAAATTCTCCACGCTTTCTAACTATAGCAACAGCGTCCTTGAAATCAAAAGCCCCTGATGCAACCAGGGCTGAATATTCTCCCAAGCTGTGTCCTGCAACATAATTTGATCTAATTCCTGTTTCATTTTCAAGCACTCTAAGATTTGCTATGCTTGCTGTTAGAATTGCGGGCTGAGCATTTACTGTGAGGTTTAGCTCATCGTTTTTATCTTCAAAGCAAAGTTCTGCCATATCAATTCCTAAGACATCGCTTGCCTCTTCAAATGTATCTTTTGCTACCTTGAATTCATTATAGAATTCCTGTCCCATTCCAACATATTGTGATCCCTGTCCAGGGAATACATATGTAATCATATTTTCTCTCCCAAGAATAGATTATACTTAATCTTCAATCTCTTCTTCTAATTCTTCTTTTTCTACTTTATAAATATTTCCTTTATAAAAACCACAACTGGGGCATGCCCTATGAGGCGGTTTTATCTCACTACAGTTAGGACACTCAGAAGCTCCAGGACTCTTAACCTTATAATGAGTCCTTCCTTTCTTTGATTTAGATGTAGATTTTTTTCTTTTAGGTAATGCCATTATTATACTCCAGTATTAAATGTATTTTTATAATTTTTAAGCACAGCAAATTCTGGAGCAACCCAGTCTTCTTTGCAGCTGCAATTATCCATATTTAAATCAATACCGCAATTCGTACAAAGACCTTTACAGCTGTCATCACATAAGACTTTAACAGGAAATGAGATTGACACCATTTCACATAAATAATCCGTTATATCAATAGTACTACCGGTATATGATGTAACAACCGTATCATCTTCATATTCAAACTCATCTTTTTTATCTGGTACTAAAATAAGGTTAAGATCAGAATTTAATTTAAGCGCTACATCCTTAAGACATCTTGAACATGGAGATGTATAATCTAAATTCAATGAACCATTTAAGACAATTTGCCTGTCGTCTTTATAAATATTTGCATCTATATAAACATTGGAATCAAAAACAATGTTTTCGATCGTGTTTAATGAGCTACTTATATCGCTAAGAAATGTTGGCGGTTGTTCGGATACATAATGTAATCCGCTTTCTCCAATTTCATTAATATCAAACTGTATTTTATTCATAATATAGAAATTTTCCTAAATATAATACAAGAAATTAGTTTTGCAAGTAAGATTACTAGGCTATACAAGATGGCAGGCTGTTCTATGACTATCGTAAATATTTCTTAATTCCGGCTCTATTTCCATGCACTGTTTTTCGGCAATAGGACATCTGGTATGAAATCTGCAGCCAGCAGGGATATTGATGGGGCTTGGTAAATCTCCTTTTATTAATTCTCTATTGTTATTTTTCTTCTTACCTATAGAAGGTATAGAAGAGAGTAGCAGTTTTGTATAAGGATGTAAAGGGTTTTTATATAATTGCTCACTGCCTGCAATTTCTACTATTTTGCCAAGATACATTACAGCAACCCTGTCGCTTATGTACCTTACAACTCTAAGATCATGAGAGATAAAGAGATAGGTGAGATTGTATTCCTTTTTAAGTTTGAAAAACAGGTTTATAATTTGTGCCTGTACAGATACATCGAGCGCCGAGACTGGTTCATCACATACAATAAATTTTGGTCTTACCGCAAGTGCCCTTGCAACGGCTATCCTTTGTCTTTGTCCACCGCTAAATTCATGAGGATATCTGCTGAGGGCTTCTCTGTTCATTCCAACATCTTCTAGAAGTCTTATGACTTCACCTCTTATCTCATTTTTTGGAACTATATTATGTATAATAAGCCCCTCACCTATAATACTCTCTACTTTTTGTCTTGGATTTAGCGAGCTATAAGGATCCTGAAAGATAATCTGTATATCTTTTCTGAGAGGTCTTAATTCACTCGAGCTTAAACCTGTTATATCTTGATCACCATATTCAATAGTGCCCTCGGTTGGGTCATATAAGCGTAAAAGGGTTTTACCAAGTGTTGTTTTGCCGCAGCCGCTCTCTCCAACCAAACCTAGTGTTTCTCCCTTTTTAATATCTAGTGTAATTCCGTCCAGAGCCTTTAGATAATTTTTAGTCTTTGAAAACATCCCCGTTTTTACAGGGAAATATTTCTTTAAATTATTTAGTCTTACTATATTGTCCATTTTTTAAAAGTTTACTTCCTTTGATCTAAAACACGCAGATTCATGTTTTTCCTCTAACTTTTCAAGCACTGGAACATTAACTTTACATTTTTCTATTACAAGTTCACATCTGTCATTAAATCTGCACCCTTTAGGATAATTTTTTGGGCTTGGGATATTGCCATTTATCATTTTTAAATCTCTTTTGTCTGTGTCTGCCAGATCAGGAATGGAATTTAAAAGCCCTACAGTGTAGGGATGTTTTGGGTTAGAAAAGAGCAGCTCATTTTGAGCGTGCTCTACAATTCTTCCTGCATACATAACATAAACCTCATCTGCTATTTCGGATATTATACCAAGATCATGGGTAATAAGTATTACAGACATTCCAAGATCTTTTCTAAGATTATCTATAAGATCTATTATTCCGGCTTCCACTGTCACATCCAGTGCTGTGGTTGGCTCATCGGCAATAAGCAGATCAGGACTGCAGCATAGCGCCATTGCTATCATCACCCTCTGACACATACCTCCGCTCATTTCATGGGGGTAGTTTGAGTATCTTCTCTCAGGCTCTGGTATTCCTACTAATTTTAAAAGTTCAATGACTTTTTCCCTTTCATCCTTACTATTTATATCATTGTGTGTTCTGATAGTCTCACCAATCTGTTCACCAATCGTAAACACCGGGTTTAAAGAAGACACCGGTTCCTGAAATATCATAGAGATTTCATTGCCTCTGATATCTCTTAGTTCTTCATCACTAATTTCGAGTATGTTCTTATTTTTAAATATTATTTCTCCACTTGTTATTTTTGCAGGCGGATCAGGTAGAAGTTTCATTATAGAAAGAGCGGTAATAGTTTTACCGCAGCCACTCTCACCCACTATTCCTATGATTTTACCTTTTGGTACGGCTATAGATGCATTACTTACCACTTCAAAGCCGGTTTCTTTATCTCCAATAGAGATAGTGAGATTATTTATTTCTAATATGTTTTCCATTTAAATTATCTATCTTCCTCTGAGTTTAGGATCAAGAGCATTTCTAAATCCCTCACCAACCAGATTAAATGAGGTTACTGTTAAAAAAATAGCCAGTCCAGGAAAAATTACTAACCACCAGGCAAAATCAACATATTTTTTAGACTGAGACAGCACATCTCCCCAGCTTGGCGTTGGTGGTGGCACTCCAAATCCAAGGAAGCTAAGGGCAGATTCAGTTAAGATTGCTCCTGCAATTCCAAAAGTAGCTGCTACTAAAACCGGCGCAAGCGCATTTGGAAGTATATGCATGAACATTATCCTTATATCGCCAGAACCAAGTGCCTTTTGTGCAGTAATATAATCATAATTTCTAATCTTTAAAAAATCTCCCCTTATAAGTCTTGCTATTCCTGTCCAGCCTGTAGCTCCTATGACTATCATAATATTATAAATACTGGGGTCTCTGAAAGCTAGAATAGTTAAAATAAGAAAGAATACGGGAAATGTAATCATTATCTCGAATAGTCTTGAAATAATAAAATCAGTCTTTCCTCCGTAATACCCGGCAATTCCTCCCATTATTATCCCTATAATAAAAGCAATACCGACTGCAACAAACCCTATTGAAAGCGATATTTTTGCACCATGAATCATTCTGCTGAGTACATCCCGGCCTCTGTCGTCCGTTCCGAAATAATGATTGCTATCAGGCGGAGAGAGTACAGAAAGAAGATCATTTTCCGTAGGGCTATATTTCACCGGAGGATATATTACAAATGAGGCTTTGTCCTTAACAAGATCACTGTCCGACAAGTCTACTCCTATAAGATCTTTATGATTAAAAACAGCAGGGGAATATAAGCTGCCATCATATTTTATGATAATAGGCTTGCTTCCAGCAATAAGGTCATCAAACAGAGCAACAATAAAGAGCGTTATTATTACGCAAAGAGCAATCACAGATAGTCTGTCTTTTTTAAACTCTATCCATACCCCTTTCCAATATCCTGTTGATTCGTTCAATTTAACTTCTTCCCTCAAACGTAATTCGCGGATCTACAAGTACATATAGTATGTCGGCTATTAATATTCCAATAAGAGTTAAAAATGCTGAAATAGTAGTAATAGCCATGATAAGCGGATAATCCCTGGATAGAATCGCCTCAAATCCCAGCTGTCCAATACCGGGAATGGAAAATATGCTCTCAATGATGACACTACCACCAATCATTGCCGGAAGTATTGCAGATACAATGGTAATTATTGGTATCAATGAATTTCTCAGCACATGTTTCGTTATCACAGTTTTTTCTTCAAGACCTTTTGCCCTTGCAGTTCTTACATAATTTTCTCTTAGGACTTCAAGCAGACTTCCTTTCTGGTATCTGGAAAGTGATGCGAAATCTGCATATGTTAGGCAAATTACGGGAAGTGTTATGTGCCACAGAAAGTCTGTAAATTTCTGAAATATGGAAAAGCCATCAGAATTTGCAGATTGTATTCCGTAAATAGGAAATATATCCCAGTGCTCCCCTCCTCCCAGGAAATATATAAGCATCATAGCAAGCCAGAAGCTTGGAATTGAATATAGGCCAAATAGTAAAAACGTAGTTATCCTGTCCATTATAGTACGGTCTTTGATTGCGGACATAATTCCTATAGGTATAGCAATAATATAAACAAGAAATATCGAAATCAGGTTTAATGTAAGTGTGATAGGCAGTCTTTCTTTAATCTTATCAAGTACCGGTCTGTGATCTTTATAAGAATCACCGAAGTCAAAAGTGACTATTCGCTTAAGCCATATTAAGTACTGTATATGAATTGGCTTATCCAGACCGTATAGCTTTTTAGTCTGCTCAACAATTTCTTTTGTTATTTCTTCGGATTGAATGCCTTGTTCAAGCTGTTGGTTTCTTTCAACAGGGTTTCCAGGTGCAAGTTGAATAATACAAAATGTAATTAATGTTATCCCTATTAGAGTGGGAATAGCTAAAAGGAGTCTCTTAACTATATAGGATTTCATTATGGCAATAGTTGTAATATATGTTTAACAAGTTTAATGATATTTTTGCAGCTCTGCAGGTACATACCATTCAAGAAAATCTACTCCTAGTGGATATACATTAACATTTTCAAAGCGTTTATTTACCGCAATAGGTGATTTTCCACAAAACAAGAATGTATATGGTTGTTCATCATGAATTATATTTGCAAATTTTTTATATAATTTGGTTCTTTTTTCACTATCAAATTCTTGTCGTGCTTCTTCTATAAGTCGATCGGCTTCGGCATTATCAAAACCCACGAAATTTGAACCACCACTTGATTTTTGTGAGGAGTGCCATATTTGATAAGGGTCTGTTTCTACACCCATTGACCAGCTGAGAGTAACGGCATCAAATTTCCTTTCATTTAACCTCTGAACAAATACAGCCCACTCTATTTTTCTGATATTCATTCTAATTCCAGCTTTATCCATCTCTTCTTTTAAAATAGTTGATATTTTTTCGCTAGTATCCGATCCATTAGGTACAAGAAATTCAAACTCAAACTTAACACCGTCTTTATCCCTTATACCATCTGAGTTGGTATCAATCCAACCTGCTTCGTTTAGCAACGCAATTGCTGACTCAGGGCTGTATTTTATGGGTTTTATAGTTTTATCGTATTCCTTACTCTTAATATAAAAAGGATTTGTAACCGTAGCTCCTAAATTGTAGAGAATCTTCTGTAGTATTAATTCTTTATTAACTAAATGGCTCATCGCAGTTCTTACTCTTTTATCAGAGAAGAATGGCCTATCTATATTCCAGCCGATATAACTATAATTGGGTCTAAAATAAGAATATTTATCAAATATATCTTCAAATTTCTTTGTTTTACTTTGTTTTTCCCATTGTATAGGAGTAAGACCTGCAAGATCTAATTCACCTTTTCTTAAGACCTGGAATGCTACGTTACTATCATTAATAATTTTGAATACCAATTTTTGCAGCTTTGGACTTTCTCCCCAATAATCTTCATTTTTATCTAATATTATCTCTCTTCCAGTTTCCCATTTAGAAAATTTATATGGGCCTGTACCAATTGGATGCCTACCAGCGGGATTTTTATTAAAATCACCTTTATCAAAGATATGCTTGGGTACAATAGGAATTCCACCGCAAAATTCTAGTGCTAAAAAATATGGCCTTGCATAAGTAAATTTAACAGTATGCTTGTCTATTGCTTCAACTTTTTTAATTTCCTGGTAATAACCCTTAAGTTGAGCTGAATCGACCTTGGGATCCATAATAGTGTTATATGAAAAGACAATATCCTCTGAAGTAAATGGCTTACCGTCATGCCAGAAGACATCATCCCTTAATTTAAAAGTAAATGTAAGCTTATCATCCGATATCTCCCATGACTTTGCTAATTGAGGTTTTAGTTCTAATGATTCATTATCTCTTTTTATAAGAGATTCATAAATATTATTACTATTGATTATGCTCTCGGCACGGTCTCTTGCAATTATCGGGTTTAAGGTACCAGGTTCAGAACCCATGTGATAAATAAGCCAGTCACCATCAACAGGACTATTATCGGTTTTTTTGCTGCTTTTATTTTTAATCTCAGTATTCGTGTTTTTGGTAGTGTCATCAGAAGAACCGCATCCGATTAACGCAAATAAACAAAAAACTATGCTATAAAATATTAGACCTCTTCTAACCATATTTTTTACCCTATTATTATTCTGAGTATAGAACCAGAACTATTGATTCTATTTATCTTCTGATTTTCCTTTTCCCATAAATGCACTAATAATATCAATTGGTAAAGGAAATATTATTATTGAACTTTTTTCTGAAGCAAGTTCGTTCATTTGCTGTAAATATCTTAGTTGTAAAGACATAGGGTTTTTAGCAAGAATATCTGAAGCATCTGCAAGTTTTGTAGAGGCCTGGTACTCACCTTCGGCATTAATTACTTTTGCCCTTCTATCCCTTTCAGCTTCAGCCTGTTTAGCCATTGCGCGCTGCATTTCCTGAGGAAGGTCTACATATTTAACTTCTACAAGAGTAACCTTTATACCCCATGGATCAGTTTGTTTATCGAGCACTTCCTGAAGCTGTACGTTTAACTTTTCTCTTTCTGAAAGCAGTTCATCAAGCTCGACCATACCAAGGATACTCCTAAGCGTAGTCTGGGCTAGCTGTGAAGTTGCATAGAGGTAGTTTTCCACCTGTATGGTAGCTTTGATGGGGTCTATAACCCTAAAATAAACAACTGCGTTTACCTTTACAGATACGTTATCCTTTGTAATAACATCCTGAGGGGGTACATCCATTGTAATTACCCTAAGACCAATCTTATGAAATTTATCAACTAAAGGTATAACCCATCTGATTCCAGGCCCCTTTGGATCAATAATTCTACCAAGCCTGAAAATCACACCCCTCTCATACTCATTAATTACTTTTATTCCGGATAGTATAAATAAAACTATAATTCCAATAAATATCACAAGTGGTGACATAATAAATTCCCCCTTACACTTTTTTAACTTTTAACTTCATATTACTTACTACTTCAGCAATCTCAACTTTTTCACCTTTATTTATTACTTCATCACTTACTGCATCCCAGTATTCTCCATCTACATATATTTTACCACTCCCGTTTACTCCGTTTATAGTATTGATTACTTCTCCAATATCTCCTATCATCCCTTCATTGCCTGTAGAAAATTTCAGACTTCTTGCCTTTATAAGAGAATAAACAACAAAGAAGAAAAATAGTCCGATAGCAAGCGCTGCGGAAATAAGCACATCCAAACCAACACGTACGTCCGATTCCGGTGTATCAAATAAAAGAAGACCTCCCAGTATAAAACTTATTACCCCCCCAGTAGTTAGCAGCCCAAAACTAGGAACATACATTTCGGCTACAAACAACCCTACTGCAATTAGTAGCAGTACAACCCCCCCATAATTAAATGGTATTATCTGGAAAGATACGAAACCAAGCATGAGACATATGGCTCCTGCAACTCCCGGAAATATCAGTCCAGGGTTATAAAATTCAAGAAGCAATCCAAGTGAGCCAAGAGATATTAAAAGAAGTGCAATATCAGGGGTGCTAAGTACATCTACCAGTTTTTGTTTGGCGCTCATTTCAAAAGTTTGTATAGATGCATCCTTAGTAGCTAAAATCACTTCTGTTTCGTTTACTTTTACTTTTCTACCATCGATTTTCGATAGCAGATCATTTAGTGATGGAGAGATCAGGTCTATTACATTTTTTTCTAATGCCTCTGTAGATGTGATCGATGCACTGTTTCTTACAGCTTCAATTGCCCACTCTACATTTCTGCCTCTCTTTTCTGCAATACTTTCAATAAATGATGCAGCATAATTCTCTATTTTTTCTTCCATTATGTCTTTTTTCTTTTCTGCATCTTCATCACTATCTTCATCCCTTTGCTTTTTCTTTTCTTTTCCACCCTGTCCTATACTCACAGGATGGGCAGCTCCAATACTTGTACCTTCATTCATTGCCGCCACATGAGCCGAAAGAGTGATGAAAACTCCAGCAGATGTAGCTGAAGAACCGCTTGGATGTATATATACTACAACAGGAACTTCGGCATTTAGGATCATCTTTACTATATCTTTTGTAGAATTGAGAAGCCCTCCCGGAGTATCCATTTCTATTACAAGAGCATTAGCGTTAGTCTCTACGGCCTTTTGCAGCCCAACTCTTATATAATCGGAACTAGCGGGATTGATCATTCCATTGATTTTGATAAGTACTATTTTATTCTTTGTTTCAGAATAAGCGATAAGTCCATTTATGGATATATATAGAAACGGTACTATAATGAGAATTAAATATAATATAGCTTTCTTTGACAGTCTGTTCACTAAAATATTTTAGCTTTTATAAATCAAACTGCAAGTAAATGACATAGAGTATTTAATTCTTATCGACTTGTCTTTTTAGTTACTCTTATTATAATTCCGCCATGGCAACTAAAGTAAAAGTAACTCAAAAAGAACTAAAAAAACCTGATAAGTTTTTAGAATTCATTGACAGATCTACAAACTATCTGGCTGAATCTTATAAATTAATTGTATATTTCGTGGGAGCTATTATCGCTCTTATATTAATATTCTTTCTTATTAACAGCTATCAAAACAAAAATACATCTAAAGCTAATATTATTTATAAAGAAGGAATTACAGCAAAAACCTCTGGGGATTTTGATACAGCCCTTACCAAATTCGGCATTCTTCAAAAAGATTATTCAGGTCAAAAAGTATCGGATTTGTCGCTCTACTATACAGGTTCTATCTATTATAATCGCGAAGATTATGACAACTCTCTTACATATGTAAGCAAATTTTTAAATACCGGACCTAAAGACCCCAATATGATAGATGCTGCATATTCACTTATTTCCTTATCATATTTAAATAAAGGTGAATATCAATTAGCAATAGATTTTTCAAATAGAATCAGTAATCCAGACAGCCCATATATTAATAATGCGCAAATGACAAAAGGTCTGGCACTTGAAAAACTTGGAAAGCATGATGAAGCAACCGAGATTTATAATAAAATTCTAACAACTATGTATCCAGGCACATTTCAGCCGCAATAGATACAACATCTACTAGCTGTCTTGTTATTTGATTCTAAGTATAATAAGTCCAAAATACCTGGAGGAAATTATGGAAATTTTTGGTGCGATTATTTTAGGTCTTTTTGCAGGAGGGGCTAGCGGTCTATTTGGTATTGGTGGTGGGCTGGTAATGATTCCGGCTCTTGTATTTTTTTTCCAGCTTACCCAACACCAGGCCCAGGGTACATCTCTCGCCGTCCTTACTCTGCCTGTAGTCTTCCTGGGAGCTCTAAAATATTACCATGAAGGCAACGTGCAGTTAAAACTGGCAGCTTTTATAGCCGTTAGTTTTGTGATAGGAGCTTATGGTGGATCGATACTTGTACACAAGATATCCTCACCCATGCTTAAGAAAATGTTTGGTGGTCTATTATTTGTAGTATCAATAAGAATGATACTGGGAAAATAAAGATTTAATTTTCATAAAACGTGTTCAAGTCCTCTAGGATATGTTTAAAGTCTTGAGGAATCTTATACCAGTTTATTTCTTTATCTCTTCTAAGCCATGTCATCTGTCTTTTTGCAAGCCTTCTTGTATTTATAATAATCTTTTCTCTAGCATCTTCTAAAGACATAACTCCATCCAGATAATCATTTATTTCTTTATAGCCAATAGACTGCATGGGTTTTAGCGATTTATCATATCCCCTTTCTCTTAGGCTTTTAACTTCAGAAGTAAACCCACGATCCATCATATTATCGAGTCTTCTCCCAATAATCTTTTTAAGTAATTCACGCTCGATATCTATTCCTATTTTGAATACATTATATTTCTTTTTTGAAAATCCGTGTTCTTTTTGCATGTCTGACATTTTCTGTCCAGTCAGATGATAAACCTCAAGAGCTCTTTCCATACGGACATAATCATTTTCATTAATACTCAGTGCTGATTCGGGATCTATATCTTTTAGATTATTATAAATGTGTTCAGTTCCATATGCAGCTCTTAGTGCCTTTAGTTCATCTCTAAAGCTAGTATCAGGCTCCACTCCCTCAATTAACCCCTCGATAAGCACTCTTACATAAAGGTAAGTTCCGCCAACTATCAATATCTTTTTATTTCTATTATGGAGAATATCTATAACCTCATTTGCTTTTTCACGGTATATTCCGGCATTAAATTGTTCATCAGGCTTTATAATACTGATTAAATGATGAGGAACTGAATCTAGTATTTTTAAATCAGGCTTGGCTGTACCTATATCGAGGTACTTATAAATCTGGAGGGAATCCGCGTTTATAATTTCAAAATTAAAATGCTTTGAGAGTTCACATGCAAGATCTGATTTACCACTTGAAGTTGGTCCTAAAATAACAACTATTTTTGGTAAATCTCTAGTCAATTTACAGTAATTATCTGTAATCTTCTATATTTTCTTCAAGAGCAGCTTTTCTGCTTAACCTTATTTTGCCGTCTCTGCCCTTTTCAATACATTTAACAAGTACTTCATCACCCTCGTTTATAATGTCTGTAACCTCTTTTACTCTCTCAGGTGCAAGCTCCGATATATGTACTAGTCCATCCTTTCCGCTTGCAAGCTCAACAACTGCGCCAAAATCAAGTATACGTTTTGCTATACCTATGTATAGTTGCCCAACTTCTATCTCTTCAGTCAACATTTCAATCATCTTTATTGCTTTATCAGAATCTGCCCTTACTACTGCTGCTACATTCACCGTACCATCATCCTGAATATCAATTTGAGCTCCTGATTCTTCTACTATTTTCTTTATGGTCTTACCGCCGCTTCCTATAATGTCCTTAATCTTTGCAGGGTCGACTTTAATAGATGTTATCATAGGTGCATAATCAGATATAGATTCTCTTGGCCCCGTGATAGCTTCTTTCATTTTTCCCAATATGAACATTCTGGCGTCTTTTGCCTGAGTAAGTGCAGTCTCTAAAATTTCTCTTGTTACACCTGTAATTTTAATATCCATCTGTAGCGCAGTGATACCTTTTTCTGTACCGGCTACTTTAAAGTCCATATCCCCTAGATGGTCTTCGTCACCTAGAATATCAGTTAAAATGGCAACCTTATCTTCTTCTTTTATAAGACCCATTGCAACACCTGCAACATGATCCTTTATGGGTACTCCGGCATCCATAAGTGAGAGTGAAGTACCGCAGACAGTGGCCATGGAGGATGATCCATTGGATTCCAGAATATCTGATACAATTCTTATCGTATATGGAAAATCGTCTTTATTTGGGACCATATACTTTATTGCTCTTTCTGCAAGAGCGCCGTGTCCTATTTCTCTTCTACCAGGTCCAAGTCTGTTACCAACCTCACCAACTGAAAATGGGGGGAAATTGTAGTGTAATATGAAGCTTTTTTTCGTATCTCCCTCCAGTGAATCAATTTTTTGCTCGTCATATGAAGTACCTAGAGTAGCTATTACGGCTGCCTGTGTCTCTCCACGTGTAAAAAGAGCTGATCCATGCGTTCTTGGTAAAAACCCTGTTTCAATCGAAATGTCTCTAATATCAGTAAATGATCTGCCGTCTATTCTCTTTTTATCATCAACTACCATTTGCCTTAAAACATTCTTTTTTAATGTATCGAATTGTTTTGTAACAAGAACATCAGTCTCTGGATATTTTTCAGTAAAATGGGCAATAGTATCATCATATACCTTATTAACATTACTGGCTCTTTGCTGTTTTTCTTTTGTGAGAATTGCTTCTTTTAGATTGTCTTTTGAAAATTCACTTATTTCATTGTGAAGTGCTGAATTATCCTCTTCTTCAGGAAGTTCTATTTTAGCGGTATCTATATCGGAAATAAGCTTTTTTTGTGGTTCTATAAACTTTCTAATACAATCATGTGCATACATTAGTGCATCTATCATCTCTTCTTCGGATACTTCTTTTGATCCGCTTTCTACCATTACTATTGCATCTTCAGTGCCGGCTACAACAAGATCGATATCTGAATCATCTAATTGAGTTTTTGTAGGATTGCATACGAACTGTCCATCAATTCTACCAACCCTTACTCCTGCAACAGGTCCTGCAAAAGGAATGTTTGATACCATAAGAGCTGATGAAGCTGCGGTTATAGATAATACATCGGGGTCGTTTTGCTGATCGGTGGACATTACCGTAACGATTACCTGTGTAGGAAAAGTATATTTTTTAGGGAACAGGGGTCTTATTGGTCTATCAATAAGTCTTGAAGTAAGAATTTCTTTTTCTGTAGGTCTTCCCTCTCTTTTAAAATATCCCCCCGGGATTCTTCCGGCTGCATAGGATTTTTCCTGATAGTTTACTGTTAGTGGTAAAAAATCTTCTCCTTCAATCGCTTCCTTTCCAGCGGCTACTGTTGCCAGTACCACAGTGTCGGCGTATCTAAACAAAACTGCTCCGTTTGCCTGCTTTGCAAGCCTTCCAGTTTCAATCTCAACTGTCCTTTCGAATAACTCCTCAGATATCGTACGATGACCAGAACTCAAATTAGTAATTCCTCCGTGTTTTATTTTCTCAGCTCAAGTTTTTCAACTAATTGAATGTAGCGACTGCTGTCTTTCATATTTAAATACCTAAGAAGCTTCCTTCTCTTGTTTATCATATCAATTAGTCCCTTTCTTGAGTGTACATCCTTCTTGGATTTTTGAAGGTGTCTTGCAAGATTTTTAATTCTCTTTGTAAGTATTGCGATTCTTACTTCAGGAGAACCAACATCTGTAGAGTGAAGTGCAAAGTTTTTTATAACTTCACTTTTTTCCATTACTGTTACGTCCATCTAAATCCCTCCAAATATTTTATCTAATTAAACACTCTTAATATTTTAATAATTTCTTCAGAATCATCCATCATAACCAAATCCTCAAGTGATACAAGTGATTTAGCTATACAAATTAAATTATTTTCATATAAAACCTTTATTACCTCATCTCGGTTTATCTCGGTAATACTTGAGCTGTTTAAATCGCCCTTTCTTAAAGTTATACCACTTTTAATCTTAAAAGTGTTGTCTTTACTGATAAATAAAGACTTAATATCGGATATAGCTTCGCTCATCGTTATTAAATTGTATTCACCGTTTTGAACATCATCGAGTGAATAAGAACTATTAATACAAAAAACCCCGGATTTTACCCTTTTTAATTCAACCAAATGCGCAAACACTTTTAAGTCGGCGCCAATATCATCTGCAAGTGATCTTATATACGTACCCTTCGAACACTTTACAGAAATCTTTATAAACGGATTATAATAATCTAAAATTTCAATTTTTTCTATATGTATTTTTCTTTTTGGCTTTTTTACATTAATTTTTTTTCTTGCATATTTATAAAGCCTTCTACCTTCTATCTTTACTGCTGAGAAATCTGGTGGTACCTGCTCGGTATCTCCGATATAACAATTTATTACTCTTTGTATTTCAGATATAGGAACATCTATTTTTGCTACACTTTGAGTAACTTCTCCTGTTAAATCAAGTGTGTCTGTCCTCTGCCCTAGTTTAAGTACTGCTTCATATTCTTTTATATTCTCATTGAGATAGGGTATTAGCTTTGTTGCTTCGTTTAAACAAACCGTGAGCACACCTGTTGCAAAAGGATCAAGAGTTCCTGTGTGCCCTGCTTTATTAGCTCCAATAACCTTTTTGGCTTTATCAAGAGCTTTTGCCGATGTGATACCAGATGGTTTGTCCAGTATTAAAATCCCATTCACTTAAATACCTTTTCAATTTCTGTTAACAAAATATTTCTAACTTCAGCCAGTTCTCCCTTAATACTGCAGCCTGCGGCAGATTCATGACCTCCTCCACCAAACCTTTGGGCTATTTCAGCTACATTAATCCCATCCTTAGCTCTTAAACTTATTTTCCAGTTTTCGTCCTTTGTTTCATCTTCCTCTTGTCTGTAAAGTACGGCAAGCTCTACTCCTTTAACAGACCTCGGATAGTTTATAAGACCTTCGGTGTGCTGTTTTGTTGTCGATGTTTCATTAAACATTTCTCTTGTAATAAACACAGTTGCTAACTTGCCACCATGACTAAGCTGCAGAGTATTTAATACCAAACCCAGAAGTTTTATTTTATTTAGAGGTTCATTCTCAAAGATATTTTTTGAAATTTCATAAGGCTTCACACCAAATTCTAATAATTCAGCTGCAACTTTAAAGGTTTCTGCCGTGGTATTGGAATAAGCAAAAGAACCTGTATCACCAACAATTGTCGAATATATGTTATCAGCTATATCTTTTGTGATCTTAACATCCAGTTCTTTTAATAGTTTATAAATTAAAAATCCAGTTGATGGAGAATGCTGATCCAAAATACAATTTTCTGATTTAGTTTTTTTTGTAAAATGGTGATCAATTGTAATATCAAGTACAGAGAGATTGGAAATAAATTTATCAAACTTTTTCCCTACTCTCATCGAATCTGTACAATCAACAATAATCACAGTATCTAGTTCAAATGGAATATTATCCAGATTATTATTTATCTTTTTAGATTTAGGCAGATACTTTAGTGCTTGAGTCACTCCGGTTTCATTATATAAATAAACATTTTTACCAAGCTGCTCCAGCGCTATACCCAGTGAAAGTGTAGAACCAATTGCATCTTCATCGGGATTTTCATGTGATGCTATTAAAAAATTACTATTACTGTTAATTAATTCTGCAACACTCTTAAATTCATTCACCAAGAGATTCCTTTATTAATTCATCCACTTTATATCCCGTTTCAAATGATCTATCATATTCAAATCTGAATTCAGGGAATTTTTTAAGTCTTAAATTCTTAGATAATTTTGATTTTATAAAACCTTTTGCGCTATTAAATCCTTTTATAATGTCTTGCTCCTTATGTTCTTTTGTCATACTCATAAAATACACTGTGATAAGCCCAAGATCATCTGTCATTTTTACTCCCGTAATAACACAGTCTGCTACTCTTGGATCTTTTATATCTCCTGAAAGGATCAATTTGGCTAGTTGTTCTTTTATAAGTACACCAACTCTTGCATTTCTTTTTATACCAAATCCCAACGTCTGTACTCCGTATGATATTTCACAGATGAATTATCTCGATTTTATTATTAAATATCCTGCACATGGTAATAGTTTGAATATAGTTTAAGACCTGATCGAGAATTGAATTTGCAAAAGGGCCTTCATTGGTGATTACACAAACGCCAAGTACTGCTTTTTGCCACAGATCGTTTGAGTCTACTTCTGAAATAGAAACATTCTTGAACTTATTTCTTACCTTCTCTGTTATGCTCTTAACTACCTTTCGTTTATCTTTAAGAGATCTGCTTTCATCAATCAAAAGCTCTATCTTGAGAACTCCTACTACCATTTATAATTTATAGTTTTTGCTTTTCTTCTTCTATTATATAGTTTTCCAATATATCTCCAACTTTTATATCGTTGAAGTTGCGAATACTTATACCGCATTCATATCCGTTCTGTACTTCTTTGACATCATCTTTAAATCTTCTGAGTGATTCGAGTTGTCCATCATAAATAACAATTCCATCCCTTATTAGACGCACATTTGAATTTCTTGAAAATTTACCATCAGTAACATAACAACCCGCAATAGTTCCAATTTTTGAAACATGAAAAGTATCTCTTACTTCTGCATGACCCGTAATGTTTTCTTTTTTAATTGGCTCCAGCAGTCCTTCCATAGCATTCTTGATCCTGTCTATAGCATCATAAATAATGCTGTGGAGCTCTAATGACACACCTTGCTTTTCAGCTAGCTGAATTGCCTTGGGATCAGGTCTTACATTAAATCCCAGGATAATTGCATTTGAAGCTCCTGCTAAAACTATATCGGATTCATTAATAGCACCTACAGCTGAGTGAACAACTTTTACACTGCACTTTTCACTACTTAATTTCTCTATAGAATCTATAAGCGCCCCTACTGAACCCTGAGTGTCCGCTTTTATAATTAGGGCTAGTTCTTTTGTTTCTCCCTGTTCAAGATTTTCAAACAAATTATCGAGCGAAATTTTTCTGTCCGGACCTGCAATTTTACCTTGAACTTTACTCTCTCTATGTGAGACTATTTCCTTAAGAGCTTTATCATCATGTACTACATAAAATGGTACTCCTGCTGTTGGAACCGAGGAAAACCCCATAATTTCAGCCGGAGTTGAAGGACCTGCTTCTTTCATGTTCTTACCACTGTCATCAATAAGCGCCCTTACTTTCCCCGAGTCTGTTCCGGATATTATGTTGTCACCAATTTTGAGTGTACCTTCTTTGACTATTACAGTAGCTAATGGTCCCCTGCCCTTATCAAGTTTTGATTCTACTACTATACCATTTGCCCTTTTATCAGGATTCGCTTTTAGCTCCAATACATCAGCCTGAAGCAATATCAATTCCAACAGTTCATCAATTCCTTTCCCTGTTTTAGCGGAGACTTCTGTAAAAAGTGCATCACCGCCCCAGTCTTCTGGGACAAGTCCTATCTCTGAGAGCTCACGTTTTACTCTATCAGGTTCTGCTTCTGGTTTATCTATTTTATTAACTGCTACAATTATAGGTACTTCGGCAGCCTTTGCATGATTAACTGCTTCTACCGTCTGGGGCATTACTCCATCATCTGCTGCTACTACAAGTATGACCACATCAGTAACCTCTGCCCCTCTGGCTCTCATCGCAGTAAAAGCTTCGTGTCCTGGAGTATCAATAAATGTAACTTTTTTATCCTGTACCGGAACACTGTATGCACCTATATGCTGTGTAATGCCTCCTGCTTCTCCTTCAACAACTTTGGTTTTACGAATAGTGTCCAGAAGTGTTGTCTTACCATGGTCTACATGGCCCATAACAGTTACTACAGGGTATCTTGAAACCAAATTTTCCTGTTCATCCTTACTTTGCTCTACAAGATGATCATCTTCTTCAAAAATATCCAGCACAATTTCATAATCGTATTCCTGAGCCAGTATGCTGGCAGTTTCGTGATCTATAGACTGATTAATTGATGACGTCACACCTAAAGAAAGAAGTTTCCTGAGTACAGAACCCACCTTAACTCCCATCTTTTTAGCAAGTTCGGCAACGTTAATAGATTCCTGTATTTTAATTACTTTAGTTGCTGGTTTGGCAGGTTCAGCTATAACCTGGACATTCGATTGTGGCTCAGCTATAGTGGCAGATGTGGATTGGGAAGCAGTAACATGTCTGTCATGCCCCTTATTGAATTTTGCTGAATGATGAAACTTAGCTTTAGGCCTTCTGTTTTCTACTAAGTATTCTTTTTTTCTTACAGGCAGTTTTGTTCTAAAAGCTTTTCTCAATTCCTCCAGGCTGTCTTCATCTATAATCTCTTCTTTTCTTGGCTTAACAACTTTACCTTTCTTTTTAACCTTCTTTGTTTCTTTTTGAGCCTCGCCTTCTGTAGGTATGTCAGTTGATTCAGATTGCTCAATCTCTTTAGATTTAATATTTTCTTTAACATCTTTTGCTTCTGTTTGTTGAGTAACTGCTTGCAGACTATCCTGCGCATCAGGGGAGCTTGGCTCTTGCTCAGTCTTTGTTTTATCTATATCTATACTTATTTCTTGTAGTTCAGAACCAGCCTCTATTATCTGTTCTTGTTCTGTCAGAGTAGAATCAGGTATTTCAGCTGCAGTTTCTGATACTTCATCTACAGGCTCAACCACCTCGGGTTCTACTTCTTCTTCGACTTTTTTCTTTCTTCTAAGAATAACCCTGGTGCCTTTTCTTCTCTCTACAACTTCCTGTCCTGAGTCTGATTTAAATACTTTAACTTTTTCCTTAGAAACTGGTTGCTCCTTGTTATTATCAACTTTAGATGTATCTGTGCCCTTAGACTTTGTTAGTACCTGTCTTATTTTAATAACTTCATCATCCCTTATAGAACTTGCGTGACTCTTAAGACTTATACCAAGAGATTTTGCAGCTTCTATAAGCTCTTTGTTTACTACTCCTAGTTCTTTAGATAATTCGTAGACTCTCATATGTTATATTTATAGTACTTTTCTTAAAAAAAATACTTTAGTAAATCAATAATACTACCTCATTTAGGTTTATAAGCAAAAGTGATATGCGAGTAATCCTACAACCTATTCTGGATTTGGGTTTGTCTCTGGTTCTGAATCTGATTCTGGTTTATTTTCAGTTTCAGCTATATTATCCGCACTATTGGTATCCACGACGACTTCATCATCAATGCTAATATTTTCAAGCTTATCTTTTAACGCAATTCTTGCGGCTTTTTGTATGCTTTCCACTTCTTCAGCAGTTTTTAAATTGCCTGCTTTAGCTATTAAATCTGGATCAGAAAAAGCAATATCTTCCAGCGTATGGTAACCCTCGTTATATAACAGCTTTGCAGTAACATCACTTATATTAGGAAGAGATATTAGTACTGTCATTACATCCTGCAACTCTTTATTGAGTTGAGTCTCCGTTTTAATATCTATCTTCCACCCTGTAAGCTGAGATGCAAGCCTTACATTCTGCCCCCTTCTTCCTATTGCAAGAGACTGCTGATCATCATCTACCACTACTTCCATTGCATTGTGATTTTCGTCTATTATAACCTTATTTATACGCGCCGGGGAAAGAGCATTACATACAAACCTGGCAGAATCCTTAGACCATGGAATTATGTCAATCTTTTCGCCCCTTAGTTCGTGAATAATATTTTGTACCCTAGCACCTCTCATTCCCACACAAGCGCCTATTGGATCAACATCAGGATCGTTTGAATGTACGGCAATTTTTGTTCTGCTCCCTGCATCACGGGAAATCGCCTTGATTTCCATTACTCCTTCGGATATCTCAGGAACTTCAGCTTCAAATAAACTTTTTACAAAATCCGGGTGTGCTCTGGATAGAATAAGCTTTGGTCCTTTCTTGCTTTCCTGTATCTCTATTAATATTGCCCTGACTCTTTCTTTTTGTTTGTAATATTCCTTTGGGACCTGATGCTCTGGCGGAAGAATGGCTTCTGTTTTACCAAGATCAACAATTGCAGTCCTTCTTTCGATTCTCCTTACAATGCCTCCTACAAGCTCCCCTTTTCTGGTTTTAAATTCTTCATATATAACTTTACCTTCAGCTTCTTTTAGCTTTTGTAAGATCTTTTGCTTTGCATTCTGAATAGCAATTCTGGTATATTCCGGACTTATTTTTACACCAATAAAATCTTCGAGTTCGGCCTCAGGGTCTAAATTTACGGCTTCTTTAATAGCAATCTCCACATCTGGATCTTCAACTTCTTCTACAACCTTTTTAAACTCGAATAGCTCAACTTCACCATCTTCTTCATTAAAGTGCACTTCGAGCTCAGTAAATTTGCCCTCTGAACGAAACAGCCTCTCTGCAGCAAGCTGAACCGCTTCCTCTATTGCGTTTACAATAACTTCTCTATTTACGCCTTTATCTTTACTAACTGAATCTAATATTCGTGTAAGTTCGGTAACAACCATCTGTCACTACCTCCTAAATATCGAGCTCCAAGTTTGCCTTTGATACATTATCAATTGCAATTTCATACTCTGCGCCCTCATAATTAATATTCAGAGTATTATTCTCAAAACTCTGTAAAACTGCATTTCTTAAAACATATTGCTTATTTAAGGGTTCTATAAGCTTTAATTTTAGTTTTTTACCTATATTTCTTATAAAATCTTCATTTCTTTTTAAAACTCTTGTAAGACCCGGTGAAGATACTTCGAGGTTATATGTACCATTTATTATGTCATGAATATCCATGATAACGCTCAATTCTCTGCTCACAGCCGTACAGTCGTCTATGTTTACTCCACCTTGTTTATCAATATACACTCTTAACACTTTCCCCCTTCCCTCAGGTTTATACTCTATATCAATAAGCTCTAATTGCTTATCCCTGAGGACAGGACTAATTAATTCTTCAATTTTTTTCAGTATTTCATTTTTTTCCAAGACCATTTATAATAGCCTTTAATATTTTCTTTTATACCAAATAAAAAAGCGGGTAAAAACCCGCTTTTGATCTTAGATATTACCCAATGCTATATATTGAGCAAGTATGAAGGAAAGTATATTAATTACAATAAAATATTATTTTCATATTATGAAGATAAATAAATTAAACAATCTGAATATCTTAAACACAATTAAGAGGTCAATCCACTTTGATAAAAATCTTGAATTAGAGATTGAAGATAAGGAAGAATATAACAATCAAGCAATACTAATTACAGTTCTAGCATCTTTATTTGCAGCTATAGGAATTGAAGGAACCAATATCTTTGGAGTTATCATTTCAACTATTATAGAGCTTATAGCCTGTGCATTCTGGATTGCCGTTATAGTTGTAATGGTATTTAAAATACTAGAAGTCAGAATAATTCCGATTGTTCTAGCAAGACTTATAGGAATATCATTATATCCACTTATGCTCATGTTATTTGCGTTTGTACCATATATAGGAACACATATAGCAATAATTGGTATAATATTAGCCATAATAACAGTATCTCTAACTATAAGAAGCCACACTGAGCTGGAACCGGGACTTTCACTGGCTCTTTCCATGATAGGCTCTATACCATTTATTGTTCTTAACTTTTACCTTTCATACCAAAGCTAATAAATCATTTAACTTTTTTTATTAACGATAAAAGTTGTTTTAAAGAAGAGATGTCGCTGTCTGAATAATTATTCTTGTATCTCATTAATGAGTATTTTTTTGTAAACTCATCAACTATTTCATATTTGGAGCCACCGGTTGCTAAGACATACTTAGCGAATTCATTTGCTGTCTGACTGTCTTTTTTACTAAAACCTTTTTTTGATAAGTATGAAACACTTTTATTGTATATTTTTGTAACGGCAAGTTGTTTATTCTTCTTATTCTTCCTGCCTCCCAAAAACCTGTTGCTGTTATATAGTATAAAAATGATTAGAAGAGCTGCCGCGATAATAATAACAAATTTTCTATTTTTTGAACTTTTTAAATTGACATTATTTAGCGCCTTATTTTTATTCCAGGAAATTTTTTGCCTTGCACTTGAAAACAGCCTGACCTGATCACCCTGACTAAAATCTATTACATATCTCTGCCAGCGATATTTTAAATACTCAATATAAGAAGATATTGCAGTTAAGCTCCCTCCACCCAGAGTAGAATCAGAAGAAGGAGTAGGATCAAATGTAATCCATCCTCTTTTGGGAAAATATACTTCTACCCATGTATGTGCATCACTTTCCTTTACCACATAAAAATTGCCATGCTTATTCCATGTTCCACCAATAAAACCATTTACGATACGTGATGGTATTCCATTCATCCTAAGCAGTACAACCATTGATGTTGCAAAATATTCGCAGTGACCTTCTTTTTTCTCTAACAAGAATGTTTCCAGAGGAAACTCTTTTGTACCACTTTTAAGAGTAAGTGTATAGTTCATTTCTTCAAGCAGATATCTGAGCACTGCTTTGGATTTACCGTATACCGTATTTTCATTCTTTGTTATATCTAAAGCCATATTCTCAATATCACTGCTAACTTCTGGCAGCTGCAGATATCTTTGTTTAATATAAAAAGAATATTGGTCTGATTCATCTCCGAGTTTTTCATCGGGGTAATTTTTGAGACTTGAGTACGCCCTGTATTTTATCCTCTGTCTGGGATTAAAGGGTAAGAAGTAAGAATTGTTAACTTCATATATACTAGCTCCATATCTGGATTTGCTCCCGCCTGAAACTGAATAACCAACAGGTTCATTAATCGCAAAAAGTATATCCGTATCTATAGGTTCTGTAATAATTTCATGTGCTATAACATTTTCAGCATTGTTCTTAACACTAAATATCCCATATCTGTTTGTACTGTGTCTCTTCTCATAGTCTCCAAATTTCTCACTGTCCACACTCCAGGTAACCCCGTCAAAATGATCCAGCGCTATCCCTCTCCAGTACAGGTCATCCCTAAGTTTGCCTCTACCCTCAAGCATTGTTACCCTCATTACGGCTGAATGGTCTTTTTTTATTTCCCCAACCTTACCAAGCTTCACAGTATCGGAGTATCCTGTTTTTAGCTTTTTCGGATTAATAAAAGAGCTTGAAAAATATTCGGTTTTTAATCTTGGAAGCATCAGAAAAAGTACTACTGAAATAGATATTACACATATGGATAGCGCAAGGGAGGATCCCATAAACGATCTTCCAATTACAGTTTCACTGGATTTTACTCCTGCATCATCTGATTCTTTTTTGAGGTTATAAATAATTAACCCCCAAAGAGCTGTAAATACATACACTATTAGCGCAAAACCATAGCTTATTTCAATGGAAAGGATGGCTCCTGCCATAAACTGAAAGAAGCTTAGAAGGAATATCTGTATGATCTCTCTCATACCCTTGGCACTAAGGAGACGAACAACCTGCAAATATATTAAGAAGTTTAATATTCCCTGGAATACTTCTTGTCCAAAATAGACAATGCTTGCCAGAATGTATAAAACAACAACAAAAGCAATAACTGTGGATACGGTCTGATTGAACTGATAGTTTTTTTTGTAGTGGTCATTAATAAAGCTTAGAACTAGTGATACATAAAAAACCCCCATTGTAAGGGGGCTAACCTGGCCGGAAATACTGAGAGTAAAAAAACCAAGAAATGCTATTATGTGAGTAAAAAGTATTAGGGCAAAAGATATTGTCATTTGAGCTGCTCCGCATATTCAAGCTCAAGCTCTCTTAGCTTTGTTATTTTATCTCGATACTCTGCAGCCTTTTCATACTGCAGCTTTTTAGATGCCTTTTTCATGTCCTTTGTTAACAGCTTTACCATCGATGGAATTTTATTAGGAGCTACATTATCTAATTCAACGCCTATATCCTTTGGAACAGTAAAATAATCGTACTCAAATATAGATGACAATATATCACTTATATTTTTCTCAATACTTTTTGGAGTAATGTTATTAGCTGTATTAAATTTTTCCTGAATCTCTCTTCTCCTGTATGTCTCACTTATAGCCCTTTGCATCGAACCTGTCATTTTATCGGCATATAATATTACCTTGCCTCTAACATTTCTTGCAGCTCTTCCAAATACCTGAATAAGTGAGGTTTCAGACCTCAGGTACCCCTCTTTATCTGCATCGAGTATAACGACCAAAGACACCTCTGGTATATCAAGACCTTCTCTTAACAAATTTATACCAATAAGTATATCAAATTCACCAAGACGCAGGCTTCTTATTATTTTTATTCTCTCAAGTGCGTCAATATCAGAATGCAGATAATTTACTCTTAGTCCCAGGTCTTTATAATATTCACTAAGGTCCTCTGCCATTTTTTTAGTTAGTGTGGTAATTAATACCCTGTCTCCAATATCTATTCGGGATTTAATTTCCTGCAGCAGATCATCAACCTGATTTTCTGCTGGTTTTATTTCTATCTCAGGATCAATAAGCCCTGTAGGCCTAATTATTTGTTCAACTACAGCACCATTAGATTTTGTTATTTCATAATTTGCAGGAGTTGCTGATACATATATTGCACTCCTAACCTTAGATTCAAACTCTTTAAAATTTAGTGGTCTGTTATCTAGGGCCGATGGCAATCTAAATCCATATTCAACCAGTGTTTTCTTTCTGCTTCTGTCACCTTCATACATCCCTCTTATCTGAGGCATTGTTTGATGACTCTCATCTATAACTACCAAAAAGTCTTCAGGAAAATAATCTATAAGTGTCCATGGAGGCTCCCCCTCACTCCTTCCGGTAATATGTCTGGAATAATTTTCTATGCCATTACAAAAACCCATAGTCGTTAGAAGCTCTAAATCATAATTTGTTCTTTCTTCTATTCTTCTGGCTTCTAAATATTTATTTTCTTTTTCAAGTATTTTAATCCTCTGCTTAAGCTCTTCTTTAATAGCTTCAATCGCAATTTTAATTTTGTCTTGTGAGGCAACATAGTGAGAGCTTGGATATATTATAGTCTTATCAACTTTCTTTAGGGTTTTACCTCGTAATGGATCAATCTCTTTTATGGACTCAATTACTCCATCAAAAAATTCTACCCTTATAGCAGTATTTTCCTGATGAGATGGAAACACTTCAACCGTATCTCCACGGTACCTGAATGTTCCCCTGGTCAGATCATTATTAGTTCTTTGATACTGAACATCTTTTAGTTTATTAAGCAGTATTTTCGGATCGAGCCTTCCGCCAGTTTCAATTGTTGTAAGTAGTCCGTAATAATCATTGGGTGAACCTATTCCATATATACATGAAACGCTCGATACTATAATAATATCTCTTCGTTCAAATAATGATGAAGTGGCAGCATGCCTGAGCCGGTCTATCGTTTCATTTATAGCTACATCCTTATCTATATAGGTATCTGTAGTTGGAATATAAGCTTCTGGCTGATAATAGTCATAATAACTTACAAAGTAGTGAACCGAATTATCCGGAAATAAATCCATTAGTTCACCGTAGAGTTGAGCAGCAAGCGTTTTATTATGTGCAATAATTAAGGTAGGTCTTTGTACATTATTAATTACGTTTGCAATTGTAAAAGTCTTTCCGCTTCCCGTAACTCCCAGGAGCACCTGATGTTTCTTATTGGACGCAAGACCGCTTGTAAGTTTTTCTATTGCACCTGGCTGATCGCCCTGGGGCTTGTATTCGGTGGTGAGGTTAAATAGCTTTTCCACCAAAATAGTATTACGTATTTATTAGAAAAGTTAAAATAAAAGGCAATAATTCTTGTTACTTTTTATGCTTTCTGCCAGACCACATTTCATGGAGTTTTTTTCTTTGGTCGGGGGTTAGGACCTCTCTTATCTCAAGCTGCATATTTCTATGTATTTTTCCAAGCTGTAATTTTAAAACATCTACCTGTTCTGCAAGATTGGATATCTCCTGTTTATCAGATTGAGGATCTTTTAGTTTCTGGTTAAGCTCTTTTTGTTTTTGTATAATGAATTGCTTTGTTTCATGTAACTTTGTTTTATGTAAATTAAATATTTGTTCTATCGTACTAACCTGCGCAGGTGATAATTGCAGATTGCTTACTACATCACTGTTCTTCCACCATTTATACTTAGCTCCCGCAAAAGCCGGAATTTGAGATATCATTAAAATGGTTAATATTAAATACAGAGTCCTGTAAATCCTCAAATCTTTATCCCTCCTTTGATTCCTCTTCCAGATTGTTCCAGAGTCCGTATATTTGCAAAGACTCTGAGCCTTCAACAGAGATAATATCATTAATTTCTTGTAAAAGTCTATTATCTTGTAAATCCTGCTCTGAATATGTCGGATTAACAGTTGATGTTCTATACATATTAACTATAAAAAGACTGCAAAATAATGCCACGGCAAGCGAAGGTACTAAAAATGTTGTCCTTATACCTTTTATAAAACCAATGATACCTTTGTTCTCATTCTTTTCCTTCTCTTCCATCCTGCTCCAGAATTTACTCACATAGTTACTCTGTGGTTCTATTTCATCCCATGTGTCCATGAGTCTGGTAAGTTTGTTGTTTTTAGCAAAGTAGTCCTTGCAACCATTACAATTAATAAGATGCTCATCAATTGCCACAGACTCTTCCTTGCTTAACACCTGCAGCTTAAAATCATCATACATGCCTTTAATCTCATCACATTTCATCCATTTCCACCTCATCCAAATAGGGTTTTAACTTCTCTATTAATTTCATCCGTCCCCTATATACATAAGTCTTTACAGCTCCCACTGTACAGTCCAAAGTTTGTGCAACCTCTTCATATGAAAGCTGCTCATACTTACAAAGCATAATTGCCGATCTTTCATTTTCAGAAAGAGTGTTCATAGCTTCAAAAATAATTTCCTTTATTTCACTCCTATATCTTACATCTGCCTGATCCACAGATTTTATATCTTCCAGTGAACCAACGTTCTCTTGTATCTCATCGAGGCTAGAAGCATGCTTCCTTGATCGGGTTGAAACTTCTGTAAGGCAAAGATTTGTTGCAATCTTATATAGCCAGGTTGAAAACTTAGCCTCCGGTCTGTAATTTTTAACTGATCTGTGTACTCTCATAAATATTTCCTGTGTTAAGTCCTCGGATGTTTCCCGATTATTAGTATATCTATACACATAGTTCAAAATCTTACTGTAGTATCTCTTTAAGATTTCAGAAAATGCACTTTCATCGCCGCTTTGAACTCTGAGTATTAAATCTATATCGCTTTCCATGTGGCAAACATCTTACACAATATTTATAACTATAATAATTCTAAATAGTTACGGATAGTTAAAAAAATTATTTCCTTTATCAAATAGCTGATTTAAAATAGCTAAGTATCAATAAATTTATGGATATTAGTATATTTAAAATAATCTATTAAATAATGCAAAAACAAGGAAAAGTATACCTGATTGGCGCAGGCCCCGGTGATCCAGGGTTAATAACAATTAATGCAGTGAAATGCTTAAACTCTGCAGACGTGATTGTTTATGATTATTTAGTAAATACTAAACTCCTAGATCATAGAAAACACAATTCCGAAGTAATTTATGTTGGCAAAAAAAGCGGACATAAAGAACTGTCTCAGGAAAAGATCAACAAGCTTCTTATTAAGCATGCTAAAAATGGCAAAACAGTCGCCAGACTTAAAGGCGGCGACCCCTTTATATTTGGAAGAGGTGCTGAAGAAGCTATTGAACTTAATAATAACAATATAGATTTTGATATAATTCCAGGAGTAAGCTCTTTTTATGCCGTCCCCGAATATGCCGGAATTCCTCCAACCCACAGGAACGTTTCATCGACAATTGCTGTAATTACCGGTCATGAAGACCCGTCAAAGAACAGATCAAACATCCCTTGGGCCTCACTGTCTAAAATTAGCACTGTCATATTTCTTATGGGTATAAGAAATCTTTCAGAGATCGTTAAAAAACTCTTAAAAAATAGCAAATCCCCTAACACACCTATCGCAATCATTACCTGGGGTACATATCCAAATCAAAAAACGATTACTGGAAATCTTGAAAATATAATAAAAAAATCTCAGGAAGCTCAAATAGAATCACCGGGTATTATTATTGTAGGTAAAGTTGTTAAATATCGTGAACAGATACAGTGGTTTGAAAAAAGACCACTTTATGGGAAAAAGATACTTACTACAAGACCGTCTTCTCAGTCAAAATTTTTCGTTGAGAAACTAAATAATCTTGGTGCGGAAACAATCGAATTTCCCACAATTGAGATTTCTGCACCGTCATCATGGAATAAACTCGATAAATCATTAAAACAGCTTAAGACAACTGATTGGATAATATTTACCAGCGCAAATGGAGTTAATTACTTTTTTAAAAGATTATTTAATAAAAAACTTTCTATCAAATCACTCTTACACATAAAGTTTGCAGTAATTGGAGAAAAGACTAACGAGATATTAACTCAATATGGAATATCAGCAGACCTAGTCCCAAAAGAATATAGAGCGGAGGGTCTAATTGAGCAATTCAAGTCAATAGACTTAATCGGCAAAAATATTCTGATTCCAAGGGCAAAAGAGGCAAGAAATATACTGCCTAAAATGCTCAAAAGACTTGGTGCTAATGTTGATGTTATAACAGTATATGAAAATAAAGTTCCAGGCAGTCTTAAATCTACAAAATTAATTTCAGAGATAAAAAAGGCAGCCCCTGATGTAATTACTTTTACAAGCCCATCGACTGTTAATAATTTTTACTCAGTATTTAAAATAGATGAGAAGTCTTTTAGTAATTCTATTATTGCATCAATAGGTCCTGTTACCAATCAGGCATTAAATAATCATGGTTTAGAGGCCGATATAACACCTAAAAAATATACTACTGATTCCCTTATACAGGAAATATTGAAATACTTTAAGAAATATTAAAACAATTAATTAATCAATTAATATGCCAAGATTTAAAATTAACTCAGAAAATATTATTGAAAATAATGTACAAATTTCAGGAGAAGACTATAAACACATTGTAAAAGTACTAAGGATGAAAGTTGATGATAATATCATGTTATTTGATTCAAAAGGATATGAATATGACTGTGTAATTAAAAAAATATCCAAAGACGATCTTCAAGCAGAAATTCTAACAAATGATGAAATCAACAGAGAATCCCCTCTTAACGTAACTCTTTTTCAGGCGATTATTAAGGGTGATAAAATGGATTTAATTGTACAAAAGGCAACAGAGCTTGGTGTAACAGATATTTATCCTATAATCACAGAAAGATCAGAGGTAAAAAACACGAATAAAATTCCAAGATGGCAGAAGATAGCCGATGAGTCAATAAAACAGTGTGGTAGATCAATTAGCCCTATAATACGCCCAGAGTTAAATTTCAAATATATCTTTGAACAAAATAAATCTGATCTAAATCTCATCTTCTATGAAATAGAAGAGAATTCATCCATAAAGGAGGTATTGGTTAGTGATCAAATTAAGTCAGTATCTTTAATAATAGGCCCCGAAGGCGGATTTACTATAAATGAGGTGAAATTAGCGACAGACAATGATTTTATAACTGTTGGCCTTGGAAAAAGAATCTTAAGGGCAGAAACAGCAAGTATTGTCGCAATTACACTAATCCAGCATTATTTCGGTGACATCTAATATATTAATAGATATTTATGGAAATAAACCTTAAAATAACATTTTAATATCTATGGCAGTTATAACCATAACCGAACCAACCGAGATATCCGGTACTGAAATAGCCGTAAATACAGCTAAAAAACTTGATTTTTTATTAATCGATAGCTCGCACATATTAAGTAAAAGCAAAAATGCACATAAATATATTAACATTTATGATCTATTAACTTCAGAAACGATCTCGCCTGAATACGTTAAGAAGATGATACTAAACCAGGCGCTTAAAAGAAATATTATTGTTTTAAATCTTGGCGGAGAAATACTTTTCAATAATATTCCTGGAACCTTACACATTAGAATAAAATCCTCTGAAACTACAAAGAGCTCAAAAACAAATAAGGCAAACTATAAAAAATTAATCCATTCCATATATGATGTAAGCAGATTAGAGACAAAATACTATGACTTACAGATTAAGATTGATAACAATGACACTGATTTTGCTCTTGAATTAATATCTAAAGCCTTAGAGATCAAGGGGATTTTATCTAAAGCAGGTATTACATGGAATGCGATCAATAAACTTAAAAAGAGTATAAATCATAGTAGTATATCTACTACTAAGAATAGCTATCACCACAAAGTACCCGACTTTGCCCATCCAAGTGAAAAAGAATTTGCAAAGGTACTGGATTATTACAGAATAAATTGGGAATATGAACCCAGAAGCTTTATTTTGCAGACGTATGACAGCGGTAGTATAAAAGAAGAATTCACCCCTGATTTTTATCTTACTGACCTTGATCTTTATATTGAGCTTACAACAATGAAACAAAAGCTTGTTACAAAGAAAAACCGTAAGGTTAGAAAGCTAAAAGAGCTGTACCCTGATGTTAATATAAAGATTTTTTACGGGAAGGACTACCAGAAATTACTTTATAGATTTGGTATAAAATAAAAAAACGACTCCAAGTGACCTTAGCTTGTATTTGAAAACTGAGCCCTGGCTCCGCGTCCGCTTTGCCGTTCTCTCTTTCGAGAGATTTTTGACCGCTTTTAACGGTCTAACCTACTGGTTATTTCAGGCTTTTGTTTTCTGATTAACCTTAGCCTCTTGGAATCGCTTATTTATATTATAGCTCTTTTTATAAACTAAAGTCAATAGGTTTTTTTATCTGGTCATAAATTATTTTTTTTAGCCTTATTGAGTTAATTCTTATATAATCTTTTTCTAATTCAATTACTTTAATTAAATCAAAACGAGGCAAACGGATTGATTGATGATATAAAAGAAATATTAATAAGTGAGGCTGAATTAAAAGATAAAACAGCTCAACTAGGCAGCAAAATTTCACAAGATTATAAAGGCCTAAATCCGGTATTCATAACAGTTCTCCGTGGGAGCATTATCTTTGTATGTGATTTGATAAGAGAGGTTAAAATTCCGATTTCCCTCGATTTCCTTTCGGTTTCAAGCTATTCGGGACAGAGTCATACGGGTGTTGTACGAATAATAAAAGATCTGGATGAAAATATAGAAAATAAACATGTCATTTTGATTGAAGACATAATCGACACCGGGCTTACCTTGAATTATATAGTAAGCATGCTACAAGAAAGAAAACCCACCAGCATTAAGGTCTGTGCATTATTGGACAAAAAAGTACGCAGGATAATAGATATACCTATCAATTATAAGGGTTTTGAGATACCCGATGAGTTTGTAGTGGGCTATGGAATGGACTATAACCAGAAATACAGAAACCTGCCGTTTATAGGGGTATTAAAAGAAGAAGTACTTGCCAAATAAACCGGTCCTTTATTACATACTCTAATTGCATAAATCATATCCAGAATTATAAATTTTCTATTTTTCTACAAACACCCTTTACTTTTTTCTAAAATCCTTATAATTAACGCTCTTTTATTGAAAAGTTAGCGTGGTTATTAAATTTAAGAATTAATTCTTATTTAATAATTTAAGCAGCTTAGATAATAAAATTAATAAATATATTTAAATTAACATTTTGGAGGATTTAATGATTAAAGGAAGCACAATTTCAAAAGCCTACAGCAAGGCAACAAAAGATTTAGAGCTTATCTCTGTATCTCAGGACAAAAGAAGTTTTTATAAAGAGATCATTGACAATATTACAGAAACAACCGAAAGGGGTACTGTACTTATTCATCTTTTAGACGAAAAGCAAACACAAGCTACGCTTGTTGCTGAATGCAACATCTTTTCAGATGATTTAAAAAGATTCATAACAATAGATAACACTGAGCACACAATCTGGAGTCCTATAAAAGAAAACAGGATTAAATTATTCAGAAATCTTGTATCAAATGAAAAGGTTGGTGAAAAAATTAAGTCACTTGGCAAATCATCTGCTCTTGGGGTTCCTATCACAAATGAAGATGGTAAATCTATTGGATGTATATGGGTTCTTGATACTAATGATTCAGTTACCACCCCACAATATATACAAATAAGAGAATTGCTTCTCGAATCCGCAAAGAAAATTGCCTGGAAAGAAGAGAATGACAAAAACACTTCAGGGCTTCACTAATTCATTTCAAATATCCGACAAATTTTATCTTGTTACCTAACAAATAAAATCTACAAAAAAAAGGCCGGTATTTTACTCCCGGCCCTATATTTTTTAAAACAATTAAATTAGTAATATTATTCTATAAAACCACCGCTTGTAGGACCACTATTAATGAATAACTCCAAAGTGTTTGGTGAAGACATCATACCGGGTGGTGCTGGACATGAAATTGCAAGCGGAACACATACATCAAATCCGCCGTTACCAAATTCACAACAGGACTGAATGCAGAGCTCATCTACTCCACAGTCAGATTGTCCATTAGGGCAAGGACTAACTGATTCACACAGGAAGTCCTGAGAACAGTGTCCCGTACTTCCTCCATCAGCGTCTGGAAAACATATAGCAGGCAATCCAAAAAATGGATCCGGTGGGCATAAGCCCTCTCCACATGGAAACAGTCCATGTAGACCGAAGGTATCCACATTTGTACAATTTTCTATTGTTACATCAGCAGGATTGCTGCATTCTTCCAAAGGAGCATCTGCATCAACATTACATTCCTGGCTGTTATTTGCGGCAAGCTCCTCTGCAAATGCTGTTATATCCTCTTTTGGTGTACCGCCGCCACCGTCTATATTGGTAAGTAGCGAGCATACTTCTGCTTCTATTTCAGCCGCAGAAAGCGGATAATTTACCTGGTTCGTACACACATTTAGAAGAGCTGCAGTGGCCTGTCTCAGCAGCTGAGCCGCCGCCCCTGCCTTCCCGTCACAATCTTTTCTGTTGGTACGACCCCTTGGATGAAGAATTTCATCCGCATCGGCAAACTCTATTTGATTATTAGGCAGACAATTATCAAGATTACACATATCAAATAAGTTTTCCATTGTAATATCAGGATCTATGCTCGGACAGCCGGCAAATACATCAGAATTATCCTTAAGTGCTCTGTTCCCCCAGAACCCCGGTGAACAGCCCTCACCGGTTGAATAAATATCCAGGCACCAGCATTCGAGAGTTCCAGTATCAATAGTAAAATCATCATCTATATTCAGAGTCCAGGTTCCAATTGAGCTTTCTAAAAAATAATCAGACAGATTTCCCTGAGAAGAAAAAGTACCTGCAACACCCGGAGCTCCAGGAATAGCAGGTGCTCCGTCAGCAAGTACAAAGTCAGGAAATGTAGTAGTCTGATCACCGCATGAAGTGCCAAAATTGTCACTTGATCCTCCTACATCTTCAAACAATACTACATTTGTGCCGTCCGGTTAATCCAGACTCACGTCTAAATCCTCATCCCATGTGTGGGTTATATACAGCCTAACATTTACATCCGTAATTGTAGGACCAGAAGCAATATCCAGATCATTTCCAATTCCAGGATTTGGACTATCTGGAATAGCTTCAGGTGTATTAGTACTACAATAAGTTTCAAAAAGCACGCCGTTTGGCGGTGGTACATCACCTGCCATGGCATCTGTCTTCAGTATAAGAAGACTTAGAACCATTAATGCTATTGATCTAACAATGATTTTATTCATCTTTATCCCCCTACTTATTTTGAATTTAACAAAATAGCAAGTGGAAATTGGAAGGAACTTTACGATACATATAATAATAACTTAGCTTTATAATAGACTGTATCGGCAGCCGGACTACCATGGAATATTTTTCCAACAGGCTCCTAGCTTTGCGTCCCATCATTTCTAATGGTTTGCCATTTCGTTATAGTATTATAATACTATAGTATGGCATACAAAGTCAAGGCAACCATATCGGTATTTGTAGCAAATTAATATTTTTAATCGGATTTCAGGTATTTAAGCAAAAATGTCTCTGATATTACTCACAGCCTATATACTTTTATAAAACAGATTTCATTACATTGAATATTGTATTATATAACAAATTATCAATCAAAGCACCGATGATCTGATAACCATCATTTTTTCCTGAGTCATCTCGTGCATGGAATAAGGTATTCCGCCCATTCCGAGCCCTGATTCTTTGTTGCCACCAAAAGGCATCCAGTCAACACGAAACGCTGTGTGGTCGTTTACCATCACAGCCCTTGCATTGAGTCTCTTAATAGAATCCAGAGCAGTATCTATGTTCTTGGTAAATATGGCAGCCTGAAATGACAGAGGCAGACTGTTAGCTAGAGCAATGGCTTCGTCTCTTTCCTTGTAGGTATAGACTGCTATGACAGGACCAAATATTTCAAGCTGTGAAAGATTACATTTTTGTGGAGGGTCTAGTATTACTGTCGGCTCATAGCATGTACGTCCTATTTTCTTGCCACCGCATAAGAGTTTGCCGCCTCTTCTGGTCGCCTCTTTTACCCAGTCATGAACTCTGTCTACTTCTCTTGGTAGTATAAGCGGGCCAACCTCTGTCTTTGGATCAAGAGGATCTCCTACATTCATTTTCTTTGCAAGCCTTGCAAGCCCGTTTGCTACTTTCTTTGTAACTGAACTGTGTGCAAATACCCTCTGTACAGATACACATACCTGTCCTGCATGATACAGCCCGCCCTTTGCCATGAGAGGAAGTGCATCATCTAGATCTGCATCAGGCTCTACTATCACAGGAGCGGCACCACCATGCTCAAGCTCACATCTCACACCCGGCGCTACTTTTGATTTCAAATACCAGCCTACCCTGCCTGATCCTATAAAAGTCAAAAAATCTACTCTTGGGTCAGTAACGAGCTGTTCAGACACTTTATTATCACAAGTTATCACCTGTGCCCAGCCCTTTGGCAGACCGGCTTCATATAGAATATTTACCAGATTAATTGATGACAGAGGTGTAGTACTTGCCGGCTTAATTATCACAGGACAACCGACCGCAATAGCAGGCAGCACCTGATGAACGGCTAGATTGAACGGATGATTAAAAGCGCATACAGCTATAACGACACCAATTGGTTCTCTGAACGTATAAGCCATCCTGTTTAGAGAGGCGGCATTAAGGTTCATGGGAATCTCTGTTCCCCTCATATTGGCTATTTCTTCTTTTGTAACTCCAAAGCCGTTTATAGAACGAGTGATTTCAACCTGGGTATCTATAAATGGCTTACCGCCTTCTTTGCAAGCTGTTCCTACTATGTCGTCATATCTATCTTTTAATATTTGCTGAGCCCTTTCAAGTATCTCAATTCGCTCCGGTATAGGAATTCTCTTTGAAGGATCATCAGCAAGCTTCCTTGCAGCATTTAGCATTTTGTTAGCATCATTTTCTGTAGCTAATGGAAGTTCATCTATAACTTTTTCGTCATATGCGGTTAATACCTTCAGCGTTTTTACAGCCATCTGTTATTCCCCTTATTTAAATTATAGTAATATACAAACACTAATAAACCAGCTCACATGTTAAGTTGTTAAGCTCTTTAATTAACACCTTTTCATTTTCAGAATAATCCACAGGTACTTCAATCAAATGAACACCTTTTGAATTTATGCATTCTTTTAATTTTGATAGAAGCTCAGGATTACTTCCAATCCTATGTCCATTCGCTCCATAGCTCTCGGCATATTTAACAAAATCAGGGTTTCCATAATCTAGCCCCCAGTTTTTAAAACCCATACCGGACTGCTTCCATTTTATCATTCCATACGCATCATCTCTAAGAATCACGACTACCAGATCAAGTTTTAATCTAACTGCGGTTTCTATTTCCTGAGAGTTCATCATAAACCCGCCGTCTCCACATATTGCGAGAACCTTCTTCTTGGGTTCTACAATCTTGGCTCCGATAGCAGACGGCAGTCCTGCCCCCATGGTTGCAAGTGCATTATCAAGTAATATTGTGTTAGGTTTATAAGCATAATAGTTCCTTGCAAACCATATCTTATATACTCCGTTATCAAGAGTAATAATGCCGTCATCAGGCATCGCCTTTCTAATATCTGCTACGACCTTCTGAGGGATTATGGGAAACCCCTTGTCATTGCTCTTATCAAAAATATGTTCTTCTAATGATTTTTTAATATTCTGAAAAATCCTTGGTCTCGAGACTTTTTTACTTTTTATACCCTTTGCAATTCTTTCAACAGATGATGCAATGTCACCAACCACTTCAAGCTGTGGATAGTACACATCATCTACTATAGCGCTAAAGTTATTTATATGTATTACCTTAACATGACCGTTCATAAAAAACGGAGGCTTTTCAATCACATCGTGACCTACGTTTATTATCAAGTCAGCCTGATCAATAGCACAGTGCAGGTAGTCATGATCCGATAGAGCAGCTGTACCCAAGAACAGCGGACTTCTCTCATCTACAACCCCCTTTCCCATCTGGGTATCAAAAAAATAAATATTCGTATTATCAACAAATTTTCTAAGCGCCCTGCATGTTCTGTTTCTGTTTGCAGCTGCTCCTATTAAAAGAAGCGGCTTCTTAGCCTTTGAAATAAGTTCTACAGCCTTATCTATTACTGTCTTATTGGCATCGGGTCTTCTTACATTAGAAATCTCAAAATATCTCTCTTCACCATTTTCTGCAGCAACGTCCTCGGGAAGCTCAAGATGTACAGCACCCGGTCTTTCTTCTTCTGCTACCCTTATGGATTCTCTTACAAAACTTGGGATATTGTTAGCGTCTACAATCTGTTTTGTATATTTTGTAAGCGGACGCATCATGTTTACAACATCGACAATCTGAAACTGGCCCTGTTTACTTTTTTTGATTGGCTTCTGCCCGGTTATCATCATCATAGGCATTGCGCCAAGCTGAGCATATGCTGCTGCAGTAACAAAATTAGTTGCACCTGGTCCAAGTGTAGCAAGGCACACCCCTACTTTTCCCGTAAGCCTTCCATGTGTTGCCGCCATAAATCCTGCACCCTGTTCATGGCGTGTAAGTATGAGTTTAATCTTTGAATTTCTAAGGGAGTTTAAGAAGTCGAGATTTTCTTCACCCGGAATTCCGAAAATGTATTTAACACCTTCTTTTTCAAGAGCTTTTACGAACAGGTCAGAAGCTTTCATTTTATTATCCTCACTCCTCTTACAAGTATTTTAATACCAATATTATATTGTTAGAGGTAACTCCGGGTGATATGGATTCTGTAAATCTTATTAAAATACCAGCTTATTTGTAATGAATCTATCAATAGAAAATTTGCCTGATCCTCCAACAAGAACAGCAAGTCCAAGGCCTATAGCAAGAAGGTGATATTCATAACCCTGCCCCTCCTGCGTGCCAAACCAGTTCATAAAAAAACCATATTTTGCATGTACTGTTACGATTGCGCCTGTCATAATTGTAATTATTCCAATTGCGCAGATCCTTCCCATAAAGCCTATAATAAGACATACCGCACCCACGGATTCTCCTACTATAATCAGGATTGCTACTATCTCGGGAAGACCTCCCTCAACAAAGAATTTCACCGTAGCATCAAAACCATTACCGCCAAACATCCCCAGTAGTTTTTGAAGCCCGTGCGGTAGAATAACTGCGCCTAGAAAGACTCTTGCAAAAAATGTTGGAAAATCTCCGTTTGTATGGAATAAAAACCTAAGCATTAAACTGTAATCCCCTCATTCTCTTAAGACGCATTAACAGTATTTATATAGAATTATTTATATAATAATATTAATCTGATATTGATTATAGCACTAAGTCTATAATGAACCTATACCTTTTATTTAAAACTTAAAAATAAATTCCAAGTTAATACACTGTTATTATTGATAAATATACCTTCAATTTTAATCTTGATTGGAAACCGTAGTATAAAACGGTATAATCTCACAAGTATATGAGAATTGATCTACTCGAACAGCTCTGCCAAGCAGTTGCTCTTCCCGGGGCAGAGGAAAAACTCCAGAAAATTATAGTTAAACACCTTAAAAACTATACTTCCGATATAACCATAGACTGTATGGGTAATATTATCGCTCATATAAAAGGCAAAGGACCCAAGGTTGTTTTAGACGCTCACATGGATGAAGTCGGGTTTATGGTTCACTACATAGATCCAAATGGCTTTCTCAAACTTACCCCGCTTGGTGGAATGGATCCCCGTATTTTCTATGCACAGAGAGTAATGGTGCATGGAAAAAAAGACCTTATCGGTGTCGTAGCCTCCATACCACCTCATATAAGCAAGAATGGTAACAATCAAGAAGTACCGGAGGTTGAGGACTGTGTAGTTGATCTTGGATTATCTGCCGAAAAAGTACATAAACTTGTAAAAGTGGGTGATCTGGTCTCATTTTGCTACTCTTTTGAGAAGACTGAAGATGCTGTAGTTGCAAAGGCATTAGACGACCGGGTTGGATTATTCGTTTTCCTAGAAGCACTAAAGAAGGCAAAGAAAATAAATTGTGACCTTTATGTAACTGCCACAGTTCAAGAAGAAGTAGGCTTAAGGGGAGCAAGACTTATAACCCCTGTTGTAGAGCCCGATTACGTTGTTGCTCTCGAGGGTACTGTATCTATGAACATACCGGGAATACCAGAGGACAAAATGCTTGCAAAAGCTCTGGAAGGACCTGAAATAAGGCTATCAGACAGGTTTTTGGTAGCTGACAGGAAATTTAGCTTTTTTATTATGGAGCTTGCTGAAAAGAACAAGATTCCTTATCAGGTTACTGTTAAAAAGGCCGGAAGTACTAATGCTACAGCCATGCAAGTCACCGGAAAGGGAAGCAAAGCCGCCGTTGTTTCAGTTCCCACAAGGTATCTGCACAGCCCCAGTAGTCTTGCATTTAAAGATGATATAAGTAATACTATACAGTTAATAGCACTTTTATTAGAGAATATTAATAAGTTTAAAAATAATTAAGGCAGGATGTGAAAAATGAATACTAACTTATTCAGATCATTTATAATTTTTACAGCATTAATAATTTTATCTGCTCCATTTACTTACGCTTCTGACACTGAGAATGAAAAAACATCCGTTCAGCAGGTCAAAATTAATACTTTACAGCACGCCCAGAATATATTCTTTGAGTATCACAATGACGAATCCAGTTTCAGTAAAGCAATGGATATCTTGAATGAAGAATTAGCAATTAATCCAAATAACTGCGATGCGCTTGTTCTACTTTCAAGAATCTGGCTTACATACGGTCATTATATACAGGACAATAGTTCAGAAGAAAAATGGAACAGGTTTAAAACAGGCTCAGAAATTGCTAAAAAAGCAATTAAAGCAGATTCTTCCAATCCTGATGCTTATTTTTATTATGTTGCAAACGAGGCGTCCCTTGCAAAATCAAAAGGGGTATTCGGCTCATTTTTCCTGGTTAAAAAAATTAAGAAAAACATTGCCAAGACACTGGAGCTTAATCCAAACCACACTGAGACGATTGCAATGAAAGGAGCGCTTCTAAACTCTATCCCCGGAATCATGGGTGGAGATGTAAAAGAGGCAGAAAAACTTATAAGACAGGCTCTTGTGCTTGACCCTCACCTAACAAGTACAAAGATTTTCCTTGCCAAGAACCTATTCAAACAAGAGCAGTACGAAGAGGCAAAGGCTGTATTAAATGAAGTATTGGAAGAAACAAACCCCACAGTGCTTGCCGACTGGCACCTGAACAAAAGATCGGCTCTTATGTGGCTTAAGAAGATTAACGAACAACAGCAAAGCAAAAAGACTTAAGATATTTCTTTTCCATAAATCAACAAACCTGAATTTCTCCATATAACACTTATCCCCATAACACATATAACCGGCCAAAGTGTGTAATCCGTTCAAAATATGTGAATATGCCAAATTGCCACCTTTTTATCCTATACCCACAAAACCTGGCATTATGGCAATATTAGTAAAATTTCCAACTTCGGATCAAAAGATCAACGCCCATCCCTTAACCCCTGATACTTGATCTTTTGATATTAACTCATTAATAATCCTGGAATGCAGTCCAGCATTTGTTTATTATCAAAGTTTAATCTCTTAATCTCCTAGTCTATATCCCATACCTAAAACCAAGAGACTAAGAGACTTACTTTTAATAATTTATTAATTTCGGCAGGTTATGTTCTACAGGCTCATAGGCTCAGTGGTTTTACCCTACCCCTCAGCCTGCTGAGTTTTTGAGCTTTGGAATGGATATCTATATAATTTTTGGAGCTCGCATAGAACAGAGCTATAAGTAATGCAGAATCTCCTTTATTTTATTAACTAAATCTACATTTCTGTTATTAAATCTAAATTCCATCTCTTTTAGATACAAAACAAAGTGTTTTCTGTCAATTCCATTG
>JBFFSH010000016.1:0-43839 GCA_041572575.1 Thermodesulfobacteriota bacterium
AAAATCTTTCTTAGGATTAAAAGTCCTGTCTTCCTTAAGAAGCACTTCAAAAGTGTTTGAGTTTTTCATTATTCACATTAAATTTGGAATATTTAAAATTTTGATAAACACCAATAAGAATATATTATTTTAAATCTTACTAATCATTATACTACTTTACTTTTTTTATGTAAATACTATAAATTCATAATGACAATTAATAACAATTCTAAATGTCTGAGCTAAAAAAACACAGTTCAAAAGATACTCTGTCAGTGTTGCTGATATTATTTTCCTGCCTCTATGTTGGTATAGGAATTACTATATTCCAGGTATTTTCATCGGATTTTAAAGAGTTCCCTCCGCCATTTTTAAATCCTCTAGTTAATTCACTTACTCTACCCACACTTATATTAATCATTCCAACAATTTTATTAACTCTATTATTTACCATATTAAGTTTTATAAATAAAAGAGTATCCATGATATATCTATGTATTATAATTGCTGTCAGTATTACTCTATATTCTCTTAGAGCTAATTATTTGTTAAATTCCGTTTATACACCCTCAAGCCTCATAATCGGTTGTTTTTTCATCATTCTATTCTTAGCTGCATATCGTTTTAATCGTTTTATATTCACTTTTTTTCAAATTCTAACATTAGTATCCGCCCCGCTTACTCTGTATTTTAGTTATCAATACTATAATTTTCTTAAAGAAAACAAGTCAACAATAATAAATAAAAACGAAGTTGATTATTTTAGTAAGATCGGAAACAAAAATACTCCCGTATTTTTTATAATTTTTGATGAACTGAGTTCATATATATTAATGGATGAGAATAAGCAAATTAATAAAGCCTTATTCCCGGAGTTAAATGAATTTGCGAAAATTTCAACATGGTACCCAAATGCGGTCACACAGGTATCCGAAACTCTAACAACTACAAGCTCAATGTTTTCAGGACATGATGAGCTTAAAAATTGCAGTGGTAGTGAGGAACTTTGTGGACATACTGTTATCTGGAATCTCGTTAAAGGTAAAATCCCTACAAAAGATATACGCAATCTAAATGGTATAAAACAAAAAACTAATAAGATTGATTTATGGACATCAATAGATAAATATAAGGTTCAAAAAGATACACTCAGAATTTTAATTGAACCTGGGTTGAATAACAGTTTAAAGAATTTCCTTAAACAGATCATAGATTTATATCTATTATCAATACAAAATTCCAGCTGGTCAGTAAAGATATTTGGTGCTGATACTTATTTAGACCTAACAAGTTCAAATCACGCAAAGGGTGCTATCGTTGATGGTATTCCTAAATCATATGGATTTTTAGCTTGTGCCACAAAAGCAAACAGAGCCATAATCAGGTTTAATTTGTTCACTGACAGAATTGATCCCCAAAGATATTTTATCAACAGTATTCTTACCAGCCTTACACATACCCCTCTTTGTTTTGACTCTGATGGAATAATTGAGGTTGTATATCCTATAAGACCCTTATTGGATGATAATGAAAAAGTCAATTATCTGCCCGATGCCGTAGCGATGTCGGAATATGCTCAAACAAGCTGCACTAGTGACGAAATTTCCATCAACATCAGAAGAGCAAGAATTAATCAATCAATGCTTGCAATGAAGATGTTTAATAAAACAATTACCAGAATTAAGGAACTTGGATTATTTGATAAATCACTGATTATCGCAGTTAGTGACCATGGTGTGGGATTTTTAGGACCTTCATTTGGCAGGGCAAACCATAAATTAAGAAATAGTGAAGATATACTGGATAACAGAATGATGAATGCTTCTACATTACTTATGATTAAATATCCTCATCAAAAACAGCCACAAACAGACTATAGAATGGTAAGACCTATAGATATTGGTGCCACTTTGATGGACATTATAGAGTTTGATCCACCATGGGATATCGACGGACAATCCCTTCTTTCTGACAATTGGAAAAACCTTTCACCACCCCTGGACTTTTTTCAGATAATGTATGAGGATAATCAATGGAAAAACAAGACGGATAGTGGAACATTTTTAAAAGGTAAAATCAGTGAGCCATTAAAATATTTTGATACAATAAAACATAAATTTAATAAACTCACTGTTTATAAATCAAAATGGATTGATAAAAATGCTGAACAGCTTCCCCTAATGAGACAAAAATCCGGCAAGCTCGAGTATTTAAAGATAGAGAAGACATTGCCAACAGAAAATTCACAAGACTATATTCTTACTCTAGGAGGATACTCGGTAGATCCAAAATTAAATCCAGCAAGTCTCACCTACATATCTGTTAACGGTAAAATTATTAAAGCTATAAAACCATGTCTGAGTTTTAACAAATCTTATCATTATATAGGCTCAATCCTGGCTGGATGGGTAGTTAGCATTCCTTCTGAGTTTATTAAATCAAAAAATATAAAAATAAGGGCATTTAGCAAAGTCGAAAATAGTAATGAGGAGTTCTTTTATGAGCTGGAAAACCCTATAAATATAGAGCTTACAGATGAGCAGTTTAATAAAGTAGGTTACTACGATAATTGATAAAATACAGTAGGAAATGTAATCATACTAATTGTCATTAACCATATTGTTCTTGATCCATTTTACCCGTTCAAATCTCCTGTCTTTGCGATCCTCAGATTGTTTCCATAATTTTTTTTGATACTTCGTTGAAGGAGTAATTATCTTATCTATGGCTTTTGGTCTTCCCTCTTTACTAATATGCACAAAATTGAGATAAGCCGTGCACGAATGTTTTTTTACAGCAGTTGTAAGGTTTTCTGTATGCACATTTACTTCTATATCCATTGATGACCTGCCGATGTAATTTATCCTTGCATGCAGTGTTATCAGTTCTCCAACCCTTATAGGCTCGTAAAAATGCACATCATCCACTGAACCTGTTACAACGACACCTCTGGTAAATTTTCTTGCTAGTATCGCCCCGGTTTCATCAATATCCATCATTAGTTTTCCAACTGAAAGATAATTTCCATAAAATGCATCTTCTGGAAGCACAACTCTTATAGTTTCTATCTGCCACTCATAATTTTTTAGATACTTAATATCCTTTAATTCTGGTTTAGTGTCCTTAAGTCTCTCAATCCTTTGTGCTTTTCTTTTTTTAGCGTCCTTATAGACCTTCCTTTCATCATCATCTGCCGGACTAATTTTGTTTTCTACTTTTTTTGGACTGCCATTTTCATCTATCGCTACATATGCTAAATGAGAAAATGTAGTAAGCTTTTTCTCCCCGGTGCTCGTGTTTTCTGACTCTACCTTTACACCAATCTCCATAGAACTTGTACCGATATATTCTACCCAGCTGTTTAACAACACTACCTCACCTGTTCTCACAGGGTTTAGGAAATCAATGCTGTCTGCAGTGCCAAGTACAATAAGCCCCTTTGCAATTCTCGATGAAGTGATGCTACCCAGCACCATGATCCAGTTCATTAGTCTTCCGCCATGCAAAGTGCCGTAGTTGTTTGCATGCTCCGGAAATACAAACTGAATCATCTGATTGGACGTATCTTTTATGGAAGGCATTTAGCTAATTTACTATAAAGAAGTAACAAATGAAAATGATATTTTATATAAAGTCCAAAGCACAGAGATGATCAAAGAATGCCCGTTTGTTATAACTACTCTCACCGGGATATTTTTTCTTTAGTATTCTATATGCACTCTTTAGTTTCTTACTTGAACTTCTAACTAAACTCTCACTCCTAATCATCGAATAATCAAACGAACTGATTTTCCATTTAAAAAGCGTTTCTTTTTGTTCTTTAATGGAACTGATTATCAGATTATGAAAATTGTCTAATCCGGACGGTGGATTTAGATTATAAAGACTCGATATTATATTACTATAATGTTTAGCAACTTCGCCTTTTTGTCCGTTGCTGCCAAGCCACATCAACATATTAACTTTTTCGATCGTAGCAAGATCAGTTAATTCAAATACTTCTGATAAGTAAGTTTTTTCTTCTAAAGACATTTTTGCAGAGTTGTAATCAAACTCTGTTCTTCTATGAGGTATTGCACTATAAGCCTCTTCTATTGTAAGAGAATAACTATGAGGACTTATGTAGAAAGAGCATGCGAAAAGAGCAAGTATGATTAGATGATTGCTTATACTATTCATAATCACATCTCAATATTGTTTAATTGGTGTTTTTATGAAACTATACCTATATTAATTCTTTTTCTTCTCTTCCTGTAATTTTTGTATCTGTTGCTGCAGCTCGGGTAGATTCTTTTCTATATTTTTCTGGCCTGCGGCAATAGTTTCTAGCATTAGAGTTGGGACTTCAGCAAGTGCTTTCTGTCCAACTGGAGATTTATAAAATCTTGCAAGTTCATTTAACTCAGCTTCAGTAAATTTTATAGTATACAATTCTATAACATCATCTTTCACAATATCCCAGTTAGAGTATTTATTATAAAAGTTGTTTAATACTTCTTCATATCCAGAAATTCTTTTATTTCTTGCAACCTGTATGGCTACCATTCTTTTATTGGACTTCTCAAGCATATTTTGAATGTCCATTGTTACCAAAAGCTCTTGTGCGGCTTTTTTGTGTGAGGTTTCATCGGCAATAGAAAATGCTGTAAATGTGAGAAAAAGACTAAACGCAGCTAATATTATTTTATTATTCAAATCTATCTCCTTAAAAATCTTTGTTTATATAATTATAGCAAATTATTCTATTGTCCAAATTTATTACCCTGTTTCGATAAAAAAACTAATTCTTCATTTGTAGATTTTCTGTTCAGTACTTCATTCCTGTGTGGAAATCTTCCAAATTTCTCTATAATATTTCTGTGTAAAACTGCATAATCCAAGGAATTTTTTACAATACTTACCTTGTTGCTATCAACTGTAACCAGCAAATCCTCAAATAGTTTCACACACTTGTCCTGCTCTTCCAGATTTTCAGAGTGTTCAAGTGGTAAGTAATAAAAGCATTTTTCAATAACTTCCAACTCTCTATCATGACCTCTTTGGATTCCGGCTTTACAAATCCTAAGTGCTTCAGCATCGAACTGAAACGCCTCCCTTTTGCCCCTGTATATGTTTCTTGTGAACTGATCCAACAATATAATTAGTGCCAAAGTTCCCTTAGCCGACTGCTCCCAGTGTATTAATTTTCCTTTTCCAGCCTTAACCACAAGCTCTTCAAACTCTTCCCTGATAGTATTATCAATCTGAGAATTTGGCATAAACCAGAAATCATTTCTGTTTTCTACTATTAAACCATCTCTTATATCGCCAAACCAAAAATCTAGGACATATTCAATATATTTATTCATATATTTGTGACTTGATACCAATAGTTTGTAAAATAACTATAGATATTTTATTAAAAATGAATTACTATTTCCTAATTACATATTATTCATATTTTAATCTCACAATTCAATGAGGATAGGACTTCTACTAATTCTAATTGCTGCACTTGGTACCGCTGTATACATGTACAGGACGGAGATACCATATCTTAATGATTTCTTTCCTAGCGAATCAAAATCCAAATTCCAATCTAAAAAAAAGCACAAAAAGAAACCTCATTCACCTACTCAAAGAAATACTTTCAACATCGATGAGAAAACGAAAGAAGAAATAAAGGCGTATTTCAAAGGGATAAAATTGAACCCCAAAAACAACTATATGAAATATGCCATGGACTTAGACAGTAAAAAAGGCAGAAAACAATTATCTCGGGGAAATTATAAAGGAGCATATAAAACTTATCAAGAAGTATTAGCCATTAGTTATAACAATAAAAACTTAAGAGGTATTGGTGTTTCTCTTGGCTATATTGCAAATATTCTTAATAAAGCAGGCGATAAAGAGAATGCTCTTAAAACATATTTACTGCAGCATAAAATAACTGAAACTATGCATGCCCCCCATGATCTTGGTGTAGTGCAATTGAGTATATCTAGGATGCTAGCTTACAAAAATGAAAGTTTATCACTCATGTGGTTAATGAAAGCCCGAGATAATCTAAAAGGCACACATTATAAACGCGATACAGTCAGTGTTCTAGAAGAATTAGGATCCAAACATTATTATCAAGGACATAAGGAAAAGGCCGGCATATTTTATAAGGATGCATGGGATTTAGCACTTACTTTAGGAAAATCTAGATATGACAGATGGGCCAGATGGGAAGCTGGCAAACTATATTCTATCTATCTCCAAAAAACAGATAATTATCAAAATTCACTAAACATTTTAGAACATATTACAAAAGAATTTCCAGTAGTTGAAATGCAGGGGGAAATGTACTCTGAAACATTATTTCTTATTTCTAAGTCATATTCAAAACTGAAATATACAGAGCAGGCCGATAATTCATATCATAAAGCTTATATAGCCTATCAGCATGCTAGATCTAAATCATTGGGAGATGTAGGTAGAGCAAAATTGGATTCTAAATTTAATAATTATATAGACGAATACATAAATCATTTAATAACAAACAACAAGTATATGCATGCTCTTGTAACTATCGAATCAAATAAAGCTCCTACTTTAAATGATATAATGGAAGATGTTTATCAAAAGGATGTTTATCAAAAGCTTTCCGATCTAAATACTAAACATCAACTAGAAATACAAGACTTTATTAAACAAAATTCACAAACATCAGAAATATCAGATGAAAATATATTAATCAAGTACTCTCAGATAACTCAAAAACAGCAACAGGAAAAAAAGGAACTTGAAATATCACTTAACATAAGAACTGTTCCAGTAAGCAGTTCACTTTCTGCTAATGATATTCATTTAGCTCAAAATCATCTACCAGATGATACTGCAATTTTATCATTTTATATTAGCAAAGAACTTTCAGGATTATTTATTTTACTTAATAATAGTAAAAAGTTTGTAAAATTAAATATTGATGAGAATTCACTCTATCTTCTTGCAAGTGAGTTAAGAGCTTCAATAATTAATCCTTATACAGACTATTACAAAGAATCTTCTGTAAAATTATATAGTGCTCTATTCGGTGAAGTACTAAAACATTTAAACAAGAACATAAAGAACCTTATTGTTGTATCTGATAATGTATTAAGCAGTATCCCCTTTAGCCCTCTTTATGACGGAAAATCATTTCTGATAGAAAATTATTCTATATACCGTGTCCCTTCTTTAAGGTTTATAAAGAGTTTTGCAATTTAAATAAAAAATCATTAGATAGTGGAATTGCTTGTGTTGATCCAGAAGTTCGAGGTGCACGTCTGCCATTCCAGGCTGAAACCGGTGATTATTTAAAAAATCTATATAATTCTAAGTTAAACCTGATAGCAGGCAAAAAATGTTCAATTTCTGGATTATCCGATGAAATAAGTTCAGTTAAAATCCCTTCTTTTCTGCACATTGGCGCACATGGGAGTTTCTACTCTGGAAAACCTATGGAATCTTCAATTTATTTATCAGTGTCTGAAAATTCTCAATCAGGAATTTGGACAGCACATGATATTGCAACCACCGATCTTGGCAATTTCCCGCTTGTAACTCTCAGCAGTTGTGAGACAGGACTATCAGACATAGATACTGAAAGAGATGTTTTTGGGTTTCATAGGGCATTGTTTTTTGCAGGTGCACAATCTATTTTATCTCCCCTATGGGCTGTCCATGACAAGGGCACCGCATTTTTAATGCAAAATTTTTATAAATCATATTCATCAGGTGATAATCCTGCAACTTCACTTAAAAAGGCACAATTATTATCAATCAAAAATAAAGAATACAATCACCCTTATTTCTGGTCAGGATATACAATTACGGGATTACTATTATGATCAAACGTTTTATATTAAATACAACCGTATTCCTTTTATTCTCCAACATTGCAATCTGTGACGAGATTGATCAACTGCTTCAAAAAGCACTTGATGCTAAATTTTCAGAAGTAGGTAATGATTCATCAGCAAGGCAAAGATATCTATTTGAAATACTGCAAAAAGAACCCGACCATCTTGAAGCATTGTGGCAGGTAACACTAATCAAGCTAAATTCTATTCCAAGTAGCAGCTTGAGCAAAGAAGCCCCATATCTTGCTATGCTTGGGCCGGAAGTAAATAAGATATTGGATACTGCAATATCCAAAGGAAATAGAGCATTTTATCACTATATAAATGCTGTATATGCTTCAGCACATAAAGCATATGATACTGCTCTGATTGAAATTGAAAAGTCGATAAACCTGGAACCTCAGTCTGCTCGCTATGTATTAAACAAAGGTAAAATACTTATAGATAAAGGTAGGTGGACATATAATGATGATAATATTGCGCAGGGACTTGATATGATAGAAGCAGCTCTTATTTTATCGAAACAAAATAAAAATCCTTTTCATTCACCATGGCACTACAATTTTCAATTAGCTTTAGGAAACTCCTATTTTGAAAACCCGAAATGGCAGGAAGTTATATCTAATTACCAAATTAGTATAGATATTATGGAAAAAGTTAATGCTACACAAAAATCGAGCTATGCATATGCGTGAAGAAACATGAGCACTGCATACAGAAAAATTGGTGACTGCACAAATGCACTAAAATCAGCAGACAAAGCATTAGAAGTAATGGATTTCAAAGCTGCTCAATATGCTAAAAGTACAGCAGAGCTTTGTATTGAAATGCAGAAGATGGTTTATAAGGATATAGTTAAATCAAAATAAATGTAGTAGTCGTACCCTAATTAAATTTTATAAATTCTTCCTCAATTTGGTTATAAAGCTCACCAAGCCAGATTGGATTACTTCCCTCAGGAACAACTAAATCTTGCTTTCTCGGATCAAATGGAGCTATAACCACTTTTACGTTTTGTTTACCTACATTCTCCACTAATACGAATAGCTCTTCAATAGCATTATCTCCCATGGCAAGGCAGCCGACAGACAAAGCTTTACCGTGAATGAAAATATCAGAGCCCGGGTTTGTTCGGCCGTCCTTTTTAGCTTGTAAAAGATCAAAATCATTTGGGTAATTCAGTTTCAATGATAGGTGATATGAGCTGTTTGGATTCAGACCAATAATTCGGTAGATACCTTCGGGTACCTGATGATCTCCTTCCCTCAGTTTCGGCCCTAATTTACCACTTGTCTTTTTTATATCATAGGTTCTTATATATTTAAAATCTGCTCCGTCTGATGCCCACAGCTCAAGTTCTTTATCATCCTTTGTTGCAAGCATTACTACTTGTTTAGGTGGATAGATAACACCTGCATTTTTGAAATAAGGTGCTAAACGTGCTACAGCCTGCTCGCCATATATTGAGATCACATCCGCAACCGTCCTTTGCCCCGCTAATGCACGATACTTAGGTACCCAAACACTTCTGCCGTAATAATATAATAGAAAGATTGCTGCAGGGAAAAGAACTAAAAGAAAAAAAAGGTACTTTTTAGGCATATGAATCCTATTAATTACTTTACATCAACTCAAGTATATCTATTTCTATAAATCGCATTAGAATATACCTGGATCCGGTTTTGTTCGGGATCTCGGAAATCGAAAACTATATTGCCGTCCTTATCAGGCTCAGGCAAGCGAACTCTGGGCTTATATGCTTTAACACGCTTTACTAATCCGTCTATGTCATCAGTATAGAGCATTAATTTTTGCCTGCCGCCGTTTGGTTTGGTGCCGCTGTGCAGGCACAGTTCAGCCCCTTTTTTTGAAACAAATTTAAAGAATTTATGTGCAGGAAACGGCTGAGTATCGAGCGGCGTAAGCCCGACAACATCACGATAAAATGCAGTCATGTTTTTAATGTCTTCACAAAAAATCATTATGCCTGTGATGTTCATGCTGACTACCTCATTTTCATATAGGTTTTATTATAATACAATTTGAAGTTAGATGCCGACTAAATACTAAAATTTCAGTTCATCTATAACTGCACCCAAATCTCCCCGCCTCAAATCCTTTTGCATTGAGATCGCTGTACTCTTTAAGTTCTCTAGGTTAGGACTTTGTATAAATGAGTGTAAGTGTTTTTGCATTTCTTTTTCAGAGTATAAAGTTTCTTAGCGTGACTATATTTGGTGTCTCTACAGATGTCTTGTTAATAAGAGTCTGGAATTCAACTGACAGCTCTCGCATCTCGTCCTGTGCAGCTCTGGCATGCAGTGAGAATGCTACTTCTGCAAACTTGCTTTCGAGAAGACCCTCAACTGCCTTCACATTCAGCATCTCGGGTAACCAGTAGAACAGGTTGAATTTAAAAGGGTAACGCTTTGTGTACCCAAGAGCTTTCAGGACCCTGCCACCTTCCTTGACAGCTTGTATCATCACCTTGATCGTTTTTTTATCTTTGGCAAGTGAATAGTTCTCACAATTGTGCTTATAGAGAGCATTACCCAATGGACTTATCAATGCGACATGGCACTTCAACCACCCATCTATATCCCCGACCAGATCAACAGGAATTCCACTCATCTCAAAGAGAGACTTGATCTCAAGTGTTCTTCTTTTAGTTTTCCCGTCGATTTCCCCAATGGTGACTGGTCTTCTTTTATCCTTTGGCTTTTCTCGGTCGGCATAATGAACAACTTGCTCGCTTATTCCACCACCCGCTCCAGGAAATCCTAATAGCAACTTCTCCTTAGGTAGGTACCGTAAGTAATCTACGAAGCCAAGCGAGTTGTTGCCCATAAACAGGATATTCTTGATGTTGGCATTTGTCCTAAGAACCTCAAACACAGGAAGAAGCTTATTTTTTCTTATTAATACGACCACCAGATCGTACTCATCGTCCTCCTTCAGTTCATTAACTACCCTAAGCTTCGAGGCCCCTCTATCCCCAGTGATTTCGTTTACCAACTCAATACCCTTGGTCTTAATGAACTCGTACCGTTTACCTCGAGCGAGAATAGTCACATCCTTTCCCGCTTGACAGATGAGATGGGCATAGAGGGAACCAATAGGACCTGCTCCGAAGATCAAAGTTTTCATAGGGTTGTCCCCTTATAGTTTAAATCTAACATTTATTTTTATGTTAATTTATTTATGGGATAAAACTCATAAATGTATTTCAATCTCTCCAATCAAATAAAGAACCGCCTTTCCCGAAATACTGACACTGTATAATTTAAGTTCACAAAAAAGCTCCCCTCCTCTTTTAGATAACTGTTTTGCATGCAGTTTTTTCTTCTTTACTTTTTCTGACCAGTAAGGAGTTAGAGTACAATGTGCAGAGCCTGTGACGGGGTCTTCATCTATACCATATTTAGGAGCAAAGAAGCGGGAGACGAAATCACAGTCATTTCCGGGTGTTGAAACAATTACTCCTCTTAGATCAATTTCCCTTAACAAATTTAAATCAGGGTTGATGTTTTCAATCTGCTCCTGATTCTCATAAATTAGCAGATAATCATCCGCTTCAAACACTTCCATTGGTTCTATATTAAAAGCAGAAACAACTTTTTCAGGTTTCTTAGAGATATTAGGGGGCAGTGAAGGAAAATTTAATGTTATTAAATCCGAATCTCTTGTGACATTCAGCTCACCACTGTTTGAATAGAACTTGATTTTCTCAACAGATTTATCAATTTCATTGAAAATTACATATGCTGCGGCAAGAGTGGCATGGCCGCAAAGATCAACTTCTGTAGTTGGTGTAAACCATCTTATCCTGTAGCCATCATCCTCTCTTACAAAAAAGGCAGTCTCTGAAAGATTATTTTCAGCGGCTATGGACTGCATTAAAGAATCATCAATCCATTTATCTAAAGGACAGACCGCTGCCGGATTTCCACGAAATAACTCAGAAGTAAAAGCATCTATCTGGTAAATAGCAATTTTCATACAAGACCTATTATAACCTGCTAAAGAATATATAGCAGGTTATTTTCAGATCATGTATTTATTGTTTAAACCTGTGAAGTGCAGTTTGGGCACTTTGTAGCTTTAATGGAAATCGTGCTTATGCAGTGGGGGCATTCCTTTGTGGTTGGTTCTTCTGGAGCTTCCTCTTCTTCCTGCATCTTGTTCATACCCTTCACTACCATAAAAATAGCAAAGGCTACAATAATAAAACTAACTATCGTGTTTATAAAAGCACCGTAATTTAAAGTAACGGCACCCGCTTCTTTAGCTGCGGCAAGAGATATATATGGACCTGCCGTGGTACCCTCTTTTAATACAGCATGCAAATTAGAAAAGTCTACATTGCCAAGCAGCATACCTACAGGCGGCATAATTACATCATTCACTAATGAATTGACTATAAGAGCAAATGCCCCTCCAATCACAATACCAACAGCCATATCGACTACATTGCCGCGCATGGCAAACTTTTTGAATTCATCAAGCATAAATCATCATCCTCCTATATTAATTTCTAAGATAGTCTTTTCGGATTTAAAAAATTATTAATAAGCACCAAAAGATAATTAATAACAACCGCCCAAAGAATACTGTTAAAAATATAAGGTATATACTTCATATAACCTTCGAATCTGATGCCTGTGATATTTAGAAAAGTGCTGGTTGGGATAAAAAGATAGTCTCTAAAAAACCGCAGACATGAGTCAATAAAGCCCCCATCAGAGATTATGAGTTCTGAAGAAGTAAGGGGTGATGTTGATAATATCAACACTGAAAGTGCATAATGAATAAAAAAAACAATTACTACATTATCCAGTCTCATCTATTGAGCCTAAGCATAATGCTCTAGTCACACTTAGAGTAACCACAGCTTCTGCAAGTTACACAACCTGATTCAAAAGCTAGCGACCTGCTGCTGCAATCCGGGCAAACTTCAAGATCTATATCAGATGTTTTCTTTGATACTTTCTTTTCGTCCATAAAATGCTTTCTTAAGATAGTAGCAATTGCATCAGGAATGGACATGACGAGCTTCCCTTCGGAATACACCTGGGAAGCTCCGCCAATACCTTCGAGTTGTTCCACCACATCTTTTACGTTCACGCCGGATCTCAGCGATAGCGACACTAGCCTTCCGATTGCCTCTGCGTCTGCCATTGTTGAATAGCCTGACTTTCCTATTTGGATAAACACTTCAAAAGGATTACCCTCATAGGTATTTATGGTTACGTACAAACTGCCGTAACCAGTTTTGATCACTTCTGTAAAACCCTCAAGAGTCTGAGGACGTTTTACAGGCTTGATTTCATTTTCGGGATGAAGGGGGGTAGAGATGGGGTGTTGTGGGGTTTTTTGCCCTTCATCCCGGGGTTGGAAATGTTCTGCTTCTTCTTTTGCCTGTTGCTGCTTAACACCTTCTTCGTTGGTGACTAAAATACCTTCTCTGGAGCCTTCTCTGTATACTGTGATACCCTTACATCCGAGCTTCCAGGCTAAGAAGTAAATCTGTTCAACTTCTTTAAGCGATATATCCGTTGGCAGATTGACCGTACTTGAAATACATGAATCTATATGCTTTTGAATTGCCGCTTGGGTTCTTACTCTCATTTCTGGTTTTATTTCATGCGATGTAACAAATACATCCGGTACTTCCGATTCATCCTCTAATCCGAACTTTTCAAGATATTCACCAACCAGAGGATGATATACTTTAAATTCTTCTTTTGATAATGATTTTGATCTTCTATAGTAAGAAAGTGCAAATATTGGTTCAACACCGCTTGATGTTCCGGCAAGTACTGAACCGCTTCCTACCGGGGGAACTGTTAAAATACATGCGTTCCTTACTCCCTGTTTTTTAATTTTTTGATATACATTTTTATCTATAGCTTTTAAAAACGGCTGATTTAAATGAATTTCCTCATCATAAGCAGGGAAACTTCCTTTTTGAGCAGCAAGATCAGAGCTTGCTTCATACACTGTATTTTTAATGTGCTCAAACATTTTATCAGCAAATTCAACAGCTTCGTCCGTATCGTATTTTATGTTTAGCTTTGCAAGCATATCGCCATAGCCTGTAAAACCCACACCGATTCTTCTGGACAGTGTAGAGGCATTTGTCTGATATTTAAGCGGATGCTTTTGCATATTGTAGTCAAGGATATTATCTAAAAATCTAACTGAATACTTGCAGGTCTCTTCGAGGTTTTCCCAATCAATTGAAGCATCTTCAGTAAATGAGTTTTTAACAAATAATGAAAGGTTAATATTTCCAAGGCAGCAATTGCCGTAATCTTCCAGGGCCTGCTCACTACAGGGGTTTACACCGTTTACCTCCATTCCATTGTATTCGGTTGGAGAATATCTTTTCACAGCATCCCAGAATATCACGCCTGGCTCTGCCGATGCCCATGCAGATTTGATCAGTTTGTTCCAAATCTTTCTGGCATGTACTTTTTTAGTAACTTTTACTTTTTCGCTTTCAAATGAGAGCTCAAATTCAGTGTCATTTTCAACGGCCCTCATAAAATCATCTGTGATTTTTATTGAAATATTGGCAAAATTTACTTTTGCCCTGTCTGCGTCATTTTTTATGTCTATAAATTCTTCAATGTCCGGGTGATTGACGCCCAGTGTGATCATAAGAGCGCCGCGTCTGCCTGCCTGACCTATTGTGCCCGTAGTAGTCGAGAGCAGTTCCATAAATGATACGGCACCTGTGGAATAAATAGCGGAATTGTTAACCGGAGCGCCTTTTGGTCTTAGGATTGAAATGTCTGTTCCCACTCCACCACCAAATGAATACGTCCTGGCTGCTTCTTTGCACCATTCAAATATGCCTTCTATAGAATCCTCTTTAATCGGCATATAGTAGCAGTTTAGAAGAGTGGCTCTTCTTTTCTGTCCTGCACCAAAAAGAATCCTTCCACCAGGGATGAACCTGAAATCTGTTAGAAGCCAGAAAAAGTTTTCTTCCCACTCTTTTTTAAGATCAGTTGTTTTTTCGGGAGATGCTATCTCTTTTGCAACCCTTCTCCACATATCGGCAGGGGATTTTTCTACCATTTTGCCGGATTTGTCTCTCAGGGCGTATTTTTCAAAAAATACTCTTGCTCTAAGCTCATCACCACCGAAGGCTTCGATGGTTTCTTCGGGAATATCTACTAAACCTTCTGTATATCCACCGTCATTTTTAGCTTCAGTACTGGCTTCGATGTCAGCTGAAATACTTTTTTGTTTTTCTACGGCGGCTGTTCCGTTTCCGTTTGAATGTGATTCGTCTATCTTTTCTGAAGCCATTAAATCCCCCTTTTAATTAGCTCATGCTTAATAAATTATTTTATGCTATGTTGTACTCTGAATACGATTCAAACACAATATGTTGTGGTTGTCAAGAACTTTTTTTACGATAAAAATAAAATGCAATAAGTACAATATGTTACGATTATAAATTTTTTATTAAAAATCTTGATAATTTACATGACATAAAAAACATAGGCATTTTTGCAAGTTAGCCCCCAATCTTCATATTATATGTGAACTATTCAAACTATACCTTAACACAATTCAGCATTTAGTCTAAAACAAGACTATAGTCTTATTTATTTTCATTAATATTGGTATTATAATTAATACTAAATTGATTATATAGTTAATACTATAGTTGATTTATGGGAGAAAAATGATGAGAATAATAACTATTTCTTTAAAATTATCAATTTTCTTTTTACTAGCCAACCTTTACCTAACTTACACTGCGGTTTCCGTTGAACAAATAAATCATACGGTCGGTTTCGGCACTCTTAAATGGGGTACAGAATTAGATTCTTTAGACAATTTGAAATTTGTAAAAAGTGGTAAAACCAGCCAGGGCGAGATCAAGATCTACAAAAATACAAATGATAATTTAGATTACAATGGGGTAGAACTTAAAGACATTGAATATGGTTTTAATAATGACAAACTATACTTTGTTGCTTTTAAAACCAATGGCCCTGAAAACTGGAAAGAACTTAAGGAACACGCACTCCAAAAATTTGGCAATGAATTTAATAAAATTGAAGATTTTGGTTATCAAAACTATGTATGGCAGAGACAAGAGTCCTCTGTATCATTAGAATATAAACCAAAACAAAATTCATCGGTAGTTCTTCTTATTGTCTCAAACTAAACCGGTTACACTTCTATTAATGCCTAATATTTGACTTCTCTTTAATTAAATATTGTAATATAGCTATATTTTCAATATTTAAGGAGGAGTTTAGTTATGAAATACCTTTTATTACTGATAATAAGCTTTTCACTTTTTGCAATACCTCAAAAATCCAATGCCGAAGATGTACCTGAAAGATACAAAGTAGTAATTGAAGAAAGCTACTATGTGATCGCCCATGAAAACAAAGAAGAGTTTATGAAGATTTATAAAGAAAGAATTTTTCCGTTTTGGAGAGAGATGAAAAAAATGGGGCTTATTGAAGATGATATTAGAATGTACTCGCAGAGAATCCACCCCAAAAAACCGCACTGGACTCATAAAACAGTAGTCCGGTTTAAAAACTACCATGCAATCGACAAGTGGCTTGCAAGCAGAGAAGAGGTTGTAGACAAGCTTTTTCCTGATGAAGGAAGCTATAAGGAAATGAGGGGTAAGATAGCCGCAATTACAGAAGCCCACTGGGATGATCTTGTAAGGGAACTGCCGTTGGAATAAGGCTAAATACTTTAGAGTCCTTTTATATCAAATCCAGATATTTTATTAGTATTTATTATTTAAATTTTAATGTTTAATGTTGATGATTTTGTTAATTGGGCCTATGGCAATCTTCTGAATAACACAACTAGAGCAGTTGTAGGAGAATATTTAGTTCACAAAGCACTGGATTCCTCTACAAAACAGAGAATTGATTGGGATGCATATGATATTTTATATAAAGATTATAAAATTGAAGTAAAAACTTCAGGTTATTTACAAACATGGAATCAACAAGGCAATTATAGTAAAATTAAGTTTGATATAAGCAAAAAAGATCCCTGACTTCCAGAACATAATAAATACTTAGGTAAAGCATGCAGATATTCTGATATATGGATATTTTGTGTACACACCGAAAAAAATATTAATAAGGCACATTCTCTTGATGAAACCCAATGGGAGTTTTATTGTTCTACAACAAAATGGATTGATGAAGTATTCGGTGAACAAAAAAGTGTTGCATTAGCAAGTTTGTTGAAAAAAGGATTACAACCAGTACTTTTCAACGAACTAAAATACTATATAGGTTATTTAATAAAACATGAACTAAAAAATTGAGCTTATAATTTTTGCCACATATATCATTAAATAGACTCTATAAGTTAAATCACCACTATTGAAACTGCAACTTGTTAATAAACCCCCTTGGTGGTAGTTTTAGGGTTTATGGCACGAGAGCAGATAAAAGGTGGGCCTACTTCAATAAAAGGCGAGATTACGCTTCCCGGCGATAAGTCCATCTCTCACAGGGCAGTGATATTCGGCTCTCTTGCAGATGGAGTTACAAATGTTGAAGGATTCTTAAAATCAGAAGACACTTTCTCTACCATTAAAGCATTTGAAGCAATGGGAGTAGATATATCCTGGCAGGGTGAGATATTAAGGATTAATGGTGCTGGGCTGCATGGCCTAAAAGAGCCAGAAGATATGATAAATGCTGGTAACTCAGGTACTACATCAAGACTTCTTATAGGGCTATTAAGCGGACAGAATTTTTCCTCTTCTATCACAGGCGACAAATATCTTAAAAAACGCCCAATGGGCAGGGTAATTAACCCACTTAGAGAAATGGGCGCAAATATTGACGCAACAGATGATTCAAAACTCCCGCTTACAATACATGGAACAAATCTGAATGGAATCAGCTACAAAATGCCCGTAGCAAGCGCACAGGTAAAATCGGCCATACTACTAGCTGGACTCTATGCTGAAGGCCAAACCAAGGTCATTGAGCTTTCTCCAACAAGAGATCATACAGAGAAAATGATGCAGTATTTGGGTGTAGATATTTCCACAGATTCTAACTCAATCAGGATTTCCAAATCATGCGGATTCAAGGCAAGGGATATTACTGTACCTTCCGATTTTTCAACCGCAGCTTTTTTCATCGTTGCAGCTCTAATAAACCCTGGCTCTGAGATACTGATTAAAAACGTTGGTGTAAACCCATACAGAATAGGTGCTCTGGAAATTCTTCTATCAATGGGAGCAGACATTGAACTCACAAACGAAAGAGAGTTAAACGGAGAGCAGGTTGCTGACATTGTAGCCAGATCAAGCTTTCTTAAAGGAATAGATATAGGCGGCGACATGATTCCAAAGGCAATTGATGAGCTGCCTATAATTGCTGTGGCCGCTTGTTTTGCTGAAGGTAGGACAACTATATCAGATGCGGAGGAGCTTAGAGTCAAAGAAACTGACCGAATTACAACTACGGTATCCGAACTTAAGAAGCTTGGTGCAAAGATAGAAGAAACTGAAGACGGCATGATTATAGAAGGTACTGATGGGTTAGTAGGTGCTAATTGCAGTAGTTGTGGCGATCACAGAATCGCGATGTCTGTAGCAATTGCAGCTACTAGGGCAAAAGGTCAGACTATAATCGAGGACTCAGGTGCAGCAGCAGTGTCATTTCCGGAATTTTTTGAAATATTAAATAATATCAAGGCATAAAATGGAAAAAAGAGTTGTCATCGCAATAGACGGCCCTTCATCGGCAGGTAAGGGAACCGTAGCAAAAATAGTGGCCGATAAACTGGGATTTGCATACATGGACACAGGTGCAATGTATAGGGCTGTTGCTCTTACGCTCAGAATTAATAAGACAGACATTGAAGATGAAAATGAAATATCAGATGTTTTAAATAATACACATATTTACCTATATAATGATAATAACGGCAATCTAGTTGTAGAATTAAATGGTAAAAATGTAAGTAATGAAATAAGAACCCCTGAAATTTCGAGATTTTCATCTGATATAGCAACAAAGAAATCAGTTAGAGACTTTTTATTGCAACTACAAAGAAATTTCGGTAATAACAAAAGTATTGTAGCCGAGGGAAGGGATATGGGCACTCATGTATTCCCGGATGCCGAATTTAAATTTTATATAGATGCTTCTGTACAGGAGCGAACAAAAAGAAGATTCGCTCAACTAAAGGAGGCTGGAATCACTGTGGATATTGAAAAATTAAAAAAAGATATAGAAAACAGAGATTATCAGGATAAAAATAGACAAATCGCTCCCTTGCATCCCGCTACTAATGCAGTAATAATAGATACTACAAATTTACAAATTGATCAGGTAGTAGATATAATATTAAAAAAGACTACAGGGGTTTAGAAACACAAGGATTGAAATAGTAATTTTTTAGATATATATGGAATTTCTCCCCGATCAAAATAAACAATCAGGCGGGATTTTATAAATTATGGAAGAATCAAGTTTTAGTGAACTATTAAATGAATCATTGGATATCCCCAGTGCCGGCAAGAAAGTTACAGGAACGGTGATAAGAGTAGAAAGTGATGAAGTCTTTATTGATTTTGGGTTTAAGTCTGAAGGAGTAGTACCCAGAGAAGAATTTGATGTTAAAAATGGTGATTCCGAAGTACAAATTGGTGATCAGGTCGTTGTTATTCTCGAAAATTTTAATTCGCAGAGTGGACTTCCCAAACTATCAAAGAAAAAAGCTGAAATCCAGGATGAATTTCAGAGAATAAACGATATTAATGCTGGAAATGAAAAAGTAACTGCAAAAATCCTTCAGGATGTTAAAGGCGGTTTCATTGTAGATATTGGACAAAAAACCGAGATTCGCGCATTCCTCCCCGGTTCACAGGTTGATATCCGACCAGTCAGAGACTATAAGAAACTAATAGGTCAGGAGATTGAAGCAAGAATCATCAATATGACAGATAAGGGAATTGTTGTTTCCCGCAGAGTGCTTTTGGAAGAGCTGAGAGAAAACAGAATAAATGAGCTTATGTCTACTCTAAATGTTGGTGACACCATTACTGGAAAAATCAGCAACACTATCAACTCCGGAGCATTTGTTGACCTTGGTGGAATAGAAGGATTTATACCATTTAGTGAGATTACATGGGGAAGAATTAAAAACCCAAATGAAGTATTGAGTATTGGGAAGGAAGTTTCCACAAAGGTTATAAATATTGCAGATGGTCCAAAGATCACACTGAGCCTAAAGCAGACCAATTTAGATCCATGGGAAAATGTGGCTCAGAAATACAAGTCCGGCAACAATGTTAAAGGAAAAGTGGTTTCAGTAAAGGATTTTGGAGTATTTGTTGAGCTTGAGCCCGGAATCGAAGGGCTTATTCATAGTTCAGAGATTACATGGACAAAGAAGTTCAGACATCCTAAGGAAATAGTTGACGAAGGTAGTGTTGTAGAAGCAGTTGTGCTCGATGTAGATACAGAGAAGAAAAGGATAAGCCTTAGCTTAAGACAGATAGAGCCAAGCCCCTGGGAAATATTTAAAGATAGCAACCCGCCCGGCAAGAAAGTAAAAGGTACAATTAGAAACATAACTGCTAATGGGCTTTTTGTTGAAGTAGCCGAAGGCCTGGTTGGACTTGTTAGGCCCGATCAGATTTCATGGCAGGGAAAAGAGGATCCAAATCAAAATTATAAAACCGGGCAGGAAATTGAAGTATCCGTTATAAATATAGATGTAAATAATCAAAGGGTTGCTCTTGGTATAAAACAGCTTACGACTGATCCTTGGATAGAGGCAAACAACAGCTATAAGGCAAGGGAAAGTGTTGTTACCGCAAAAGTAACAGGAGTCAACGATTATGGAATATCCGTTGAACTCGAAAATAATATTGATGGTTTTATTAGAATGGCTGAATATGCACAAACAGGTTCGAGAGATTTAGTAAAACAGGTTAAGGTTGGTGATGAGATCACATGCCTTGTAATGGGATTTGATAAGAGAAAGAGGCAGGTTAACCTGAGCAAAAAAGCATACGAATCCTTTCAGGAAAAGCAGCAGGTCAATAATTTCATATCATCTCAAGGCGATTCTAATGTAACACTTGGAGATCTGTTTGGTAAAGAGTTTAAGGCACCCGAATCAGAACAAAACTCTGAACAGGGAACCGATTAGCAAACTACACATAAATGAAAAAAATACTTTATCTGTTTTTTATCTTTTTTCTGTTGGCTGTCGCGTTTATGATGGGCTTGGGTGCGGGTTTCATTTTTGATGATGATGATGGCTTTAAGGCTGGAGACAAAGTTGCGCTTCTAAGTGTTGAAGACGTAATCCTGGATTCAAAGGTTTACCTGGAAAGCATAACGAGTATAAAAAAAGATAAGGATATTAAAGCTCTTGTTCTGAGAATCAATTCTCCAGGTGGTGCGGTTGGTCCTTCACAGGAAATTTACAGTGAAATACTAAAGCTAAGAGAAAAAATCCCTGTAATTGCAAGTCTTGGGGCAGTAGCAGCATCAGGGGGTTATTATATTGCATGTGGTGCAGATAAAATATTAACAAATCCAGGAACAGTAACCGGGAGCATCGGCGTTATAGCCCAGTTTGTAAACTATAAAGAACTCCTTGAGTGGGCTAAGGTTGATGTTGAGGTGTTAAAGAGTGGAAAGTTCAAAGACTCCGGGTCTCCCCTTAAAGACTTAACCCCAGAAGAAAGGGCATATCTACAATCAACTATTGATGATGTTCACAATCAATTCAAAAAAGCTGTAGGAGACACGCGCAAATTAAAACCAGAAGAGGTAAATGCTATTGCTGATGGGAGAATCTTTACAGGTCAGCAGGCTGTCGATCTTAAGCTTGTAGATGAGATTGGAACAATGAATGATGCCATCGATGCCGCAGCCAAGCTAGGTGGTATAGAAGGTGAACCTAATGTAACCCACTACCCTAAAAAGAAAACGAGACTTGTTGATGTACTGTCAAATATTGAATCAAACGTTATTCCGAAAATCCCTTTTAACAGCCGCTTTGGCTTATTCTATTTAGTAAATACAATTTAAGTTTAGACTAAATTAAAACTATGAAAGTACTCTGGGCTCCCTGGAGAATTGAATATATTACCAAGGAAAAACAGTCTGGCTGCGTGTTCTGTGATACACCCGCAGAACAAAATGATAAGAATAATCTTATACTCTACCGTGGAAATACATGTTTTATTATTTTAAACCGCTATCCTTATACAAATGGACACCTGATGGCAGTTCCATATAAGCACACAAACGAGCTTAACGACTTAAGCTCTGAGGAAAGAGCAGAACTTTTGGATTTAACGATTAAATGTAAAAATATTCTTGGTATAATGAATCCAAACGGATTTAACATTGGTATGAATTTAGGTAAAGTAGCAGGAGCGGGTATTGATGACCATCTTCACTTTCATGTTGTGCCAAGGTGGGACGGTGATACAAACTTTATGCCGGTATTAGGAAGCGTAAAGATAATGCCCGAATATTTGGATCAAACATATGATAAACTTAAAGAACAATTAGAATCTAACTAAAGGAGAATGATATGAGATCTATAAAAATTCTTATTCAAGCCTTAATATTTGTAGCATTAATAGTAGTTATTATACAAAACATAGATGTTTTCACCTACGAGTTCGAGTTGGGTCTTGATTTAGAAGTTTGGAGTTCTGGAACTTTTATTATTAAAAACATTGTTTTAATTGCATCATCTTTTCTTTTAGGAGTCATACTCACAATTTTTTGGGGAGCATTCAGCAGTGCATCAAAGAGCTCAACAATTAAGCAACAAAAGAAAAAGATAAAAGAACTGGAAAGCTCAAAGCCAGAAACTGCATCGACTTATTCAGCTGAAGAAACAGTATCATCTGAAGCACATGAAGTACCATCTGCATCTAATGACCCTTTTAAGAGCCCAAGTTAATCCCGCATAAATCTAAATTATATATGGATAGTTCCCTTCAATCAGAGAAAGTAAGAAAACCATCCTGGATAAAAGCAAAGATCCCGGGTGGGGATAACTATAAAAAACTGAAATCTCTTATGAAAGAAAACAACCTCCACACTGTGTGTGAGGAGGCGAAGTGTCCCAATATAGGAGAGTGCTGGGCAGCCGGGACACTGACATTCATGATTCTTGGAGATACATGTACACGCAGTTGTGGCTTTTGTCATGTAAAGACAGGCAAAGGCCCCGAGCTTGACTGGGAAGAACCAAAAAGAGTCGCACAGACAGTCGAAAAGTTAATTTCTAATAATGCAAACATAACCCATGTGGTGATAACCTCTGTAAACCGCGATGATAAAAATCTGGAGAGTGCACAGATTTTTGGTGAAACCATTTCTAGAGTAAAGCAACATAATCCTAATGTTAAAATAGAAGTTTTAATACCCGATTTTAAAGGTGAGTCTGAAGCATTAGAACAAGTACTAATTGCAAAACCCCATGTGCTAAACCACAATATTGAAACAGTTCCAAGACTCTACAACCATCCTCAGAAAACTTCATCTGGAAGAACGAGGTCAGTGCGCCCTCAGGCAAGATATGAGTGGTCACTTGAGCTGCTTAAGAGAAGCAAGCAGTATGGCAATGACGGAATGCTTACAAAATCAGGCATCATGGTTGGTCTTAGTGAAGAGATGGATGAGATAATAGATACTCTCAAAGATTTAAAAGAAGTAGGTTGTGATATAGTTACAATCGGCCAGTACTTACAACCTACAATAGACCATCTTCCCGTCACAAAATTTTACCACCCATCAGAATTCGAGTCTCTAAAACAGTACGGCGAATCAGTTATCGGAATCCCTCACATCGAATCCGGCCCTCTAGTGAGAAGCTCCTACCATGCAGAAAAACAGGTTATAAAACTAAACCAGATTTAGGATATCTAATTCCTAAATTTCTTTTAACCTCTATTATATTCGTGTTATATTCAATTGATACATCACATTGTGATAAGGAATGATTCTGATGAAAAGCTTACTTACTTCACTACTAATTTTATTCGTCACAGTTGTATGTATAAACAGTGCAGAATCTAAAGAACTAAAATATAAAAACACAACTTTTACAACCACAGTCGGCAATGTAAGACTCCAGGCAGAACTTGCAGACCAGGGAAAAGAAAATAGTGATAAGGTATCTGTAACTGTTCCTGCCGTAATTTTTGATAAACCGATTGTTATTGAAGACGTAAGAAAAGTTACAAAGAGCCAAGGTAAGGAAATTGATTTTCTAGTTGCCTACCATAAGGCTAATATTGAAGGAGACAAGGAAAAAATATTATCCTTTTGGCACCCTGCAGAAAAAGAAGAAGTCAGCAAAGATGTAAATGACCCTGAACTACTTAAGCATACGAAAGAATATATGACCAAGAATCCTGGCATGACCATTCATGGAATCATAAAGCAAAAGAGCAGCATATCAGTGATTACAGGAACGGATTTTGTTTTTGGTATCAGCATAAGACCAAAAGACGGAAAGCTGTTTTTAACAAATAAGCCGGACAATGACCTGGAGCTTGCTATTATTGAAGGATCGTTTATGAAGTTTTAGCATTCAGTAAATTTCCAAAAATTCAAATCATCCTAATTTCCTACAATTCAGAATAGCCATCTCTATTCACTACTGCCAGTCTGGTACACCTTCGAAAATCGATATATTATCATATCAATTAATTTGATCTTGTGATAATTACTAATCGTTAAGTCATACACACAGCTTAATATATAGACCATGCCAAAACTAGATGAATTAGTTAGAAAAATTAATTTCAGATATGTGGGATTTGTTTTTTTTCTTACAATAAGCCTGTTATCAGGAAAACGTTTATTTAGTGAGATTTATACGGGGGGTAAAAGAGCGCTTACATATGAACCTGTGGAAATGACTATTCACAGATCAGGCGTTGTTAGAAAGAGGCATAAAGGGATTGAGTATCTTGGAGGCGGTTATGATGAAGTGTTTTATCCAAAGATTACATATTCATATAGTGTAAATGGAGTTCTGTACTGGGGTGGTAGTGATATTTACTATGACACTTTTTCTCACAGGGAGGGATTTAGCCATGGTAAGGCATGGGATATTGCAAGAAAATATAAACCTGAGTCCGTTGTGAGCGGATATTATAATCCCAAAGATCCTGAAGAATCATTTCTTGAAGTAAGATCATCATCATTCATGGGAATGGCTATATTATTTTTTACATTCCCTCTAACTATTGCGATCATTATTATAAGAAACGAGCCTGATTCTGATGAAGTACACAAAAAGGAACTGTTTATGTACAGCATACCCCCGCTTGCTCTATTTTTTATTTACCAGGTTTACCATCTTTCACTAGGTGGAGAGATGGACGGCATATACTGGTTAACGTGGTTATTTATGCTACTGCCCGCATATATATTATACTGCGCCCTTAAGCCATCTGATGATAATGTGGAACAGCTTGGATCATGATTAGCTTATCTGCTTACATAACGCCCTTCATCCTTGATTTGGCTGTGAGTTATTATATATTTTATAAATAAGTCTTATCGAATAGAGCATAATTTGAAAATCGGAATGAATAACAAATACAGAGTAACCATACTAACCTGCTTCATAGTATTTTTAAGCCTTATCATTTTTGGTTTACCGACTAACTCATTTGCAGGTGCTAAAGCATGTTCAGGTGATAACATGTGTGCTAAGGGTGAGATATGTGGCTACGGACAATGTATTCCAGGTTGCAGAGTAAGTACAGAGTGCAGACCTGGACAGTATTGTATAAATAATGAATGTACAGATGTAATATGCAAACCTGGATCATCACGCCAGTGTTATGAAGCTGGAGATGAAACCAAATCTGTAGGTATGTGTAATTCAGGAATACAATTCTGTCTGGAAGATGGAAAGAGTTATTCATTATGTACAGGCCAGGTTTTACCACAAATCGAAATATGTGACATGCAGGATAATGACTGTGATGGACAAATCGATAACGGTGTTGATTGTGAGTGTAAGCCGGGATCAAAAAGAACATGTTATAACGGACAACAAGGGACGCTTGATGTCGGTGAATGCAAGGCTGGCATACAGTACTGTGAAATGGATAACTCTTGGGGTAAGTGCCTTGAAGTAGTAAATCCAAGCAATGAAATATGTGATGGAAAAGACAATGACTGTAACGGCATAATAGACGACAACGATAAATGCGAATGTCCTCCGGCAGCAATTAGATGGTGCTACACTCATGACCCCACTACAGCAGATGTTGGCGAGTGCCGTGAGGGAAGACAGGTTTGTAAGGCAGACTACACATGGGCTTCGGTCTGTTTAGGAGAAATAGGTCCCGTAAAAGAAATTATGGCCGATGGTAAAGACAATGACTGCGACGGAAAGGTTGATAATGTATTTGCAGACCCCAATGAAATGATTCTTGATAAACCAGTAGTTATTGAGCCCGAACCTCCGCTGGAAATTATTGAGTAGTAAGGATTTTCAATTTCATAATTCTTCCTATCAACAATTCTAACTTTGCAACATAAGTTTAATTTTATATGTTAAGCTACCTGTATGAAAAAATGCCCTTTTTGTGCCGAATATATCCAGGATGATGCTATTAAGTGCCGCTTTTGCAATGAGCTAATTGACAAAACTCCCAAGCCTAAAACAAAGTGGTACCATACTAACACCGGAGTAATTTTTGCCCTGCTTGCCATAGGCCCATTTGCCCTGCCACTTGTATGAATCAATCCCGAATATAAAACACACATCAAAATCCTTCTTACAATACTTATCCTGGGTGGGAGCTTATGGTTTTATTTTGCTACTAAGGATATTTATGAATTGTTGTGAAATAAATAATTATGTCATTATTTCGTAAATAACCTGTAGGAGTTTCTGCATAACCTGGAAAATGAAAAGGGTCCTGATAATTATTGGTTTATCGGCAGTTCACTTCCTAATAACTATGGGCTTTGGTATATTAAATTTTTCTGCAGGTATATCCAATTTTGATAATATAGACAAAGCCCCCTCAGCAAGTAATGCGATTACAAACTCTATTTCTAATGTTCTGGAATTCCCTTTATTGTTACTGTTCCGGACTTTAGAGCTATCATCGTTCGGAGAGTTCTTGCCAAAGTTTATCTTCATTGCAATTGCAAATAGTATTCTTTGGGGCACTGCGATATATATAATTTATAAATATGTTATCAAGAAACCAGAAAAGACCCGGCAGACGTGACCTGCATTTCTTGAATAGGGACGGGATGGTCGCATGCAACCCTCGTGACCACGAAGCTGCGCATAGAGCTGAGGTTGAGGGGATTGCTACTGAGAATAAAGAAGCTTTGACATGCAAGAAGTGTCTAGTTGAAATTAGAAGGGAACTTGTAACTAAATAATTGAACAGTATTTCATTTTAAATACTATAATGTATGCTTACTGATATGCCCCCATTCTTATTAGTATTGGCAAAAATCATTTCAAGACAAATCAATATTAACTAGGAGCTCAATTTGAGTATATTTGCTATTATCTTCACAGCATTATCTTTTTTGTTTGGATTGATTTTTCTTATAGATTGCATCAGATATAGAAAACAAATTAATGAATTTGTGAAATATGGAATTTGCCTAGGGCTTATTTTAGTATCAATTGATATAGCAATATATTATTTAATATCAAACTATTTATCTGATATTCACATTGTTATATTAGTATTATCTGAATTTCTAAGTTTAGTACAAATAACAATCTTTACATGTATGGGAATGTATATTTGTAAACAGCTAAATTTCAAGGACATTCCCTTTGTAAGAAGTTTTTTTGAAAAATCATATAACATTAATAGAAACTATATATTTCAAAAACGTTTCCTTGTTTATGTGTTTTCAGTAATTTATCTTTCTGTAGCTTATTCAATAATTTTATTTAGTCTGACTTCACCTGAGATGTCACAAACATTAAAGCATATGTCAGAATCACAGTTAGAAGAATTACCCAACTTAAACAAACCCTCTTTTCTAGCAGCTCTTGTAGTATTAGAGTTTGCATTTGCAGAGGAGATAATATTTAGACTTGGTATTCAGAACTACATTCAAAAAATGTTAAATTTAATAGATTCACAATATTGGATATCTATTAGCTTAACATCTCTTTTTTGGTCATTTGCTCACGCAAACGTGCTTGATCCTGAATGGGTAAAAATTGTTCAAATATTCCCGATAGGTCTGGGCCTTGGATATTTATTTAATAAATTCGGAACTGAAGCATGCATACTAGCACATGGTTTTTTCAATATAATAATGATGTTTCTAACTCCTTATTTATTTACAATTTGAACGTATTGTTGATTAATTTTGGAAATAATATAGAAGAATTTAAAAGATATTTCTCATGAAATACATCTATAAATCACTTGATTTTTCACAACGAAATTTGGGATTGCTTGGTATATTTATACTTATAAATATCTTTCCTGCCCCTCTGAGCTTACTTTATAATAATGGTGAAGAATCAAATATATCAAATATGTTCTTAATCATATTAATTATAGTATCTCTACTATTATTTATATTAAATATTTTTTTGATATCAGGAACTTATTCTTTGATCTGGAAAAAATTTAAGGATAAACACATAAGTTATTCATCATTAATATCTGAATCCAAAAAATATTTTTCTAATAATATTGGTATTGGTCTTGCGATAGGTTTCACTGGATTTATAGTGGCATTATTTATTATTGTTATAGTTGGAGTATTTAGTAAAGACATAGATAATAGACCGGACTACACGGATTTCTCTATTATAGTACCTTTATATTTTTATCTGCTGCTCACAATATTTTGTTATGCAATTCCTTATCTTTATGTAAAAGAAATGAATTATAAAAATGCATTTTTCAATTCTCCAAAGATACTTATTAATCATATTAAGCAATCTTTTCCAATAATTTTACTTCTTTTTATAAATCTAGTCATATCTTTTTCGACATCATATGACCAATCTTATTATTTCTCTGATATCATCATAGAAATAATAATCTATTACATAAGTTTTAATATTTTTATAATCACATGTCAGATATTGGATGAAATAGATATCTCGGATTTTGAAAATGGCTCAACACAAAACAGGAAAATCATTTAATCAGGTTCAGGGTGTCAGAGCCAATAGATACAGTGGCTCGAAGCTTACAAACTGGATGGATTTTAATCCAGCCGGGAGTTCCTTATATAAAATTTATTCTGATCATTACAATGAGTTCATAAACAATAAAAACAAGATTTCGTATTTTAAACAAAAAACACATCCTGATTTCATAATGCCTCTAAAAATTTCAGGAATTAAAAAATATCTCCAGAATGTACCAGAGAAATATTACAAGGATATAAAAGCTATATTTTTATTATCAGGTTCAAACAAGCAGGAAAAAGTATTTTTCAGTAAACTATTTTGCTATGGCACTTACATGGCAAACTGTATCTTTATCCATCCCTATCCAAAAAACAATATGAATCTGATATTTAAAAACCCCCCAAAACCAAACATTCTTAATGACTATAGGAGAGTCGGAGCGCTGATAGAAAAAGACGACACAAAGGGAACTATTTTAAAATGGACAAAAGAATCACTTAAAGATTTCTATTATAGGGATGTACTGATGCATGAGATCGGGCACCACTATGATAAATATGTCTGGGTTAAATCAAACAAAAAAGCAGAAGGATTTGCAGAGTGGTTTGCTACAGAATATGGATTTAAGTTTAAGCATTTGAAAGATTAGTCTGTTAAAAATATTTTTTATGTACAAATCCCTTATCACCAAACTCACAAACCAAATAAACCAACACTCCAACCCTGCTGAAAAATCCTGGTTTGAAAACTATATAAAAAACAGCGCTCCGTTTAGAGGCGTTAAGATGCCAGTAGTTAGAAAAGAACTTCATAAATGGCATAAGGATTACATTGATGGCGAAATGGATTTAGACCAGCAGCTTGATTTAGCATTTGCTCTTATAGAAGAAAAATATACCGAGGACAAAATTGCCGGGACTATGTTCATGCAGGAAATTTTGATTCCAAAAGGAATCATGAAGCCAAAAAGAAATATTAAAAGACTTTCAGAACTTTTCAGCAATGGACACATCTATGACTGGAATGTGTGCGACTGGTTTTGTATGAAGGTGCTGGGTGAGCTAATCGTGAAAGATGAGAAATACTGGGCAAGACCAATTCATATGTGGCACAGTGCTGAGAACCTCTGGCAGGCCCGCGCGTCCTTAGTTTCATTTGAAAGGGTTTCCGATAATCAGGATTACTTCAGCATGATTGAAAAATCCTGTAAGAAGCTAATCAAAAGAGAAGAACGTTTCGCAAAGACTGCTGTTGGCTGGCTTCTTAGAGAAATATCAAAGCAGGATGAAGATTTTGTAAAGCAGTTCATCGAACATCACATAAAACATTTTACAGCTGAGACAATCAGAAATGCACTAAAATATTCATCGAAAGATGAGAAGAAACATTATTTAACCTTGCTGAAATCTGTTTAATATTCCAACCCTATTCATGCCTCAGTATCCAAAAACACATCAAAAGTCTCCAGATGACTCTCGGTTGAAAAAGCCTCTTTTGGCAGTGTGCCGCTTTTTGCATGACCTTTAATAAAAGCATCAGATTTTACCCAGTTATTAAAATCATCCTCGGATTCCCAGAAAGTCATCACCACATATGGCTGCTCAGGCCCCTTGGGTTTCAAGACCACATTGCGAACAAACCCTTTCATCTTATCCACTTCATGTGCCCGGTTTTTAAACCTCTGCTCAAATCCATCGGTATATCCTTCATTCACAAAAATTCTGTTCATGGTTACAAACATTTTTTTCTCCTTTTTGTACCCTTACATAAAATCAAAGAATCTACATATTAATTAAACTATCTAAAATAATTGGATATACTATTATATAAATAAGGGTATTCATTATGTTTGGAATAAACTTAAAAGTAATTTTAACATCAATATCAATATATATGGGTATTTATGCCGGAAGTTTGATTGCTGAATTTATTATTTACGGCTAGAAATTTCTTCTTCCATAATGTTTTCATAACGTTTATTCCCTCTTCTCCATATAATATACAATCAGCTTTGTAAGCTTTTCTAAACTATTTATAGTAAACTATCAATTACTATGAAAAAGTGGTTAGTAGCACCTTTAATAATATTCATACTGATACTAGCCCCCAACTTGATGTGGCTTAACTGGTCTACTTTATTTATAAAAAACACGAGCAGCAAACAGGTAAATAATATAACCGTAGAAATATGTTCTGAGACATTCCAGGTTGCTTCTAAACCCCATAGCTCCTCTCTGCGTCTCCTTCCAAAATGCGGTGATGCCACGCTCATTCTAAAAGCAAATGCCAAACTTGTGTGTCAATATTATGTGGAAGGCGAACTGTATAATGTAGAAGCAGACGTTGGCAGTGGTAAGTGTAAAACCGACCTTCCCATTATTTCATCCCTATTTTTATTAAAATTGATTAAATGAAAAAATATGCACTAAATGGATTGTTTGCAGGAATAATATTATTAACTATTGCAGTATTTGTAGTGATTTATATAGAATGGGGAAAATTTGACGGCAGATGCATCAAAATGGGCTTTCCGTTCCTTGCAGAGGCACAGGAATACGACTGTACGTTTACTGAGTACATAAAAGATGATTCCAGAAGCATCTTTTGGCTATGGCCATATGATCCAAGGCTATGGGTAGCAATCATATCAATATTGGTAATTCCGGTTGTAGCTGGAAGTATTTTAGGATTTAGGAAAAAATCGACATAGAAAATTGATATATATCAGTTGATTTATATGTTATTATTTGTTTATGCCTATCTCTAAAGAACAACTATTCAAAGAGGCTATGGATTTAGATGATAATGCTCGGGCAAACCTTGCAGGACTTCTTATTGAGAGCCTGGATACCGAAGCTGAAAATGGCATTGAGAATGCGTGGTTAAAAGAGATTGAACAACGAATGGAATCTCTCGATTCTGGAAAAACGGAAACTGTTTCTTGGGATACTGTCAAAGAAAGATTGTACAATAATGTGAATGGCTGATTACGAGGTCAGGTTTCATCCAGAAGCAATTAAAGAAGCTGAATCATCTCAGCATTGGTATGTAGAAAGAAGTCAAACAGCAGCACTTGGATTTACTAATGAAATTTCTTCAGCTATTGAAAAAATATTAAAGTCTCCTACTCGCTGGCCAAAATATCAAAAAAATACTCGCAGATATATACTTCCGAGGTTTCCCTTTAGTGTAATTTATCGCATTAAGGATAATATAATCGAAGTAATAGCCATTGCACATCATAAAAGAAAACCGGGGTTTTGGAGAAATAGATAAATATATTTAACCTTTTTAAAATCAAACCAAAATTAATAACAATGAATAGAGAAGAATACAACGAAGAAGATTTTCTAAGACAGTATATTTTTAATTATTACCCGCATTTATTTACAAAAGTAGAAGAACTTAGTTTTAAAAGAATATTAGCAAATGAAAAAGCTATCCATTCTAGCCCGAAGATGGCAAATATATTAAAAAAGAGTTGGGGCTCTGAAAACAATCCCAAAGTAGATGATGCATTAAGGGAGGGTATTGAAAAATTTAAACAAGCCGTATTTGCTAGATTAATGCAAGAACACAAAGACGAAATTTTTATCAATCGCTGTCCTGAATGTAATAAAATAGTAAGGACACCAAAAGCTAAGCAACGTCCTTGATGCTTTCATGATTGGCATTAGCCATAATATTAAATATATTCAAATGATCAGAAGTGATGACTGACTTGAAAATTTTATAGATATATATGTTATTATTATATCAAAATTTTATCGTAGATATTAATTGGATTAGTATTTAATGTAACTTCTTGACTAAAAAACTATATTTGGTATTTTTACGGGTCTTTTAGGTAGGGATATATCAATGAAAACATATAGCGCAAGAAATACAGATTTAGAAAAAACATGGTTTGTGGTGGATGCCGCAGACAAAAACGTTGGTAGGATTGCAACAAAGATTGCAACCACTCTCAGAGGTAAGGATAAACCGCAGTTTACTCCTCATTCAGACACTGGAGATTTTGTGATAGTGTTAAATGCTGAAAAAGTAAACTTCTCTGGTAAAAAATGGCAACAGAAGAATTATTATACTCACTCTCATTATCCAGGTGGTCTGAAATCAATGAATGCCGAGACTATGCTTGAGAAAAAGCCAACAGAAATCATAAGAAAAGCAGTATGGGGTATGCTTCCAAAAAATAAATGGCAGAAAAAGCTCATTGCCAGATTAAAAATATATACCGGCACAGAGCATCCGCATGAAGCGCAGACTCCCCAGCCTTTGGAGGTTTAAAACATGGCAGTAACAGAATTTTACGGTACAGGAAGAAGAAAAACATCCACAGCCAGGGTATTCTTAAGACCGGGCGACGGTACAATTACAGTTAACAACCGTGAAGTTAACACTCATTTTCCTAGAAAAACATGGCAGTTAAAAGTTTTAAAACCTCTCGAACTAACCGGCTCAACAAATAAATACAATGTAATGATGCACGTAAAAGGCGGCGGACTAACAGGACAGGCAGATGCCTGTGCTCATGGTCTTTCAAGAGCGCTTGTTAAAGCCGATGAAGCAAACAACAAGAAACCACTCAAAGCAGCTGATCTTCTAACACGTGATCCTCGTATGGTAGAAAGTAAGAAGTATGGTAAAAGAAAAGCCAGACGCGGACAACAGTTCTCAAAGAGGTAATAACAAGATCGCTACTTCTAAACCAAAAAGTAAAAAGAGAATCAAGGCTCCAAAAGGAAAGCTGGGCGTTTTACTGCCCGGTATTGGAGGAGCAGTCAGCACGACTTTTGTTGCTGGTGTTGAAGCTATTAAAGCTGGAATCGGAAAACCAATCGGTTCTCTTACACAGCTTGGCTCTATTAGACTTGGGAAAAGAACAGAAAAACAATCCCCGCTCATAAAAGATTTAGTTCCACTTTATGATATAGAAGATCTGGTTTTTTGTGGCTGGGATCCTTATCCTGAAAACTGCTATGATGCAGCTCTGAATTCTGGAGTTTTGGAACAGGAACTTTTAGCACAAATAAAAGAACCCCTTCAGAACATTTCTCCAAATAAAGCCGTATTTGAAAGAAAATTTGTAAAAAACCTAAGCGGCAGACATGTTAAAAAAGCCAAGACCAAGATGGATCTGGCAAATGAATTAATAAAAGACATTGAAACCTTTAAAAAAGAAAACAATCTCGACCGTCTAGTCATGGTATGGTGTGCCAGCACTGAGGTCTACCTGGAAAAATCAGATGTTCATAAGAGTATAAAGAAATTTGAAAAGGGGCTTAAAGAAAATAACCCCCATATAGCACCGAGCATGATTTATGCTTATGCGGCAATAAAAACAGGAACCCCATATGCAAATGGCGCTCCTAACCTTTCTGCCGATATTCCGGCACTGGAAGAACTTGCAAAAAAGAACAAGGTACCAATCTGCGGTAAGGACTTTAAAACCGGCCAGACTCTTATGAAAACCATTCTAGCCCCGGGGCTTAAATCCAGACTACTCGGACTAAACGGCTGGTTTTCCACAAACATACTTGGAAACAGAGATGGCGAGGTTTTAGACGATCCTTATTCATTCAAAACAAAAGAAGCAAGTAAGTTAAGCGTATTAGAATATATATTTCAGCCAGATCTCTATCCTGAACTTTATTCTGATTATTATCATAAAGTCAGGATCAATTACTACCCGCCAAGAGGGGATGAAAAAGAGGCTTGGGATAATATAGACATCTTCGGATGGCTTGGGTATCCGATGCAGATTAAAGTTAACTTTCTTTGCAGAGACAGCATCCTGGCCGCACCGATCGTTCTTGATCTGGTACTATTTTTAGACTTGGCACAAAGAGCTGGTATGTCAGGAATTCAGGAATGGCTCTCTTTTTACTTCAAATCACCAATGGTAGGCAAACGCCTCTATCCAGAACACGATGTATTTATCCAGCAAATGAAGCTTAAGAACACTCTAAGATATATTGCCGGAGAAGAACTGATTACCCATCTTGGTCAGGATTACGACGATTAAGTATTCTGAATATTTTTGAGTAAGTAATTAACCAAAAACCAACTCCCGAATATCCTCCGATTCAAGAGATAATTCGACCTCAATATCACTGTCATAATCTCTAATCCATGACAATATTTGTTTATATACATCAACCCTCTGGAATTTCATGTATCTGTACTTTCCATCCTCACCGGGGAAAATTTCTCCAAGCAATAGTGGACTTTTTGGAAATCTCATTCTTATTACATCTACAAGAATCTTGTGGATCTTTATAGAACCAAGAGTTATATAGTCAATGCATTTTGGATCGAGTGTGGTCATTATCTGGTTTATCATTTCCGAATATCCATTTTCCCAATCCTCATATATAATGATCGGATCGATTCGTACACCCACTGTATAACCATTTTCTTGGCATGCCTGTCCAGCTTCTAACCTCTCAGAAAACTTTGGTGTTTTATGTTCCAGTGTTTCCGAAACTATCTGCGGGCTCATTGTCCATGACGGGATAATATTTGGTGTTGGGTTTTCTATTGATAATAAGTTTTCTATGTTTGTACTTTTTGTCCGAAACTCGATTGTGCAGTTTTCATTATTTTTTGCTAGATAAGCCAAGTCCAAAGAAAAATCAGTAAGGTTGTCAAAGGCAAGTGAGTCTGCAATCTCACCAACATGAAAATAAGTAGTAGAATGAAGCTTCATAGCTTCTTTCATCCTGTCCAGAACTTCAGAGCGGTTTACAAATATCACGGGAACTTTAGTCTGGAAGTAGTATTGAAGATAACAATACTCGCAGTCATATTTACAGTCCATCTCATGAAAGAGATAATACTGCCCATCGTCCATCCTTCCTATACTCTTTAATACCTCTCCCTTCTTCTGCCCCAGAGCAAGGCTGTTCTTATCCTCATTAGCCCTATCTGTAAAGTTCTTATCAAACCCAATCTTCTTATAGTCCTCTACATACACAGTATCGATTGGACCTAGTCTGCTTAATATTTTCTTTGTTAGCTCAAAATCTTCTACACCCTTTTCTATATAAAGCCTGTCTGGTTTTTGCATATTCTTATTCAAAGTTCAGAATGTTTTATACTACCACATAAATACCATATTTGACTCGTAAAATATCGGCATTATTATAGGTTGTTTACATTATGTCTATTAAATACGATAAGATTCATGAGGTTATAGTAATTGGCGCAGGGCACGCGGGATGTGAAGCTGCGCTTGCTTCGGCTCGTATGGGATGTAAAACGCTCGTGCTTACGGCAAACATTGACACCATTGGGCTTATGTCCTGTAACCCTTCTATAGGCGGCGTTGGTAAAGGGCACCTTGTAAAAGAAATTGATGCCCTTGGCGGCGAGATGGGAAAAGCAGCAGATGCCACAGCTATTCAGTTCAGAAGACTTAACACCAGAAAAGGCCCTGCTGTACAAGCTACAAGAACCCAGGCTGACAGAAGCCTCTACAGACTCTACATGAGAAAAACCATGGAGTCTGAGCCTAATATGGACATAAAGCAGCGCATGGTTGAGGGGTTTATCGTAGAAGGGAACAAGATTGCCGGTGTAAGAACTAATATTGGTGAAGACTTTTATGCAGGCTGTGTTGTTGTAACCCCCGGAACTTTTCCTAATGGACTTATTCATATAGGAAAAACCCAGATAGTTTCAGGCAGAGCCGGAGAGCAATCTGCAACAGAAATTTCAAATGCTTTTGAACAGCTTGGGTTTAATGTAGGAAGGCTCAAGACTGGAACACCTCCAAGGCTTGACGGAAGGACAATTGATTGGCAGAGAACGGAGATACAGCCAGGCGATGAAAACCCCGTGCCTTTTTCACTCTCTACAAAATCAATAGACAGTAAACAGCTTCCCTGTCATATCACTTATACAAACGAAAAGACTCATCAGGTAATAAGAGACAATCTGGATAAATCTCCTCTGTACTCTGGCTCAATTAAAGGTGTGGGCCCCAGGTACTGCCCATCTATTGAAGATAAGATTGTAAAATTTCCCGACAGAGAAAGGCATCAGATATTCTTAGAGCCCGAGGGATATGACACTTATGAGATTTATCCAAACGGAATCTCAACAAGTCTGCCGTTAGAAGTCCAATATCAAATCGTAAGAACAATCGAGGGGCTTGAAAATGTAGAAATCATGAGACCCGGATATGCGGTAGAGTATGATTTTTGCGATCCTACCCAGCTAAAAAACACATTTGAAACTAAGCTTGTAGAAAATCTTTTCTTTGCCGGACAGATAAACGGCACAACCGGTTATGAAGAAGCCGGCGCTCAGGGGCTTATTGCCGGTATTAATGCAGCACTAAAAATAAAAGGTGAACCTGAACTTACTCTTGACCGCTCTGAGGCATATATTGGAATACTAATTGATGACCTTATCACAAAGGGTGTGGATGAACCGTACAGAATGTTCACTTCCAGGGCAGAGCACAGACTTATATTGAGAGAAGATAATGCAGATATAAGACTGAGAGAAATAGGTTATAAGATTGGTCTTGTAAGTGAAGAAGATTTTGCAAAGTTTGAGGCCAAACAAAAAAGGGTAGAAGAAGAAATGACCAGGCTTCATGGTAAGAAAATTTATCCTACCCCTGAAGTTAATAATATTCTTGAAAAATTTAATTCATCTGCTCTTAAAAAACCTCTTAGCTTAAGAGAAGTTTTAAAAAGACCAGAGATTTCATATAATGAACTTTCTTTTATCGATATTAATAGCGTTAAGATGACTAATTCTGATATCAGATCACAGATAGAGATGGAAATTAAGTATGAAGGCTACATAAAAAGAGAAAAAGAACAGGCTCTTAAATTTAGAAAGTTGGAAAACGTCACAATACCCCATGACTTTACGTATGAAAATATTCCCGGGCTTTCCAATGAACTTGTACAAAAACTCTCCAGAGTAAAACCAAATTCCATTGGGCAGGCCTGTAGAATATCAGGCATAACTCCTGCAGCTATTTCTGTACTTATGGTTTACCTAAAAAAATCTGAGAGTGAACAAGCGGCTAGGATGGATTAATAATCCTCATCCTCATTTTCCTCGTCATCTTCCTCTTCCAGCATGAGCTCTCTTTCAAGCTCCTCCATCATGTCTTCGTAGTCTCCACCGACGTATCCGGAATCATCAGGATTCTCTAACATCTCAACTAAGTCTTTTACTTTCCTACGACTCTCCCTTGCCATAGGGCCTCCTGATAAGTGAATTTAAAAATTACCAAAAATATAATATTAGTTATTTTTAATTTCAAGTAATTATTTTTTTTCTTTATAATTTTTTAATAATGACATCATCTTTTCTGAATCACTCGTGGGAAGATTACAGATATAGTTTTTGCAGACATAAGCTGTGGCTTTGTCTTTAATCTGGATATGACTTTTACTATACGGTGCAATTTTATTAAGCTGCTCGGTATCATCAGCTACATTTTTAAATAATACAACCTTGCTCGGGAAATACTCATTTCTGAGTGAATCAATCATTTTATTTGTATCAGCTTTACCGGGAGTTCCGACCAGTACTACCTCAAAAGAAGGTCCGAGAGCAAAATCAAGACCTGCCATAAACTGAGTAAACCCTGCAGGGCGTCTTGAAACATCTTCAAAAAATGCCTGTGAGAGTTCATGAGCTCTATCTTCAAGATCCGAATCTGCAGTGAGTTTGGCTAACTTTAACAGATTTAGTAAAAACACAGAGTTTGCTGATGGTATTGCGCCATCATAGATCTCTTTAGGCCTAACTAAAAGCTGCTCTCCACCATCAGGAGTAAAATAAAAACCCCAACCCTTATCATCCCAAAATTTATCCAGGGCAAACTTGTTAAGCTCCACCGCTTCTTTTAAATAATCAATATCAAATGTAGTTTCATAGAGCTCAGTTAAACCCCAAATCATAAACGCATAATCATCTATCGTAGCATCTATCGCTGCGTCTCCAAGCCTGTATCTGTGAAGTAATCCCCCTTCGGGAGTTTTCATTTTAGATAGAATAAATTCTGCAGACATCTGCGCGGCTTTAGTATATTTATCATCATCAAAAGCCCTTGCTGCCTTTGCTAGAGCCGCAATCATAAGCCCGTTCCAGTCTGTAAGGATTTTATCATCTTTATATGGATGTATTCTTTTTTCTCTTATTTTAAAAAGCTTTTCTCTTGCACTTTCGAGTTTTCCGAGAAGTTCTTTTTCGGACTGTTTTATATCTACAGCATGCTGACTAATAGTTTTTTTAAGATGAAGGATATTATCTCCTTCAATTTTGCCGCTTGCTTCATCTGCAAAATTACCTTTATCTGTTGCTTCAAATATTTGAGAAAAAAGCTCCCCCTGCTCCTTTCCTAAAACCTTTATAAGCTCCTCTTTTTCCCAGACATAAAATTTTCCTTCTACCCCTTCGCTATCCGCATCTTCTGCCGAATAAAACCCTCCGTTGTCAGAGGTCATATCCCTTAACACATATTCGAATATCTCCTTAGCTGTTTCTTTATAGAATTCATCCTTTGTTGCCTGGTAGGTTTCTACATAAGCCATAGCAATCATAGCCTGATCGTAAAGCATCTTTTCAAAATGAGGTACAAGCCACTCCGGGTCAGTTGAGTAGCGGTGAAATCCGTAGCCTATATGATCAAAAATCCCGCCCATTCTCATTTCCTTTAGCGTTTTTTCTACTATTGCAAGTGCTTTTTCGTTTCCCGTTCTCTTCCAGTATCTTAGCAAAAACAGGTTGTTGTGGGGTGATGGAAATTTTGGAGCTCTGCCAAACCCTCCATGAATTGTATCAAACCCCTGCTCCAACTGTGAAAATGCAGTATCCAGAATTGAAACTTCATAACTCACGGTAGAATCCAGAATTTTTGTGCTGGAATTCTGTTTTAGTGCAAATGTAATTTTGTCGGCTGATTTTACTAAATCTTCTCTTTGCTTTTTCCACATTTCGCCTACTTTGGGTACTAAATCCATCATACCCGCCCTTCCAAACCTGTTATGTTTTGGAATATACGTAGCTGCAAAAAAAGGTTTTTTATCTGGTGTCATTATAATATTTAGCGGCCAGCCGCAGCTTCCCTGTGAGAGCATATGGCAAACACTCATATATACGTTATCAATATCAGGACGTTCCTCCCGGTCTACTTTTACAGAAATAAATACTTCATTCATAAGCTTTGCTACTTCTTCGTCTTCAAAAGACTCATGCTCCATCACATGGCACCAGTGGCATGTGGAATATCCAATAGAGAGCAAAATGGGTTTGTCTTCTTTTTTAGCTTTATCAAATGCCTCCTTCCCCCATGGGTACCAGTCCACGGGGTTGTCTGCGTGCTGGAGCAGATATGGACTCTTTTCTTTACTAAGCCTGTTTTGTTTTCCCATTTTGTTTGTTTCAGCTCCTTTAACATTAGTTGGATTTATCACAACAAATACAGCAAATACAGCAGATAGAACCATGCACGCAGCTGATCCAAAGTTACTTAACAATTTTTTTATTAAATGGTTTTTCATTATAGATTACAGAACCTGCTTACGTACCGGTTAGTTTATCAAACCCTTTTAAGTATAATGTATATTAGTATATTTTAATAAATATTTTAGTTATTTGTGTGGAAACTGTATTCTTTATCCTAAACTTTGACTATATAGGTTAGTTCAGATAATTTAAGGCTTACTGATGGGACTTACAGACATATTATCAATAATTTCAGACGATTTGAATAGGGTAGAGCAAGAGATAGACAAAAATATTCAGTCCCCTGCTCCTCTTGTTTATGAAATATCAAAGTATTTGCTCGAAGGCGGTGGCAAAAGAATACGGCCTGCAATTCTTCTTCTTTGCAGCGGCTCCCTGGGACTTAAAAATGGAGCGCTTCAGGACGGATGGAAAAAGATTGCCTCTGCTGCTGCTATTGAGTTAATTCATACTGCATCCCTTCTTCATGATGACGTAGTTGATGAAGCTTCAGTCAGAAGGGGCAAGGAATCATCTAATGTGGTATGGGGTAACAAACCTACAGTTCTTGTGGGTGATTTTCTGTTATCAAAGGCTCTGGGGTTAATTCAATCCTGCGGAAATTTGGACCTCATCAAAGCAGTTACAGATGCTTCGGCCAAGCTTGCAGAAGGTCAGGTATTGGAAGTCATGAGCTCTGCAAGCATGATTGAGACTACTGAGGATGTTTGTTTTGGAATAATAGAAAACAAGACCGCTTCTCTTATTGAAAGCAGCGCAAGAGTAGGAGCGCTTCTTGCAACGGATTCAGATGAAACAAATAAGGTAGATGCTGTAGGAAATTACGGACTCAACCTTGGTATAGCATTTCAGTTAGTTGACGACGCTCTTGACTATAGCTCCACTGAGCAGGAGTTTGGAAAGCAGGTAGGGCAGGATCTTGTTGAAGGAAAAATGACACTACCGCTCTATTATTCCATTCAGGACGCAACTAAAACAGAACAGGAAAAGGTAAGCAGAATTCTTGGTAAAGACATTTTTGATGAACAGGAACTATCTTTTATCTTTGAAATTGTAAGCAAATACAAAGGTGTAGATAAAACAAAGGACTCTGCAAAATCTTTTGTTAATAAAGCAAAAGAGTCATTAACTTATCTGCCTGTCAATGAATTTAATAAATCCCTGGATATGCTTGCTGATTTTGTTGTAGAGAGAACAAACTAACTTCTAATGATCCTTCAATTATTAAAATGAGTAAAAAGCCAAAAGAAAGAAGAGAATCATTTACCACACCCTCAGGAATAGAGATTAACAGACTCTATGGTCCTGAAGACACTAAAAACATAGACTATGAAAGCGAGATAGGACAGCCCGGAAGCTATCCGTTTACTCGTGGAGTTCAGTCTACCATGTACCGCGGAAGGCTGTGGACAATGCGCCAGTACGCTGGCTTTGGTACTGCTGAAGAAACTAATGAAAGGTTTAAATATCTTCTGGATCAGGGACAGACGGGGCTTAGCGTAGCATTTGATCTTCCCACTCAGATGGGATATGACTCAGACGATGCTATAAGTAGGGGAGAAGTTGGAAAGGTAGGGGTAGCAATAGATTCACTTGAGGATATGGAAATCCTTTTTTCCGGCATTCCGCTCTCAGATGTAAGCACATCAATGACAATAAATTCTACAGCATCAATGCTCCTTGCGATGTATATGGTTGCAGCAGAAAAACAGGGAACAGGCCCGGAGCAGATTAAAGGCACTGTACAAAACGATCTGCTTAAAGAGTTTATTGCCAGAGGGACTTATGTTTTTCCTCCAGGCCCGTCTGTGAAAATCACAATAGACATCCTTGAGTACTGCCGGGATCATATACCAAGCTGGAATCCCATTAGTGTGAGTGGTTATCATATCAGAGAAGCCGGGTCTTCAGCAACACAGGAATCTGCCTTTATGCTTGCAGATGCAATAGAATATCTTGAAAATGCCAGGCAGAGAGGCCTGGATATTGAAAAAATAGCCGAAAGGGTTTCTTTTTTCTTTGCTGTTCATAATAACTTTTTAGAAGAGGTTGCAAAATTCCGAGCCACTAGAAGGCTATGGGCAAAAATCCTTAAAGACAGATTTAATGTAACAAACGAGCGAGCACAAAAGTTCAGGGTGCATTCTCAAACATCAGGCGTCACACTCACGGCACAGCAGCCAAAAAACAATATAATGAGAGTTACGATGCAGGCTCTTGCTTCTGTTCTTGGAGGTACACAGTCACTGCACACAAATTCTTATGATGAAGCCCTTGCTCTGCCATCAGAAGAAGCGGCCACTATTGCTCTTAGAACCCAACAGCTCATTGCACATGAAAGCGGTGTTGCAGACACAATAGACCCTCTGGCAGGCTCTTATGCAGTTGAATCACTTACAAATGAAATTGAAGATAAAGTTTTAGAATACATTACAAAGATTGATTCAAAGGGCGGGATGATAAAGTGCATTGAAGACGGATATATCAATCAGGAAATAGAAGAGGCTTCTTATAACTATCAACTTGAGGTCGAAAAGAAGGAAAGAATTATTGTAGGCGTTAATGACTACGTTGCAGATAATGAGCAACCGGTTGATATTCTTAAAATTAATCCTGAAATAGAATCAATTAAGAAAAAGAAATTAAAAGACCTAAGGGAAAAAAGAGATAATAAGAAAGTTGCAAATGGTCTCGATGAGCTTGAAAATGCGGCAAGAAACAGCGAAAACCTTATGCCCTATATAGTTCAAGCTGTCAGGGACTATGCTACAATCGGAGAGATGACAAGAGCATTAGAAAAGGTCTATTCTCGCTTTGGCAGGCAAAGTCAGGCTGTGTAACCTATTGGTTTACCAATCATTATCATAATCCCCGCTTATATCAAGCATCATAACAAGCGCGTCTTCTCCTGTGTCTGAGTAATATTTTTTTCTGGTTCTCAGAACCTCAAAGCCCATTTTTTCATAAAGATTTTGTGCAGCTATGTTACTTGTTCTCACTTCTAAAATAACTGTCATTGCCCCCTTTGGTCTAAAGTGAGCAATAGTGTATTCGATAAGCTTCCTGCCTATACCGCCTCGTCTATGCTCAGGATGTACAGCAACGTTTAGAATATGTATTTCATCATAAAGCATCCATGAAATAAGGTACCCCACTACTTTATCCTCTAATTTAAAGACCGAGTGAAATGAGCGCGGCTTCCCGATTTCCAGCTCAAAAATCCTCTTGTGCCATGGGGTAGGAAAACTGACTTTTTCTATCTCCATGATCTGAGAGATATGATCTTTGTTCATAGGCTCGATTTTATAGCTGCTACCAA